>JBEKZS010000157.1:0-9689 GCA_049509635.1 Roseiarcus sp.
CGACCGACCATTTCATGTTGGCGTCGACCATCAGCGGGAAGCCGTCGCCCAGATGCGCGCGCATCGCCTTCACCCGCTCGACATCCTCCGAAAGGCGCTTGCGGCCGACCTTCATCTTGATCGCGCGAAAGCCCTTGGCGAGATTGTCGTCGGTCTGGCGCAGCAACCGGTCGAGCGGCAGGTCGAGGTCGATGCCGCCTGCATAGCACGGGACCCTGGGATCGAAGCCGCCGAGATAGCTCCACAGCGGCAGCCCGGCGCGCTTGGCCTTGAGGTCCCACAGCGCCATGTCGAACGCGGAGATCGCCAGCACGGTCGGCCCGCCGCGACCGCCATAATGGAGCGCCCACCACGCCTTCCGCCAGAGGTTCTCGATCGCGTCGGCCTCGGCGCCGGCGAACAGCTCGGTCATTTCCCGCGCGAGCGTCGCATCGACCGCCGCGCCGTTGCGCCCGACCGTAAAGGTGTAGCCGACGCCTTCGGCGCCGTCGGCGTCGCGCAGCCGCACCGTGTTGAGCTCGAACGCGCGCATTTCGCCATGGGTGCTGTCGGTGAGCGTCTCGGGCAGCGCGATCCGATAGAAACCCGGCTCGATCGCGGTCAACCTTGGCAAAGCGAACCTCCCTGAGGGCGGACTCGTCGCCCGACGGGCGCGTCCCGCGCGACAGGTTTAGCAAGGCTGCGCGATTGCGCAACGCGCGCCTCGGGAACGCTCTCGGCAAGACCCGGGCCGGATGGCGTTTCGGACCGAGCCGCAAGAAGTTCTGTGGAGCGGCTTGACAAGATCGTATCTAGATATATCTTAATTTGCGACATATCTCGATATGTCATGCAAACTAGGAGACCATCAGATGTTTTTCAGACACTTCCACGGCGCCGAGCCCCGCTGGGCGGCGCGCGACGAATTCGCGTGGGGTCGCCACGAGCGCCACGGCCGCCACGGCGGCGGCTTTCGCGGCCGCGACGCGCGTGTGTTCGAGCACGGCGACCTGCGGCTCGTGATCATGGCGATGCTGCGCGAAAGGCCGCGCTACGGCTACGAGATCATCAAGGAGCTCGAGGAGCGGGTCGGCGGCGGCTACAGCCCGAGCCCGGGCGTCGTCTATCCGACGCTGACGCTGCTCGAGGAAGTCGGCCACGCCACTGTCAGCGACGAGGCCGGTGGGCGCCGGCTCTACACCCTGTCGGCTGAAGGGCTCGCGTTCCTCGAGGCCAACCGCACTCAGGTCGACGCGATCCTCGCCCGGATCGCCGAGGCCAGCGCGTCGCGGCGCGGGCCATCGCCGTCGGTTCTGCGCGCGATGGAGAACCTCGGCTCGGCGCTTCGCCATCGCCTGCGCGGGCGGCCAGCCAGCGACGACCACATCCGGGTGATCGTGGCGGCGATCGACGCGGCGGCCAAGGCGGTGGAGGAAAGCTGAAGATGCGCCTCGGCGCGTTCAGACGCCGTGGTCCTTCAGCCAGGCGGTCGCCAGCGTCCAGGACGCCTCGGCGTCCTCCTTGTGGTAGCTCGGCCGGTAGTCCGCATGGAACGCATGGCCGGAATTGGCGAAGACGATGATTTTCGAAGCGCCGCCGGCCGCGACGAGCCTGTCCTTCATCGAGTCGACCTGCGCCGCCGTGATGCCGGCGTCCTTGCCGCCATAGAGGCCGAGCACCGGGACCTTCAGGCTGGCGACGATGTCGGGCGGATTGTCCGGATGCAGCAGATCGGACTTGTAGGCGAGCGGCCCGTACCAGGCGACGCCCGCCTTCAGCCTGGGAGTATGCGCGGCGTACAGCCACGCCTGGCGCCCGCCCCAGCAGAAGCCGGTGACCGCCGCCCGCCCGACCTCAGCCGAACCGCTGCTCCCGGCGAACGCGAAGGTCGCGTCGAGATCGCCGGTCACCTGCGCGTCAGGGACCTTGGCGACGATATCGGCCATCAATCGGGCGATGTCGGTCTCCTTCGACGCATCGCCCTGGCGGGCGAAGAGGTCGGGTGCGATCGCGTAATAGCCGAGCTTCGCCCAGCGCCGGCAGACGTCCTTGATGTATTCGTGCACCCCGAAAATCTCGTGGATCACCAGCACCGCGGGGAACGGGCCGCCATGGTCGGGCATTGCCCGATAGGCGGGAATGTCGACGCCGCTCGAAGGCACGCGAACCTCGCCCGCGACGAGGCCTTCGGCCGAGGTCTGGACGACCTGGGCCCAGACCGGCGCCACGGCGGCGCAGAAGCCGACGGTCAGGGTCGCCTTGACGAGCGCGCGCCGGTCGAGCGGCGCGGTCGGGGGATTGAGCGAGTCCAAGTGATCGAGATCGAGCATGACGGGCTCCGTGAACGCGGCGATCGGCGATCGCCTTGGGATCGCGCGGCGGCGGCGAGCGGGGTCTTCGATTTGACGAACCGGCCGGCGCCCCGAAATTCGAGTCGCGCGCGGCTCCCGCGGCCGAACGGCCGGCGCCGCGCTCGCGCGACTTTATCGCGCCACGCGCCCGGGGCGGGAAATCAATGTTTTGTGTAGGGCCGACCGCGCCGAAGGGGTTAGATCAGCCGCAGATCCGAGCTACCGGGCGCCGAGGCCCGGTCGCGAGTGGAGAGCAAATGGCCGAGTTTGACGGTCTGCCGGTCCCGCGTCGAACCTGGTCGGCGCTCGCGATCTGGCTCGCCATCGTCATGGCGGTGCTCGACGGCGCGATCGCCAATGTGGCGCTGCCGAGGATCGCGCGCGAGCTCGGCGTGGCGGCGGACCAGTCGATCTGGGTCGTGAACGGCTTTCAGCTGGCGATCGTCGTCTCGCTGCTGCCCCTGGCGGCGCTCGGCGAAATGATCGGCTATCGCCGGCTGTTCCTCGCGGGAATCGTCGTGTTCACCGCGGGCTCGCTCGCCTGCGCCTGCGCCGGAGGCCTGCCCGCGCTGATCGTCGCGCGCGTCGTCCAGGGCTTTGGCGCGGCCGGCATCATGAGCGTCAACGGCGCGCTGGTCCGGTTCACCTATCCCCCTCGAATGCTCGGACGCGGCATCGGCCTCAACGCGCTCGTCGTCTCGGCGGCGGCCGCGTTCGGGCCGACCGTCGCCTCGGGCATCCTCGCCGTGGGGCCCTGGCAATGGTTGTTCGCCGTGAACGTCCCGCTCGGCCTGCTCGCCTTCCTCGTCGGACGCGCCGCCCTCCCCGCCAGTCCGACCTCCGGAACGTTCGATCTGTTGAGCACGCTGTTGAACGTGGCGGCCTTCGGCCTCCTGTTCACGGGAATCGACCTCCTGATCCGCAATGGCGACGCGTGGCTCGGGGGCGCCGAACTCGCGGCGGCGGTATTTTCCGGCGTCGCGCTGATCATGCGCTCGCGCACGCAACTCCGGCCGCTGGCGCCGATCGACCTCCTGCGCGACAGGACATTCGCGCTCTCGGTCCTCACTTCGGTCGCCTCGTTCTCGGCGCAGATGCTCGCGTTCGTATCCCTGCCGTTCTTCATTCAGGGGGTTCTGCATCGCAGCCAGGTCGACACCGGCCTGCTGATGACGCCATGGCCGGTTGCGGCTGGAGTCGCGGCGGCGGTCGCCGGCCGATTGGCCGATCGGCTGCCCGCGGCGATCCTCAGCGGGGCGGGGCTGGCCCTGCTCGCGCTCGGCTTGCTGTCGCTCGCCCTGCTCCCCGGCGAAGTCGGCTCGCTCGCGGTCGTCTGGCGGATGGCGCTATGCGGCCTGGGGTTCGGGTTTTTTCAGTCGCCGAACAACCGCACCATGATGTCTTCCGCGCCGCTGGCGCGCAGCGGCGCGGCGGGCGGCATGCTGGCGACCGCCCGGCTCACCGGCCAGACGATCGGGGCCACCCTTGCCGCCATTGCGTTCCGCTTCGCGTCCAATGCGGAACCGACCGCGCTCGCGGCCGCGGCCGGTTTCGCCGTCGCCGCCGCCGTCGCAAGCCTGTGGCGGCTTCGCCATGCGCCTTCGCCGCCGTCGTCGACGCCGCTGCCGATCGCCGACGCGCTGTGACGGACGGGTTGCGCGATCGGCTTGATCCTTTCGCCCGGTCGCGGCACAACAGCGTCAACGCCACGAGGAAACCCCGATGCTGCACGTCAATCCCGCCTTCTCGCGGATCGGTGAGGAAAACGCCTTCGCCGTGCTCGCCAAGGCCGCGGCGTTGCAGCGCGAGGGGCGCGACATCATCAATCTGGGGATCGGACAGCCCGATTTCCCAACCCCCGGGCATATCGTCGAGGCCGCGGTGAAGGCGCTGCGGGACGGCGAGCACGGCTACACCGCGGCGACCGGCATCCTGCCGCTGCGCGAGGCGGTGGCGGCCGATCTGGCGCGCCGGCACGGGGTCACGGTTTCGCCCGAGCTCGTGCTGATCGTGCCGGGCGGGAAGGTCACGATGTATATGGCGATCGTGATGTTCGGCGAACCGGGCGCGGAAATCCTCTATCCCGACCCCGGCTTTCCCATCTATCGCTCGATGATCGAGTTCACCGGCGCGACGCCGGTGCCGGTTCCCGTGCGCGAGGCGAACGGCTTCGCCTTTTCGGCCGAGGAGACGCTCGCCCTCGTCACGCCGCGCACCCGGCTGCTGATCGTCAATTCGCCGGCCAATCCGACCGGCGGCGTCACGCCGAAGGAGGAGATCGACAAGCTCGTCGCCGGACTCGCCCGATGGCCGGACGTCGCGATCCTGTCCGACGAAATCTATGGCCAGATGACCTATGACGGCCTGCGACACCAGACGCTGCTCGCCTATCCCGAAATCCGCGATCGGCTCGTCATGCTCGACGGCTGGTCCAAGACCTATGCGATGACCGGCTGGCGGCTCGGCTATTCGATCTGGCCGGCCGCCCTCTACGAAAACGCGCGCAAGCTCGCGGTCAATTGCTATTCCTGCGTCAATGCGCCGACGCAATTCGCCGGTCTGGCCGCCCTCGCCGGTCCGCAGGACGCCGTCCGAGACATGGTCGCCGAATTCGACGCGCGGCGCGCCGTCGTGGTCGCCGGCCTCAATGGATTGCCCGGCGTGCGCGCGGTCGCGCCCAAGGGCGCCTTCTACGCCTTCCCCAACATCGCCGCGACCGGGTGGAAGGCCAAGGCGCTCGCTTCGGCCCTGCTCGACGAGGCCGGCGTCGCGACCATCGGGGGCCCCGATTTCGGCGTGTGCGGCGAGGGCTTCATCCGCTTGTCCTACGCCAATTCCGCCCTCAACATCCGCCGCGCGCTCGAGCGCATCGGCGATTTCCTGACCCGCCGGAACCCGCGCCGGCCCGAATAGATTGGGAACCGGGCGCCGCCCTTTTTGCGTCATCCCGTAATGCGCGTGGGTCCGATTGACACGGCGGCCCCGAATCTCGTTACGTCATTGTGAAACCGCCGGTCTGGATTCCGCTCATGCGAAGGTTGCTGCTCTCCCTGGCGATTGGTCTGGCCGCGGCGCCGATGGCGTTTGCGCAGGAGCCGCGTCCCTCGCAGATCCAGTGCGACAGCAAGAAGATCGGCGCGCGCGAACTCGCCGATTGTCTGCGCGCGGCCGCCGATCGTTCCGAGAAGGAGTTGACGGCCGTCGTCGACGCCGCCGGCAAGTCGATCGACACGCGCATCGGCTTGCTGTCCGCGCAGAGGGCGCGGTGGAAGCGCTCGCTCAACGAATCCCAGGCGCAATGGATCGGCTGGCGCGACACCGATTGCCAGGATGTCGCGCCGTTCGAGGCCGGCATGAGCGCCAAGGGCGGCGATCCGCGGCTCGCCTGCATCATCGATCGCGACACCGAGCGGATCGCGGAGATGAAGGCGCGCTACCCCTGACCCGTGTCGGGCGGGATCGCCGCCGATGGCCCGGAAAACGCCGTATTGGCGCCGGCAAGATTTCGTCGCAGGAGGCGCCGATGTCCGTCGACGAGAAGATTTCGACCGTCCTGATCGTCGGCGCTTCGCGCGGCCTCGGCCTTGCGCTGGCGAGCGAATATCTGACCCGCGGCTGGCGCGTGATCGCCACTGTCCGGACGGACGCGCGGACCGGCCTGCACGATCTCGGCGAGCGCTACGCCGGTCGGCTCGAGATCGACCGGCTCGACATCGCCAGCGCCGACGAAATCGAGGGGCTTCGCCGACGCCTGTCCGGGCGCAGCCTCGATCTCCTGTTCGTCAGCGCAGGCGTCACCAACGATCCCGCGCAGACCATCGGCGAGGTTTCGACCGACGAATTCATCCGGGTGATGGTCATCAATGCGTTGGGGGTCATGCGGGCGATCGAGGCGTTGCAGGACCTCGTGCCGCCGAGCGGCATGATCGCGGCCATGTCCTCCGGGCTCGGCAGCGTCGCCGACAACGAGAGCGGCGGCTGGGAAGTCTATCGCGCCAGCAAGGCCGCGCTCAACACGCTGATGCGCAGCTTCGCGGCCCGGCAGAAAGACTCCGACCGGAGCCTCGCGCTGGTCGCACCCGGCTGGGTGCGAACCGACATGGGCGGCCCGAGCGCGCCGCTCGACGTGGAGACCAGCATTCCGGGCGTCGTGAACGCCATAGCCGCGCAAACCGGTAGGCCGGGCCTGCGCTACCTCGACTACCAGGGCCGGACGGTCAGGTGGTGAGGCCGGCGCGCCACGCGCATTCGGCTCGGAAAGCCTTGTTTCCCGGGCGGGCGCGGCCGCTGAGCGGAGCACGGTCGGCGCCCCGCCCCGCCGACTGTCGCCCCTGCTGTCTCGGCCCGACGATAACCATTTGAATCAAATGCGCTTCGCCTTGCCGATTGTTCGGCGTAGCGTGGAGCCATCCGACGAGAAAGGGTGAAGCGATGGTTGGGAACGATCGAAGGAAGACTGGCCGCCGCCGCGTCTGCTACGCCGCGCAGATCGCGCTCGATTCAGGCGAAGGCCCAATCGAGGCTCTGGTGCGCAGCGTTTCCGAAAAGGGCGCCGGCGTCCGTACGCCCGAGGGGCAATCGTTGCCGGAGTCCTTCCCGTTGGCGGTCGACCGCTCCGGGATCATGCGCGACGCCAGGCTCGTGTGGCGGAGCGGCCGCGACATAGGAGTGTGCTTCGACCGGCCGGTCCCCAAGGCCGGCGCCGCCGATCACCGCCGGACGAATGCGATCGACGCGCGCTCCTGGCTCGGCGAAATGAGGCGGAACCTGTCGCGCGCGAATTGACTGGACGGCCGGCGCCGCCGCAAGGCCGGCGCGGCGGTCTCGGTCGGCCGCAGTAGCGCGGGCGGCCCCCTCCCGGCGCCGCTGGCGCGCGGGACGTCCGAGCGATCGACCGACCTTCGAGCCGGCCCCCAAAACGCCGCTGTTTCCGCTGGGAATCTCGGGTAGCTTTGGTCGGTCGCGCCGAGAGCGTCGGCATCGATCGGAGGAGCCCATGGCCGCCGGATATTTCGCTGGGCAGGGATGGCTGCAGATCGGCGAACTCGCGCTGGCCTTCGGCCTGTCCGCGCTGATCGGTCTCGAACGCGAGCTTCGGCAGAAGAGCGCGGGTCTGCGCACCTACACGCTGGTCGGGTTCGCCGCCGCCCTGATCATGCTGGTTTCGAAATACGGATTCGCCGACGTGTTGAGCGAGCGCGTCGTGCTCGATCCCTCGCGCATCGCGGCGCAGATCGTGACCGGCATCGGCTTCATCGGCGGCGGCCTCATCTTCGTCCGGCGCGACAGCGTGCGCGGGCTGACGACCGCCGCCATCGTCTGGCTGACCGCGGCCGTCGGCATGGCGTGCGGGGCGGGGCTTCCCATTCTCGCGCTCGTGGCGACCGCGCTGCACTTCATCGTGGTGTTCGCCTTCGCCTTTTTCGTGCGGCGGCTGCCCAGGTCGCGCTGGACGCCCTCGCCGCTGGAAGTCTCCTACGAGGACGGGCGAGGAATCCTGCGGGAGATTCTGGTGGCGTGCACCCAGCAGGATTTCGCCGTCAGCCGGGTGCGCATCGAGCGCGGCTCCTCTTCCGCCGACCGGCGCGACGATGGCGGCGAGACCGCGCATGGCGAATATTCGAGGCCCGACCGCTCGCGCGCCCATGACGCTGGCGCGACAGCCGGAACCGAAGCGCCGGCCGGGTCGAGAAAAATCGTGACCGTCGTGCTCGAAATTCAGGGGGTCCGGTCAGTATCCAAGCTGGCGGCGAAACTGGCCGAGATCGAGGGGGTCGTCGCCGTCAATGCGGGCGATGTCAACGTGCCCTCGGACTGATCTTTGCGGGGCCTCGGACGAGCGTCCGGGGCCGGGGACGACATTCGACCGCCGGCGGCCTTTCCCTGATCCTCCCGGCCCGCAGCGATCGCAAGGCCGCTGGGAAAAGCTCCCGGTCTCGCGAGAAGGGTCGCGGCGCGGCGGCGCCGTTGTCCCGGAGTTCGTGGCGTTCGCGTCCGACTCCGTGCAGAATGCCGGCGTCGGAGAGATGGCGGCGCAGCCCGGCGCGGCATGTCGCCCCGGCGCGCCCGAAAGCAGGAGGGGCGAATGGTCGGGATGCGCCTTTGGGCGGCTCTGGCGGCGGCGGCGATCGGTTCGGGCGTAGCGGCGGTCGCGCTGGCGCCGGAGCGCTCGGGACCCGGCGTGGCCCGCGGCTGGGTCCTATCGGCGCAGGCGCAGCAGAGCGAGCCGACCGGATATTTTCGCGGAGCCGGAAACGTCACCGCGATCGATCCCGCCAGTGGCGCGCTGACGCTCGATCACGACGCGATCGAGGGATTGATGCCGGCGATGATCATGATGTACCGCGTCAAGTCGCCCGCCTTGAGCGCGGGCCTGCGCGCGGGCGATCGCATCGAATTCGGCCTCGACGCGAAGAGCTACACGATCCTCGACCTCGAGGTGATCGGGCGCGCAAAATAGCCGTGCGCCAAGGTCCGCGTCCGCGTTTCGGTATCGAAGGCCGCGTTCACATGGCCCCTGCAGACGCAGTCGTCGGGCGGCGGCTCGCCGCCGCCGCTGAGGTCGGCCTTGAACAACAGCGTCGGGGCGAATGCGCCGGGCGCCGGCCGCCAGAAGCGCCGCCGCCGCGAGCGCCGCGACCGGGAGCGACATCGATCGTCCGCCCCATTTCGCCGCGCGGCGCGCCCTGAAATCGCCTTCGCGAGCCGCCCCGCCGCGCCAACGCCCAAATGCGGCGCCAAATAGCCTCCCGAGATTTCATCCTCCCGGACGCCCTCGTTTCTGCGACGCTCCTTTGGCGAACCGCCCGCGGCCGCGGCGCCGCATCATCGTCTTGGGGAAGCCGACGCGAGGCGGTCGCCGCTCCCCGGTCGCCGCGCTCCGGCACGAGTCCGCTCTCGTCAGAAGGTCGCAAAGCCATGGAGCAGGAGCGTGTCGTTGTTCTTCGCGCTCCGGCAGCCCCGGTAGTTGACGGGGTCGATGTCCGAGGTCCCGCCGTCGAATCGCGTCCGGCCTGACGGGCGGAACTCGCGAGCGCGGGCGCTCGTTCGGGTCTCAGCGCCAAAGGATCATCGTCGAGGAAAAAAGCCCGACCGCTGAAACGCGGCCGGGCCCGTGGACGGTACGAAAACCAAACAACTTGGTCATAACAAGAGAGCCCGCGCCCAATGTCGCCCGTCTCGTTTAAGCCGAGCTTCGGGCCTATGCTACTCGTGGCTAATAAGACCGTACCGCCCTGAAAATAAAGCGCCGCGACGACCGGTGCGCCGCCTCGCTGTTGGTCTCGAGTTCGTTCACATCCTCCGCCTCGCTCGAGTAACCTTGCGGCGCCTCGACCGATCATGCCCCGCCGCGAACCT
>JBEKZS010000158.1:0-9491 GCA_049509635.1 Roseiarcus sp.
GCGCGCGCGCTTTCGCCAGCCGCTGTCAATCCTCGGAGGCTGCTGCGTCTGGCTTCTGAGATTCCTCCCTCTGCACGATACCGTGCTGGCGGTGCGAGTTCTGACCGGCGCCAATGGGAAGCTCGATGCGAACGCTGAGGCCTCCGCCCTTGCGATTAGCGAGATTAATGTCTCCGCCGTGTTCCCATACGATCGAACGAGTGACGGACAGACCGAGACCGACCCCACCAGTGCCAGGATCACGAGCGCTGTCAATTCTGTAGAATGGCTCGAACACCTTCTCCCGTTCGCTCCGTGGGATTCCCGGCCCTTCATCCTCAACGGTGATCACGACGCGCCCGGTCTCGGCGGCAAGCGTTACGTCGGCCTTACCTCCGTACTTGATGGCATTGTCCACGAGGTTGGAGATCGCCCTCCGCATGGCCGTCGACCGATTACGTCAGCACCTATCCCGGGTTGATCGCGAGCTATGTCGAGGCGCAATTCTTGGCGTTGGGTACCGACGCCTTCGGCCGCGGCGACACGCGCGTGGAACTTCGCCGGTTCTCCGAGGTCGACCGGCGTCACATCGCGATAGCCGCGCTGGAGGCGCTCTCCCGCGACGGTCTGCTCGAGCGCGATGTCCTCGCCGAGGCCATCGCGCGCTATGACATCGATCCCGACAGCGCGGCGCCCTGGACCTGCTGATCGCGGTCAAGGCCGATCGTTCATCGTCTTGTCCGTTCCTTTCATGACGGTCTGGCTCAGCCGGTCCATCGCATAGCGATGATAGGCCAGGGCCTCCGACGCCATATCGGATTTCGGCGAGGGCTCGTGCTCGAAATTGCCGTAGCGATCGGTCCCACGCACGAGAGTTGCGCCGTCGGTCGCGGAAATCGTCTGTTTGACGCGCGGCGTCATGTAGCGGACCGCGAAGCCGACGCGGCGGCGATCGGAACGGTTCGGTTCGGAGCCGTGCACGAGGCCGACATGATGCAGCGACATTTCGCCCGCCTTCAGACCGAGTTCGACCCAGGCGCGATCGCCCAGATCCACCGCCACTTCCTGGCCGCGGGACAGCATGTTGTCTTTCGCGAAAGTGTCGACATGCGGGAGGTCGACCAGATGCGTGCGGGGAACGACGCGCATCGCGCCGTTTTCGGTATCGCTATCCATCAAAGCGATCCATGCGGTGACGACTTCGTCTGAACTGAGGCCCCAATAGTGGGCGTCCTGATGCCAGGAGACGTAGGACGGATCATGGGGCTCCTTGATGAAGAAGCTCGAACTGTAGACCATGAGATCCGGGCCGAGAATGTCGCCGACCGCGTCGAGGACGGAAGGCATGCGCACAATCTCGTCGAGCCAGGTGAGATAGAGGTGCCCCTTGTGCCGCATGCTGCCGAGGAATGGTCCGTGAATGGCTTCGTGCGCCTCGAGCTTGCGCGTGTAGCCGGCCGCGTGCTGGGCGCTCATCACGCGAATGGGGTAGTGATAGCCAACCTCGCGATAAAGCGCGACATCGGCCGGGCTCAGTCGGACAGCGGAATCGCTCTGCGATGTGGCTTGCATGGGTCTCCTCCTTCATCATCGTTCCGACGACGCGATACCCGCGTCACGCGCGTATCCAGGGCGGGTCTCGAAAATTGTCCCAGGTCGCGCCGATGCCGGCGTCGACGGGAAGCGCAACGCCGGTAATGCCAGTGGCGGCCGGCGATGCGACAAAGGCGATGGCCGCGGCGATGTCGCGCGGGGTCAGCACGCGGCCGAGCGGGTGGCGCTCGGCATAGGATCGCAGCACCTCTTCGCCATTGGGCAGCGTCGCAAGCCTACCCTCTAGAAGAGGCGTGCGGGTGACGCTCGGGCAAACGCAATTCACTCGCACCTGGTCGCGCGCCAGATCGAGCGCGGCGGCCCGCGCCAAATTGAGAAGCGCGCCTTTCGAGGCGCAATAGGAGAACATACCATGTTCGGCCTGCAGGCCGTCGAGGCTCGACAGCAGCACGATCGCTCCGCTGCGGCGCGGCCGCATCTGGCGCGCGGCTTCGCGCACGACCAGGAATGAGCCGCGGAAATTGACGGCCATGACATGCTCTAAATCCGCCACCGAGGTTTCGAACACCGGTCCGCCATCGCCGAGGATGCCCGCGCAGGCGACAGCCGCGTCGACGTCGCCCAGTTCACGCCGCGTAACTTCGAACGCCTCGACGATTGTCGACTCATCGCCGGCGTCGCCCTCGAAGGCGATCGCGCGGCTCCCCATCGCCTCGATGCGGTTGGCCGCCGATGCGGCCGCCCCTGGCGTCCAATCGAGCACGGCCACCCGGGCGCCGAGATCGGCGAAGGTAAGCGCCGTCTCCAGACCGATCCCCGAGCCGCCGCCCGTGACGAATGCGGTCTTACCCTCAAACGATAGTCCGCGGAACGGTGCGCGTTCGTTCATGGATGCGCGTCCTTCGCAATACTGCCCCTATAGGTAGGGGCGCCGCCGCCCGGAACGCGCAGGCGCCAGAGCTTGCCGGTGTCGGATGGCTTGTCGCTGGCGGCAAGAACGCCGGCGTCCGTCACCCATAAGATTTCTCCGTCGAAGGCGCAGTTGGTCGGCGCGCCGCCGCAGGCGATGAAGCCTTCGACCTTTCCGTCGGGCGCCAGGATGTGGATGCCCTTGGCGACGAGATCGGTCACGTAGAGGCGGCCATCGGCGCCGATCTTCATGCCGTCCGGGACGGGATTGTCGCCGGGCAGGCGGCCGAGATCTTCGATCGCGCCATCGGGGCGGCGGCGCCCGACGTGGCCGGTGTAGGATTCGTCCCAGACGATGGAACCGTCCGCTTCGACGGCGATGCCGTTGGGGAAGACGGGTTTGGGAAACGCCACCACGACGCTCGCGCTCCCGTCCGGGTCGATCGCGAAGATGTAGCTCGGGTCGGGATTTTGAGGGTTATAGATTCCGGGGTCGGTGAAAATGAGCCGCCCATCGCGCGCGAAGACAAGATCATTGGGCCCGTTGAGAGCTATGCCCGTCACCTCGGTCAGCAAAGTTTCCGCCTGACCGCTCCTTCTCAGGCGCTGGATCGAAGGCGCGGTCATTTCCGCGGCGCGCCACGGTCCCACGGTGCCGCCGTTCTGGCACACGTAGAAGTCGTCCGACGCGCCGAGCACGCAGGAGTTCGGCGCGCCCGCCGTATAGGCGAAGCGCCGCGCGACGCGATCGGCGCCGACGATGGTCAATTGGCTGAGATAGCTCTCGACGAAGACCAGACTGCCGTCATGCAGCACCGTCGGCCCCTCGGGCCAGCCGAGTTTCTCCGCGATGAGTTCGGGGACTTCTTGCCTCGCCATGCTCATTTTACGGCTCCAGCAGTGAGGCCGCGCACGATGAATCGCTGCACGACCAGCGAAAAGATGAGGATCGGGATGACCGTCACGACGCCGACGGCGGCGGCGATATTCCAGTCGATCGGGCGCTGGGCGCTGACGAGCGTCGCCGCGCCCAGCGAGATGGTCTGCAAGCTGCGCGAGTCGATGACGTAAAGCGCCACCAGGAACTCGTTCCAGATGAAGATCGCGCTGAACAAAGCCGCCACCACGAGCCCCGGGCGCACCAATGGCAACATGACATGCCAGAGTACGCCGGCCGGCGTGCATCCGTCGATCAACGCGGCGTCGTCTATCTCTCGCGGCACTTCGTCGAAGAAGCCGATCATGATCCAGACGACGATGGGCAGCGAGAAAGCTATATAGGGCAAGATGAGGCCGAGATAGGTGTCGCGCAGGCCGATCCCCTTCATCATGAGGAACAGCGGGATCGCAACCGCGATCGGCGGCATGAAGCGCATGCTCAAAATCGCGCTCGCAAGATTGTCCTTGCCGCGAAACGGCAACCTCGAGAACGCGTAAGCCGCGGGCGTGCCGATCACCAGGGCGAAGAATGTCGCCGCGCCGACGATGATGACCGAATTCTCGGTGAAGGCGAGCATGCCTTGGCTGAACAGCACTTCGCGGTAGGTCTTGACGATCACGCTCCAGTCGAAGTCAAGGTGCGGCGGCACCTGGCTCAAGATTTCGATGCGCCGCTTGGCCGAGAGAATCGCGAGATAGACGAACGGAGCGATGCCAATGACGCCGAGGGCGATCAGCACGAGATAGGCGATCGTCCGTCCCGCCAGGCGCTTCATCGGGCGTGCCCCGGCCGGAGCTGAACGTAGCGCAGCAGGACCGCCGTCCCGGCGATCAGGATCAGCAGCATCATGTAGGCGACCGCGGCCGCATAGCCGTAATTCTGAAACTGGAAGCCGTTTTGAAAGGAGAAGAAGCTCAACGTCGTCGTACTGCGCGCCGGGCCGCCGTAGCTGAGGCCATAAATGAGATCGAATGAGCGGAAGGCGTCCACCGCCCGGAACACGCCGGCGAACGCGATCGCCGGCGCCAGTAGCGGCAGCGTGACGTGGCGGAACATCGCGAACGGACCGGCGCCATCGATCTGCGCGGCCTCGAAGACGTCGAGCGGCAGCGCCTGCAGCCGCGCGAAAACGATCACGAAGACGAATGGCGTCCATTGCCAGACATCGACGATGATCAGCGTCTTCATCGCCATCGCGATCGAACCCAGCCAAATCGGCGGCTCGAATCCGATTGATCGGATCGCCCAATTCACCAGGCCCCAATCCGGATTGAGCAGCGCGCGCCACATCACGCCAACGACGATCGGGGTGATCAGCATCGGCAGCACCAGGATGCCGCGAACGATGAACGCGCCCTTGAGCTGCAGATTGAAGAACAGCGCAAGCGCCGTTCCCAGGACGATCTGGATGGCGATCGAGGCCGCCACCATGACGAAGCTGTTTTGCGCGGCGTTCCAGAACTGTGGGTCCGACAGCAGATCCGTATAGTTCTTGAGGCCGATCCAGCGCCCCGCGCTGTCAGCGGCGGTAAGGTCGGTCAGCGACAGCCGCAGGCTATAGATCAGCGGATAGATCGCGAACGCCGCCAGGTAGAGAATGCAAGGCCCCAGGAGCGTCGAAACGCTCGCCGCCGGGCCGCGCAGCCATGATTCGCCGAGGCGCCTCTCAACGAGCTCCCGGTCCATGCCGCTCGGCTCGCGACGGCCTGTCGCCCAACCTGCGTTCAGGTGAGATGGCCCCCCTTGCGCAGGATCGCCTCCCATTGCTTCTGTACGTTGGCGCAGGCGGTCTTGGCGTCCTGTCCGCCGATCAGCGCCTTGTTGAACTCGACGTTCATCACGTCGTTCATCTGGAAGAATTCGTCGATGCGCGCGGTGGGAATGATGTCGGCGTTCGCAATGGCGGTCATCGAATCGGGCAGGTAGGGGAATTGCTTGAGCAAGTCGGGATCCTGGAACGCCGACGTGCGGTTGGCGTCGATCTGGTATTTCTCGATCGCGTAGCGGTTGGACTTCTTGTTGGTGATCCAGGTGAGGGCGCGCCACGCGGCGGCCTTCTTGGCCGGATCGACGTTTTTCGGGATGCCGAGCCCCCAGCCGCCCTGGATCGCGCGCGGCGTTTGCCCGGCGCCGGCGGGAACCGGCCCTGTTCCGGTCTTGTCCGCCACCATGGACTTCTCTTTGCTGAAGATCGGGCCGGCGATCGTCGACCAGAAGATCATCTGCGCGATCTTGCCGGTCGAGAACCCGTCGACGTTTTCGGCAAAGCCATAGGACGTCACGTTTTTCGGCGCGAAGGGCAAGACGTCGATCAGCATCTGCAGCGCGCCGACGCCTTCAGGCGTGTCGATGTGCGGGCGAAAATCCTTGCCGTTGGGGTCGCCGCTCATCAGGACGCCGCCGGTGGTGATGAAACGCGTGTACCAGTCGACGGCGGCGAGCGAGAAATCGTTCGCGCCGATGAAGCTGCAGCCGGCGACATCGCCCTTGTGCAGCTTTTGCGCGGCGGCCTTGAACTCGTCCCAGGTCTTGGCTGGCTTCAGGCCGGCGGCGTCGAAAAGATCCTTGCGGTAGAAATAGATCACCGAGCCGGAGTGCAGGCCGGGAATGCCATATACATCAGAACCCTGGCCGAGCGTATGCGCCTTGACGTCATAGATGCCGACATTCTTCATCGCGCCCGGAATGAAGTCCTTGAAGTCCCAGTCGGGTGGAGTTTCGTTGGCGTCGTCGATATATTTGTTGAGCTGCTCGAAATAGCCGCCGCCGACCTGCTGGGTGGTCAGGAAGCCGAGATATTCGACGAGTTCGAAGTTCGAACGGTCGGACTTCAGATTCTGCAGCGTCTTTTCGATCAGCGCGCCGAGCGCGGGCGAGGTGATCTCCAGCTTGATGCCGGTCTCGGCCTCGAGTTCGGGCAGCAGGTCGCCGAGTGCGCGGTGATCATTTTCGTCGCCGGTCATCAGGATGCCGAGCTTCGTCCCCGCATATTTCTTGGGGTCGTAGCCGGCCGCACGGGCCGGGGCGGCCGCGGCGAGCAGGGCGCCCGCAGCGGTGCCCGACAGGGCCTGCAGCACGCGGCGACGGCTCAATCCATTGACGAACGGCATTCTATCCTCCCTTGCGCTTTTCGGTATACCTATCATACCGTCAGGAGTGGCATGATCGGATCGGCAGCTTGGAGACCAGACTAGGCCTGCCGGATAAAACAAGTCAAGACAACGGGTATCCTGTTGGGCTATTATACCATAACACCGCAACACGAGCCGCGAATGATCCCTGCTTCGCCGATCCGCCGCCGCAAACTCTATGAGGAAGTCGTCACGCGGCTGGAGGCGCTGATCCACGAAGGCGAACTCAATCCCGGCGATCCGTTGCCCTCGGAGCGCGAGCTGATGCAGCATTTCGGCGTCGGGCGCCCCGCCATCCGCGAGGCTCTGTTCGCGCTGCAGCGCATGGGCCTCGTCGTGGTCGCCAACGGCGAACGCGCCCGCGTCTCCGCGCCGACCTCCAAGACGCTGCTCGGCGAACTCGCCGGCGCAGCGCGCCTGATGCTCGCCAAGCCCGAGGGCATCCAGCATTTCCAGCAGGCGCGCACATTGTTCGAATGCGCGCTTGCCGAGGACGCCGCGCGCGCCGCGACTCCCGAGGACGTCGCACGGCTGGAAAAGGCGCTCGCCGCCAACGCCGCCGCCCTTGGCGACAACGTGCAGTTCGTGAAGACCGACGTCGCGTTCCATTTCGCCATCGCCACCATCCCGCGCAACCCGATCTATGTCGCGTTGCACGAGGCGATCGTCGAATGGCTCGTCGACCAGCGCAGCGTCTCGCTGCGCCGCCCGGGCACCGATCTCTTGGCCTATGAGTCGCATCGGCGCATCTTCGAGGCGATCAAGGCCAATGACGCCGCGGGGGCAGGTCAGGCGATGCGCCGCCACTTGAGCGAAATCGCCGACCGCTACTGGAAGGTTAAGGAGAACGACGGGTGACAAGGCTCGCGGTTCTCGTCGCCTTCAGCGTCCGACCGGAAGCGTGCACCGCCTTCGAGCGGCTCGTGATGGATAATGCGGCGGCCTCGCTCGCCAACGAACCCGGCTGCCGGCAATTTGACGTGCTGGTTCCCGAAAAAGGCGCGGCGGGCGATTTCGTCCTCTATGAGATCTATGACGACGCGGCGGCGTTCGACGCGCATCTGCGCTCCGATCACTACCGCGCGTTCGACCAGGCCGCGGCGCCGATGGCGCTGACCAAGGCGGTGACGCGGCTGCTGTTCGCCGAGCCGTCATGATGGGCGGACGCGACTGGCGGCGGTCCGCCTACAGCCTGCAGGCGGTGCGCCAATTGGCGCGCCGCGCTCTGCCGCTCCCGATCTTCGACTTCGCCGACGGCGGCGCCGAGGACGAACATACGCTGCGGCGCAGCGAGGCCGCGTTCGCCGCGCACGAATTGCTGCCGCGCCCGCTCAACGGCGCGGCTACGCGCGATCTTTCGGTGGAATTGTTCGGCCGCCGCCTCGCCCTGCCGGCGCTGATCGGCCCGACCGGCCTGTCGGGACTGTTCTGGCCGCAAGGCGAACTCGCCGCCGCGCGCGCCGCCGCCGCCGGAACGGCGTTCTGCCTCAGCCACGCCTCGACCTGCACGATTGAGGATCTCGCAGCCGCCGGCGCCGCGCCGCGCTGGATGCAAATCTTTGTCTATCGCGACCGCGGCTTCACGCGCGAATTCGTCGAGCGCGCGGCGGCGAGCGGCTACGACGCCCTGGTCCTGACCGTCGACAACCAGTTGCTCGGCAACCGCGAGCGCGATATCCGCAACGGCTTCACCATCCCGCCCAATTTCGGCGCGCGCGATATCCTGAGAATGATTCCCAAGGCGCCGTGGCTCATCCGCATGGTGCGCGAACTCCCGAAGGTGACCTTCGCCAACTATGCGCGGGCAGGGGAGCGGGCCGGTCTCGCCACCCTCGCGGCGCGCATGGCGCGGCTGCTCGACCCGTCTCTGTCCTGAGTCGACGTCGATTGGCTGCGCGGCCTCTGGAAGGGCCCGCTGCTGCTCAAGGGCGTGCTGCATCCCAAGGAAGCCGCCAAAGCAGTGGCGCGCGGCGTCGACGGCATGATCGTGTCCAACCATGGCGGGCGCCAGCTCGACGGCGCGCCCGCGACGCTCGACGCCCTTCCGGCCGCCGCCGCCGCGGTGCAGCGCAGGATCCCGGTGCTCCTAGACAGCGGCGTGCGGCGCGGGGCCGACGTGGTCAAGGCGCTTGCGCTCGGCGCCTCGGCCTGCCTGATCGCGCGTCCGCAGCTCTGGGGCCTCGCCGTGGCGGGCGAGGATGGCGTCGCGCGTGTCCTCGAAATCCTGCGCAAGGAGATCGATCGCGCGATGGGGTTGATGGGGTCGCCAAGCTCGCGGAGATCGGCCCCGACTGTCTGTTTTACCCAGGCGGCCGACGGCAAAATCCGCCAGCGCTCTGACAAGACATTTGCCGAACCCGTAGACGCGCTCTTCGGCCGAATCGGCGTGACGTGCGCTGTGCCGTGGAGGCGGCGGGGGAACCAGCGCGGTCAGCGACCGCGCCTACGGGCGACGCCTGGCGCCTGCAGCCTGCATTTGCAGCGCGGTCACCTTCGGACCCGCTGCCGCGGCGAAGCGCCGGCGACCTTGGGGGGCGTCGCCGACTGCGCCTCGGCGATCTCGACGGTCCTGTCCGACTCGACGATGGCGGTGACGAAATCTGGAATTTCGAGGCCGGCGCGCACCTTGGCCTCGAGCGCGGCCTCCGCCGCGCGCACCGCGTCGAGCCGCGCGAGAACGGCTTCGGCCTCGGCGAGGGGCACGATCACGACGCCGTCGCGGTCGCCGATCACGATATCGCCCGATTCGATGCGAACGCCGCCGACGACGACAGGTAGGCCGACAGTTCCCGGCCCGTTGCGGACGGGCGAATTGGCGGTCGCCCCCGCGCAATAGACGGGCAGGCCGATGGCGAGGATGCCGACGATGTCGCGCACCAGCCCGTCGGTGACGAAGCCGGCGACGCCGCGGTTGCGCGCCATGCCGAGCAGGAGATCGCCGGTGATCGCCGTGGCGGTGAAAGAATCGGTCGCCGCGA
>JBEKZS010000159.1:0-9413 GCA_049509635.1 Roseiarcus sp.
GCGCGCAACGCGTCGAGCATCAGCTGCGTGTTCAGCTCGGTCATTTGCTGGTCCGAGACGAGCTTGCCGTCCGCGGTGATCAGGCCCCTGTCCGCCTTGAATTTCTGGACCGCCGAATCCGAAGCGATGGAATCAGCCTTCAACTGGGCGATTCGCGCTTGCATCCAGCCGCTCGCGCGCCGCGCCGCCTCGAACTTGGAATCGAGCTGGTCGGTGAGGTAGGCGTCCGCGAAGGCGTTGGCGATCGTGGCGGCCTTGGCGGGATCGGGCGCGGTATAGTCGATCGCCAGCACGTAGGTGCGAGCGATCCGCCGGACCTGCAGGTTGCTCTTGAGGTGGTCGATCGCCGCACGCTGGAGCTGGAACTGCGCCTCGGGGTCGGACTTGCTCCGGCTCACAAACCAATGCGTGAAATCCAGCGCAGAGCGCGCGATCGCTATCGCCCGGCCTAACAGAGTGCCGCGCGCCCCCATGAATTCGGGGTCGCCCGTCAACTTCAGCGAGGCGATGACGGACAAGGCGATCTTCTCCGATTTGAGCACTTCGACCTGGCTGTCGATGGCGCCGGTATCGAAGGTGACTTCGGAGATCGAAGCTGACAGATCGTTTTTGTCCTTCTGGCTGTCGATCAGCAGGTCGGTCGTCGCCGTGTATTGCGGGACCGCCGCGACGATGTCCGCGAAGCCGAGGAGAAGTCCGATCGCCGCTGCGGCGAAGATGACCGGCGCCTGTCGGCGCCCGGCGGCGAGCACGAGGTCGAAGTCGACGGACCCGGCGGATTTCAGGGCGGCGGCGGTCGGATCCGGGAAGGAAGCCCCGGGGCGGTCTGGGCGAGTCAACATGCCTCGGCCCGCGCCTCGAATCCCGTCCCTGCAATTCGACCCATTCTCGAACCCGCCAAGCCGTTGAAATCAGAAGGGGCGCCGGAAATGGGCAAGCACTGGGCTAGAGCGTCGGGCTGACCGAGAGCGCCGTCGCGGCGAGCGCGCCGCCATTGGCGAATCCCGCGGCGCCGGCGCCCGAGGTGGACCCCGCGGCGCCGGAACTGCCGCTGGAGGCGTTCGCCGTCCCGGCGCCGCCCCCGACCAGCGCGCCATTGTTCGCGCCGCCGTCGCCACCGCCGGCGCTGACCCCGCCGGTCGGCCCGCCCCCGCCACCCCCGGCCCCGCCCGCGCCGAGCCCGCCCCCGCCGCCCCCGCCGCCGATCGCCGCCGTCCTGACGCCGTTGGACGCATCGACGAACGCGGTGATGAGGGGCAGGCTGCTGGAGGCCGCCACTTGCTGCTGGATCGTCGCGGCGGTTTGCGGGTCGCCCTGCGCCAGAATCAGCGACGCCTGCGCGAGGCCTGTCCCGATCGCCGCCCTCTGGGCGTCGTCGCCCTTCCTCCCGACGTCGATCAGCGAATCGACCAGCCGAGGGTCGGTCAACAACAGGTTGCGGGTCCGGGTTGTCAGGGGCAGGCCGGCAGAGACGAAAGTCTTCAATAAGGCCAATGGATTGGCTTTGAACTCGGCGATCGCCGCATCCGGCAGCCTGGCGAAGGCGGGGGTGGCGTCGGGCACGCCCGCCGCCGCCCAGGCGGAAACGCCCAGCGACAGCGTCGCAAGCGCAATCCCGGCCATCAGAGAAGAGCGAATCGTGGAGATTCTCGACATGGCCTAATTCCCGCAAAAAATCAGGGTATGTTAACCAGCCGAAAACAGCAACCCGCCCGCGCCGGCGCCGCAGGCGGCGGTGAACGCGAAAACCAGCCGGGACGGCCGGGGCTCGCAATCCCCGGGGTGGCGCACGCCTCCCGGTTCGCCGCGATTCCCGATCCCGTCAGTGACCGGTCAGGTCCCGGATGGCGTCGTGGGTGGTGGAGAGATCCGTCGCCACCGTCGCGGTAGAGCCGGTGACCGTCGTGATGAGGGACAGGAACTTGGTCAGTTCGACCTCGTCGGCGTTGTCCACATAGAGGATGTCGCCATCCCGCATGGGGAATTTGCGCGACGCGAAGAAGCCGGAGGGGTCCCGGAAATTGACCCGGTAGATCGTCGGAATGACCCGCCTGTCCACGGGGAAATGCGAGATGTCGGCGCCCATCCTCGCCAGAGCGTCGCGGTCCTCGAGCCTGTAGACGAAGACCTGGCCCGGATCGGAGCGATTGTCGAGGAGCCCCCCCGCCTTGCCGACCGCCTCGTTGAGCTCGAGTATCTCCTGCTGGAACTTGAATTGCCCGGAAACCCCCGTTGCGCCGAAGGCCATGAACGAACGCTGATAGAAGGACACGTAGACGGCGTCGCCCGGACTGACGTAGATATTCTCCTTGGGATCCCTGACGAGATTGAGGAAATAGACGGTGCCCTTCAGGCCTCGGCGTTGCAGCGTGACGTAATTCTCGTAGCCCTGGTCCTTGATCCCGCCCGCACGCGCGATGACGTCCAGGATCTTGTCGCCCGAGGGATTGACCGCGAACTTGTTGGGGGCGTTGACCTCGCCCACGACCGTCACCTCGGTCGATGTCTGGGCGGTGAGGGCGACGATCGCCTGGGGTTCGATCGCGCGATCCTTGAGGCGGTCGACGATGTCCTGCTGGATCGCCGGCGTCGAACGCCCCAGCGCCTTGATCTGTCCCGCATAGGGCACGCTGATGTAGCCCTTGCTGTCGACCGTCTGATTCGGCAGCGTCACGAAATTTCCCGGCCTGCTGCCGGCGTCGGTGGGGATGAAGAGACCGCCCGCCTGGGCTTCGAACAGCGTCACCGACACGGTGTCGCCGACCCCGACCAGAATCTCCGGCACGGGTCCGCGCCCGGTCCCGAACGTGCGATACAGGGACCCGGGGCCGGGATCGACGATGAACGGCAGAACGTTCCTGTTGAGGTCGACGAGGGCATAGTCGAAAGCCGGAGTCGTCCCGAGAATCGAGGTTCCCGCGCTCGATTCGATCGACCGGTGGGCGGGGCCGCTGTCGGGCAGCGTCGAGCATCCCGACAGCGCCACCACCAAACAACCGAGCGCCAGGCAGAGCGCCAGCGTACGTGCCATCCAACGCTCCCCCGCTCGTCGGATCCGAGCGGCGCGAAGACTTTCGCAACATCGAGAATAGGTCGCCAAAAGACGAATATCGGGCGCGGCGGATGCGGAGAAGGCGGGATCGCGCGCCTTCGTCGCTTATCCACATGGCGTTGCGGTCGCGGACCGCGAGGCATCCCGTCTCCGCCAAACCAGGCTATTGCCCAGTCGGATTCCGGAGTTCGTCGTCGCCGCGCCGGCGCTTCGCCGCCAAGCCGCATCTCACGCGGTGGACGGTCAAATTCGTCGACCCCGTTCCGGCCGCAGCCCGCGAACCGCCGCCGTGCTCAGCCGAACACCCGCCGGAAGATGAGGTCCACCTGTTTGAGATGGTAGCCGAGGTCGAACAGTCCCTCGAGTTCGGCCGGCGTCAGCGCGCGCTTCACGTCCGCGTCGCTCTTCAGCAGGCCGAGGAAATCGCCTTCGCCGCGCCAGGCCGGCATCGCGTTGCGCTGGACGATTTCATAGGCCGCCTCGCGCGAGACGCCCTTCTGGGTCAAGGCGAGCAGCACGCGCTGGGAGTGGATGAGGCCGCCGAGCCGATCGAGATTCCGGCGCATGTTGTCGGGATAGACGACCAGCTGGTCGACCACGCCCGCCAGCCGCGCGAGCGCGAAATCCAGCGTGACCGTCGCGTCCGGGCCGATCATCCGCTCGACCGAGGAATGGGAAATGTCGCGCTCGTGCCAGAGCGCGACATCCTCCAGCGCCGGCGTCACCGCCGAGCGCACCATGCGCGCCAGGCCGGTGAGATTCTCGCTCAACACCGGATTGCGCTTGTGCGGCATCGCCGACGAGCCCTTCTGGCCCTCCGAGAAGAACTCTTCGGCCTCCAGCACCTCGGTGCGCTGGAGATGGCGGATTTCGGTGGCGAGCCGCTCGACCGAGGAGGCGACCACCCCCAGCGTCGCGAAATAGGCGGCGTGACGGTCGCGCGGGATCACCTGGGTCGAGATCGGCTCGGGGACGAGGCCCATGGCGCGCGCCACATGGGCCTCCACGCGCGGGTCGATGTTGGCGAAGGTGCCGACCGCGCCCGAAATCGAGCAGGTCGAGATTTCCGCGCGCGCCGTCGCGAGCCGCGCGCGGGCGCGCGCGAATTCCGCATGGGCGAGCGCGAGCTTGAGGCCGAACGTCGTCGGCTCCGCGTGGATGCCGTGCGAGCGGCCGATCGTCGGCGTCGTCTTGTATTCGAACGCGCGCCGTTTCAGCGCGGCGAGCAGCGCGTCGACGTCGGCGATCAGGATGTCGGTCGCCCGCTGCAGCTGCACCGCCAGGCAGGTGTCGAGCACGTCGGAGCTCGTCATTCCCTGATGCACGAAACGGGCGTCGGGGCCGATGAATTCGGCGAGATGGGTGAGGAAGGCGACGACGTCGTGCCTGGTGACGCGCTCGATCGCCTCGATGCGCTCGACATCGAATTCGACCTGGCCCGCCTTGTCCCAGATCGCTTTCGCGCTCGCCTTCGGGATGACGCCGATATCGGCGAGCGCGTCGCAGGCGTGCGCCTCGATCTCGAACCAGATGCGAAAGCGCGTCCGCGGCGCCCAGATCGAGACCATTTCGGGGCGGGAATAGCGAGGGATCATCGGAGCGTCCGGCGGCGGGAGACAGGCCGACGGTTGTATAGGCGATCGCGCCGGCGATTTCGAGGCCGCGCCGGCGCCGCCCTTGCAGCCTTGCCTGCGCAACGCGGCCATGCACAGTGCCGCCTCCGCAGTCGAGGAGAATCGCCGATGCCGCTGATGAAAGTCGACGCGATCGTGCTCGGGGCCGGAATCGTCGGCGTCTCGGCCGCGTTGCACCTGCAGGCGCGTGGGCGCGACGTCGTCGTCGTCGATCGCGGCGCGGTCGGCGGCGAGACCAGCTTCGGCAATACCGGGATCGTCCAGAGCGAGGCGGTCTTCCCCTATGTATTTCCCCGCAGCCCCGCCGAGATCGCGCGCGCCGCGTTCAACCGCGACCCGCGCGCGCAGATCCGCTGGGGGTCCGTGCCCGCGATCGCGCCAGGCCTCTGGCGCTATTTCCTCGCCTCAGGGCCGAAAGCGCGGCTGGCCAGCGCGAAGGCGCTGCGCCCGCTCGCCATGCGCAGCGTCGCCGAACACGAAGCGCTCGCGGGGCCGGCCCATTCCGGCGCGCTGCTGCGCAGGGGCGGCTGGATCAAGGCGTTCCGCACCGCGCGCGGCCGAGAGACGGCGCTCGCCGACTTGGCCGAGTTGAGGCCGTTCGGCATTGCCGCGGACGTGCTCGACCGCCCCCGACTCGCCGCGCTCGAGCCGCATCTGTCGGAGGCCGCAGCCGGCGCGATCCATTTCACCGAGCCGTCGACGACGCCCGATCCCGGCGCGCTGGTCCAATCCTATGCCGACCTGTTCGTCGCGCGGGGCGGCCGGGTCATGACCGGCGACGCGCGCGCGCTTTCCCCCGGCTCGATGGGCGGCTGGACGATTTCGGCGGGCGAGGCGAGGCTGCAGGCCCACGACGCGGTGGTCGCGTTGGGGCCGTGGTCGTCGGATGTGTTCGAGAGCCTCGGCTATCGTTTCCCGCTGTTCGTGAAGCGCGGTTACCACATGCATTTCGGCGCGACCGGCAATGCGACGCTGAGCCGCCCTCTGCTCGACGCCGAATACGGCTATTGTCTCGCGCCGCAGGCGCGCGGCATCCGGCTGACGACCGGCGCGGAATTCGCCCGTCGCGACGATCCGCCGTCCGCGGCGCATTTCGACCGGATCGAGCCGATCGCGCGCGCCCTGTTCCCGCTCGCCGAGCGCCGCGACGCACAATTGTGGCTCGGCCGGCGGCCGTGCCTGCCCGACATGCTGCCGGTCGTCGGCGCGGCGCCGCGCCACCCAGGCCTGTGGTTCGACTTCGGTCACCAGCATCTCGGACTGACGCTCGGCCCGGTCACCGGCCGGCTGCTCGCCGAGTTGATGACCGGCGACACCCCCTTCACCGATCCCGCGCCGTACCGCGCCGAGCGGTTCGGCTGAGCCTCAGGGTCGATAGCGCTGTCGCCAGGACGGCGGCCGGACCGGGCTCGGCGACGGCCCCGCCTCGTAGACGCCGCGCGCGATCGCGCGCGCCAGGCACTCGGCCGCGAGCATGCCGATTTCGGCGAGATCGCGCAGATCGGGCGCCGCGGCGCGCCCGGTGGTCGCGGCGAACACGATGTCGCCGTCCATCGGCGCATGGGCCGGGCGCAACGCCAGCGCGATCCCGTCCTGCGCCATGATCGCGACGCGCTTCATCTGCGCCTTGGCGAAGGGCGCGTCGGTGACGACGATCGCGATCGTGGTGCTGGCGGGCGCATCGCCCTTGAGCCGGATATCGAGCGCGTCGGCGGGCGCGCGGTCAGGCACGCCGAGGCCGCCGAATTCGACGCCGCGCTCGTAGGGGGCCGCCCAGAAATGGGGGCCGGAGCCGCGAGTCGCGCGGCCCACCGCGTTCACGGCGGCGAGCGCCCCGACCAGGAACCCGCGCGATGAGACCGCGCTCGCCGATCCCAGGCCGCCGTTGAGGTCGAAAGTCGTCGCGCCGCAGCCGGCGCCGGCCGAGCCGAGCGAAAATTCCCGTCCGGCGGCGGCCGCCGCGGCGAACCCGAGTTCCCAGTACGGCGGGCGGCGGCCCCAGGCCTTGTCGCCGCCGTTGAGGAGGTCGAACAGGCAGGCGCCCGGCGCGATCGGCACGCGCACGGGGCCGACCGGCAGGCCGCGGCCGGCCGCGGCGAGGAAGGCCATGACGCCGCCGGTCGCGTCGAGCCCGAATGCGGAGCCGCCCGACAGGACCAGCGCGTCGATGCGCTCGACCGTCATTTCAGGCTCGAGCAGCGCGCCGTCGCGCAGCGCCGGCGCGCCGCCGTGGATCGCGATCGAGGCGACCGCCGGTTCGTCGAAAAGGACGACGCTGACCCCGGAGGCGACCCGCGCGTCCTGCGAGCAGCCGACGAGGACGCCCGGCAGATCGGTGATCAGGTTGTTCATATCCGCGCCCCGCGGGTGATTTGGCGACCGATCTAAGCCGCGCCCGCGGCTGCTTGGCAAGACGGCGGCAGCGACGGGCGATCGAACGATCGGCCAGGCCGAGCCGTCGCCACAGGGCGCTTTTCGACGTCGAAAAAGGGCGCGCCACGGTGGAGTTACGATTTCGTAAATATTTAGGCTTTTGCTTAGGCGAGGCTCAAGGTCTCCGTGGTTTATTTTAACTGAAGCGAAACCTGGGGGAGGCCGATGTCGCTCTACGCACTTTTGAAACTTTTGCGGGTCTTCGGACTTGATCGCCGCGCCAACGTCGGCATCATGTTCGGGCTGATGGCTATGCCGCTGTCGATTACGGTCGGCATCGGCATCGATTACGGCCTGGCGGCGAACGCCAGGACCAAGCTCCAGTCCGCGCTCGACGCGGCGCTGCTCGCCGGGGCCGAGGCGTCGTCGGCCGGGGCGGGCAACGTCGCCGCGCAGACCGTCGCCATACAGGTCTTCGACGCCGACGTGGAGAATCTCGGCGCGAGCGCAACGCCCAGCTTTTCGTTCCCACCCGGCGGCCCCTACCAGGGCAGCGCGACCTATACGGTCAGCCAGGCCTTCGGGGCCCTCGTCGCCGGCTCCGCGAACGCCGTTGTGGGCGTCCGGGCCGAAGCGGCCGCGAGCGGGGCGGCCCCCGTCTGCATTCTCCTGCTCGACGCCTCGGCGAGTCCGGGCCTGACGGCGAACGGCGGCGCGAACGTCAATGCGGCCAATTGCGAGGCCGATGTCAAGAGCACGGGCAATCCCGCGGCGACTTTCAACAGCGGCTCGAACATCACGACGTCGAGGCTGTGCGTCCAGGGCGTCAGCATCGTCAATAACGGGGGCACGCACCCCAACCTCAAGACGGGCTGCAGCACGGTGAGCAATCCGTTCGTCGGCAAGCTCCCTGCGCCCCTCTCGACGACCTGCAGCGGCGCCTATGCGAACGGCGGCAACTTCAACGGCGGCACGGTCAATCTCACCCCGGGCGTCTATTGCGGCGGCTTCAACTTCAACGGCAGCCCGACCGTCAGCTTTGCGCCCGGGGTTTACGTGATCAAGGGCGGCGGCTGGAACGTCAACGGCGGGACCTGGTCGGGCGCCGGGGTCACTTTCTACTTCGCCGACAGCTCGAACATCCAGTTCAACAGCGGCATGAGCATGACCCTGTCGGCGCCGACGAGCGGAACCTATGCAGGGATCCTGTTCTACGAAGCCGATGGCCTCGCGCTCTCGTCGTTCGTCTTCGACGACAGCGTCTCGGAGAGCCTCAGCGGGCTGATCTACCTGCCGAGCCGGCAGCTGACGTTCAACTCGACGTCGAACCTGTCGAGCCAGCAGCTCACCCTGGTCGCCGACACCGCGATCTTCAATTCGACCAACTGGACCCTCACGCCGAGCGCGACCTGGAGCATCACCAACAGCGGCGGCGCGATCATCGCGCTGACGCAGTAGCCGGCCCCGCGCCTCGAGGTCGAGCCGTCCCACGCGGAGGCGATCGCTTGCAATCCGCCGGGAGGGGCGTAGCGCAGCGGAGCAGCGGCCCCTTGGCCTCGGGCGATTGCGCAGCAATCGCCTTGACTTGACGGCGCGACGGCGGCGTGGCTCCGCGGCGTCGGGTGTTTGCGTTCATTCGGTCGATAGCTCATCCCCTTGCCCCCCTCGCCCGCTCTCCCGCGCATCTCCGGCGAGGCGGTCTCGGGAGTGACGACCCAAGCCGGCCTCGGCGCCCGCCGCATCGCCCGAAACCCTCTCGGGGCGGAAATATTTGGCAATTCATTTCTCGGCCGATCGAGGCAAATCAGAGGGTTGCAGGCAAATTGAAGCCGGCGCGGGGCTCTCCGGCGCGCCGCCGTCGGGCGCCCGCGCGCGGCGGCGGCCCGAGCCGCATCGCCCGACAGACCCTTTCGGTGCGGAAATATCTGGAAATTCATTTCTCGGCCGGTCATGGGAAATCAGAGGGTTGCAGGCAAAAGGAAGCCGGCGCGGAGCTCTGGGCCGCGCCGCCGTCCGGCGCCCCGCGCGCGGCGGCGCCGTTGGCGGGGGCGGCGGGCGGGGACGTGGGGACGGCGGTGTCGGACATTGCGGTGTCGGGCACGGCTTGGGCTCCTGTTGAGGTTCGAATGATGGGACTATAGCCGATCATTCGGAATTTGGGAAGCACTATCTCAGAGTTCTGTTTAACAGACGCCTGGGCGCCGCTGGGGATGACGACCGGCGCGCTGAAGGCGTCCGGTCGGGCTGACCGGCGACGCCGCCGCGCCCCGCCGGCGTCGGCGTCGGCGGGTCCTCGGGCGTGAGCGGGACCGCTTCGACCGGCGCCGGCGGAACCGGCGTGAGCGGCTCGGCCA
>JBEKZS010000016.1:0-43874 GCA_049509635.1 Roseiarcus sp.
GCATGGTCGATGGCCGCGACGCCAGCTTCCATTTCTGATTGGGCGGCCATGGCTCAGTTCCCTCCGACCGAGCCGATGGTGGTCAGCTGGACCTTCCAGTTCGTTCCGGGATCCCCGCCGGCGCGGAATGTGGAGTATTTGGAGAGCTGCATCGCGCCATCGGCCGGGCCCAGGGCGCGCGAGCGGGCGAAGTCGCGAGGATCGTCGACCTGGGCCGCGAGCATGGACTGCGTCGCGCAACCGAAATTCCAGTAGCTCTGGTTGGTCCAGGTGTCGAGCGAGGTGCCGGACGCGAGGTCCTGGGGCCATTGGCCGCACCGCGAGGCGACTTCGGCCTTCGGTCCCCTGAAACTGAGCTTGATCGGCGAAACGACGTAGGCGTCGCCGACCGGGTAGGAACCGAGGCCGATCGCGCCGCGCACGCCCGCCTTGGCGAGGACGCGGCGGATTTCTTCGACGGCCCCGCCCGTCCACGGCGTGGGCGCCGTGGGCGACAGGATGACGATTCTGCCAGACCCTGTGCTGAGGTAGCGGGCCGCGAAGGCCTGGACGTCCTTGATCGAACCCGGATCGAGCTTGCTCTGGCCGGTCGGGAACACGTCGAGCGTCGTCGGGGCCTCGGTCAGCAGGATGGGGTGGCGCAGGTGATAATCGTCCAGCCGCGCGTCGACGACGTGGCTCGTCTCCGTCATGCAGCCCGTGAGGGAAATCGCGACGACCCCGGCGAGGCAAACGGCGCCGATTTTCGCGACTCTCCGAGACGGCAAGGATGATTTGAACGACATGGCGGGGTACTCTCTTGAATGTTGCGCCGGGAACGGGACGTCGATCGAGTCTTCAATCGTTGATGAAGCCCGCTTTGCCGGAATAGGACGGGATCGGTTGCGACGCGCCCGTCGTCGAGTAGAGCCTATTCACCCGGCCGAGCAGCCAGCTCTGCGGATCGGTCGCGTCGGCAAAGTTGGCGTCGGGCTTGACGACCTGACGCGAGTCGACGGAATGGACGATGTAGGGCGTCACGATGATCAGCAGTTCGGTCTCGTCGCGCTGATAGTCGCGCGAGCGGAACAGCGCCCCGAGGATAGGCAGGTTCATCAGTCCGGGAACGCCGTTGATGGCCGCTTGGCTCTCCGTGGAGATGAGTCCGGCCGAGGCGATCGAGCCTCCCGAGGGCAGTTCGACGGTCGTCTCGTTGCGGCGGGTCCGGAACGCGGGCACCGAGGTGCCCGCGATCGAGATCGACTTCGAGCTGTCGATATCCGTCACTTCGGTCGCGACGCGCAGCTGGATGCGTCCCTGCGAGAGGACGACCGGCGTGAAATTGAGCGTCACGCCGTAGGCCTGATAGCCGAACGAGAGCGAGCATACGCCACCGGAGCAGGATTCGCCCGCGGGGACGGGAACCGATCCGCCGGCGAGAAACTTTGCGGTCTCGCCGGAGACCGCGGTGACGGTGGGTTCGGCGAGCGTCCGCGCGACACCCTCGCGTTCGAAAGCCTGCAGGGTCGCCGACAGGCCGGTGCCGCTCGCGTTGGTCCAGCCCAGGACCGCCTGGGTGTCGGTGATCGCGCCGTTGATCGCCAGCGGATTTGTGATCTTGAAAGCGTTGGGCGTAGCGCCAGTGCCCGCCATGCTGACGCCGAGCTGCTTCAATATCTCGCGGCGGATTTCCGTGACCGTGACCCTGACCGAGACCTGGTCCAGGCCGCGGATGGTCAACGAACTGATGAGTTTTCCGGCGATTGGCGAGCCGCCGCTGGCGGCGCCCGCCCCCGCTCCCGCGCCGGCCCCCGCGGCGGCGCCGCCCGGGGCGGCTCCGCCCGCTTGAGCGCTCGCGGCGCCGACCGCCGTAATCCCGACGAAGCCATTGGCTATGTCGAGCGCCCGCGCCGCCTCGGCGGCCGAGTCGACGGAGCCCATGAGGATGATCGAATCGGCGACCGTCTTGACCTGGATGTCGTTGCCGGGAATGGCGGCGTTCAGCAGTTCGGTCAGTTCGACGATGTCGCGGCCGACCGAGATTTCGAACACGGCGATCTGATTGCCGTTCTTGTCGAGAGCGAAAATGCTTGTCTGGCCGTTCTTCATGCCGTCGATATAAAGCCGCTTCGTCGAGCGCACGATCGCATTGGCGATGGTCGGATCGCCGACGAAGATTTCATTGGCCTCCGAGGGGAGGTCGACGATCACCGACTTGCCGACGCCCATCTGCAGATGATGCGTGATGCCCGGGCCGGGCGTGACCACCCCGGTCGCCGCGTCCACGGCGGCCGCGGGCGTGGACAGCGGCGCGACGGCGCCGAGAAGGGCGACGATGAAGCCGGCGCGCAGGGGCGCTGACCGCTTGGTGCGATGCATGCTCATCGGCCGTCTCTCATTTCGGATTGAAGGAACGTGGGACACGAAGGACCTCTCAACGGATGGCTTGCTGCGCAGAGCCGGCGCGCACGATGGTCAGTCCGCCAGACTTGCCTATCCCGAGGTCCGCGACCGAGTCCGTCGCGCCCTTGGCGTCCAGCATGCTGCGCAGCGTGAGATGGAGATTGCCGGCGCCCCCCATCCGCTGGGCCAGGACGATGAGTTCGGCCTGCTCGGGCGTGAGTTCGAGCGTCGCGTTGGCGCCGAGCACAGTGCCGCCGCCGCCGCCGTCCTTGCCGCCCTTTTCCTGGACCGTCTGGGCGATCGCCAGGACGCGGACATTGGTCAAAATGGTCTGGGCGCTGCTGACCTCGGTGCCGCGCGCCTTGCTCGCCTCTTCGTCGCGATAGACGCGGATGACGTCGACATGGTCGTTGGGAAGGATGAAGCCGCCCGCCGAAACGCCGCCGCTCTGGTCGATGTTGATCGCAACCGCCCTCATGCCCGAAGGCAGAATGGCGGACAGGAATCCCGAGTTGGGCCCCTTGATGAGCTTGTCGCGCCGCATCGGCTCGCCGTGAAGGAACGAGTTGCGCGTCACCGAGCCCCTGACGAAGTCCATGGCCTGCGGGCCCTCGGACTTTTTGATCATGAGTTCCGACAGGGCATCTTTCGGCCACGGCTGCCACTGGACGTCGGGCTCGGCGAGCTGGGTGCCCATCTGGAGGTCCCTTGCGGCAATGAGAACCTCGTCGGTCTCGATCTTCGGCGCCTGTTGCACGATGATCTGGGGCGGCGCCTGTCCCGAGTTGAACAGGAAGAACGCGCCGCCGAAGGCCATCACCGTTACGCACAAAACCGCGATTTGTACTCTGTTCATGGCGCTAAACCCTCATCGCGCCGTTTCGCGCAACGTAGGCTTCATATGGACCGCCAATCGTCAAATTAGGGTTAATCAGACGTATCCAATCTTCAAATAGCGGCGAATGCGACCAACCAGCGGGATCTCGATGCGCCTGCGCGCGCGGCGACCCGCGGCGGCGCTGCCGGACCGAGCCGCGGCGAAGCGTTTTCGCGCCGGAATCCGAGGCGTTCGGCATCGATCAGGCGGCGCCCGCGGCGCAAACTCGGTTTGGCGTCAAAGGCCGACCGCCTTGCGCCAGATTTCGGTCTGCGGATACATGACGAGACCGGCCGCCGCGAGGGCGATGCCATAGGGAACGCCGCTCTCGGGATGATGCAGGCGGGCGAGCCAGCCCAGGCGGGCAGCCCACTCGGGCAACGGCGCCCTGCGACCGACGATCAGCACGAGGGTCAGGACTCCGCCGAAAACCGAGGCGATCAGGCCGTAATTGAGGATCAGCGCCCAGCCCAGCCACAACGCGGAAGCGGCCGCGAGCTTGGCGTCGCCGCCGCCGATCCAGCCCTTGGCGAACAGCACGAACGTCGCCGCGAGCACGGCCGCCCCGCAGGACAGGTTGATCGCGATCACGTCGAAGGGCAGACCGACGACGAGCGCCAGAATGAAATAGCCGAGCGCCAGCGCGAGGCACGCGCGGTTCGGGATCGTCATGGTCAGGAGATCGGTCGACGCGGCATAGGCCATGACCGCCGGGAACAGGAAGAAGATCGAGTGGAACAAAATATTTGAGGTCATGGCCCGCCGCGGTGGTTTGAGCGCTCGAATCGCCAGCAGGCTAGAATCAAGCGGTTGAGGTCTGGTTACTTGCCGCTGGTTTTGCGCCGGCCGCGGAAGTTATCCAGCGGCGCGGGCTCTGCGACGGCGATCGGGCGCCGAGTCCTCGCCCGACTCCTTAGGCGACAGTCTCCACCGCGCGACCATAGCGACGGCGGGTTGCGAACGTCTTAATCGGAGCCTGCGCGGTCCGCGGCCGGCGCGATCGGGCGTTCGCCTGGGGAAACGCCGCTCGACCGCCGTCGATTCCCACGCGGCCGGCGCGTTCGCGACTTTCGTTTTTCGTTCGATCGTGTTGAATGCGGAGCCGGCGCGGTCCGGACCGGATCCGGCCGCGCGCCGTCTGGTCGACTCGTCGGCCCTGCGAGCGAGGTGAACGGTGAATTCGAGCGCGGCGGCGGCGATCTGCGTCGATTGGGGCACCAGTTCGTTTCGCGCCTATCTCATGGATTTTAATGGCGAAATCATCGCGCGCACGGAATCGTCGCGCGGCATTCTGACGGTCGCCGCGGGCGAACACGAGGCGGTGCTGGCGGCCGCCGTCGGCGACTGGCCGGCGCGCGCCGGCGCGCCGCCGATCCTGATGGCGGGCATGATCGGGGCGCGCCAGGGCTGGGTCGAGGCGCCCTATGCGCGATGCCCCGCCGGATTGCGCGAAATCGCCGCGGCGATGGTGACCGTCGAAACCGCGGGGCTCGGCGGCATCGGCCTCGTCCCCGGCGTCAGCGCCTCGGCGCCCGGCGGCGCGCCCGACGTGATGCGCGGCGAGGAGGCGCAGATACTGGGCGCTCTGGCCCTGATGGGCCGCACCGACGGCGCTTTCGTGCTGCCGGGCACGCATTCGAAATGGGCGCGCGTCGCGGCAGGGCGGATCGTCTCGTTCGCGACCTACATGACCGGCGAGGCGTTCGCCGCGTTGAAACAGCATACCATTCTGGGTCGGCTGATGGAGGGCGAGGCCGAGGACCGCGCCGGCTTCGAGGCAGGGGTGCGGGCGGCGTTGGGGCTCGAGCGGCCGGGCGACCTCCTGCACGCGATTTTCATGACGCGCACGCTCGGCCTGTTCGACCGGCTGGCGCCGCGGCAATTGTCGGACTACCTGTCCGGCCTGCTGATCGGCGCCGAGCTCGTTTCGGGCGCGGTCGGCGCGCCCAGCGCGGTCGTCATCGGGTCGCCGGCGCTGACGGCGCGCTATTGCGCGGCCGGCGCCCTTCTGGGCCTTTCTCTGGAACCCGCCCCGCAGGATTGCGCGCCGCACGGCCTGCTCGCGCTGTTGCCGCACTGGCGAGCCCGCTAGTCAGCCGATCGCCATGAGGCTCGCATTGCCGCCGGCCGCCGTCGTGTTGACCGTCACGGTCCGCTCGTTCAGCAACCAGTCGAGCGGCCAGTTCTCGCCCGCGGCGAATCGGGCCGACGACACGCTGAAGACGCCGACGATCGGCCCGTCCGCTCCGGCGACTTCCAGAAGCAGCCGGCGAAGGTCTTCGCCCTCGCAATCGGTCAGGACAGCAGCCGCCGAGGACGCGTCGGCCGCCAACGCGACGGCGTCGCGCCAGCCGCGCGGCAGCGCTTCGCACAACGGCCGCGCCGCGGCGCCGGCAAGCAGGGCGCGATTGCCGGTGGCGAGCGCGCAGGCGACCTGCACGATCGCCGCCGCCTCGGAAGCGGCATGGCACAGCACGTCGCCGCGCGGGCGCAGCGAATAGAGATTCTGCTCGCCGACCGGTCCCGGCAGCGCGACCGCGGCGCCGAGCCGCGATTGCGCCGCGAGCGTGGCGCAACGGCGCGACAGCGCCGCGCGACCGGATTGCGCAAGCCATTCGCAGAACCGCGTCGCCGCGGCCGGCGCGGCGGGGGCGCCGATCTCGGGCCAGAGCCCGGGCGTAGCGGCGAGGAGCCGCTTGAGATAGAGCGGGCCGCCCGCCTTCGGTCCGGTGCCGGAGAGGCCGTGCCCGCCGAACGGTTGGACCCCGACGACGGCGCCGATGATGTTGCGATTGACGTAGACGTTGCCCGCGGCGAGACGCTCGCAGACCAGATCGATCGTGCCGTCGATGCGCGAATGGACGCCGCCCGTCAGTGCGTAGCCGGACGCATTCAGCGCGGCGATGAGATCGGCAAGACCGCGCCGCGGGAATCGGAGAACGTGCAGGACCGGCCCGAACACTTCGCGGCTCAGGTCGCTGACCGAATTGATCTCGATCAGCGTCGGCGCGATGAAGGCGCCGAGCGCACGTTCTTCGCCGAGCGAAGGCGCGTGAATCGGAAAGCCGCGCGCGCGCATCGCCGCGACATGGCCGCTCAGACCCTCGAGCGCCTGGCGCGAGATGACCGGGCCGACGTCGGTCGACAGCCGGTCCGGCTTGCCGATCGTCAACTCGTCCATTGCCGCCTTCAGCATGGCGAGCGTCCGCTCGGCCGCATCGTCCTGCAGGCATAGCACGCGCAGGGCCGAGCAGCGCTGCCCCGCCGAATCGAACGCCGAGGCGAGGACATCGGCGACGACCTGCTCGGCGAGGGCGGAGCTGTCGACGATCAGCGCGTTCTGGCCGCCGGTTTCGGCGACGAGCGGAATCGGCCGCCCGTCCGCGCCGAGCCGCCCGGCGAGCGCGCGCTGGATGAGCCGCGCGACTTCGGTGGAGCCTGTGAACACGACCGCGGCCGTCTCCGGCCGCGCGACGAGCGCCGCGCCGACGTCGCCTTCTCCGGGCAGCAGGCGCACGACATGTTCGGGTATTCCCGCCTCGTGGAGGAGACGGACCGCCTCGGCGGCGACCAGCGGCGTCTCCTCGGCCGGTTTGGCGACGACGACATTGCCGGCGGCGAGCGCCGCGCTGACCTGGCCGGTGAAAATGGCGAGCGGGAAGTTCCACGGGCTTATGCATGCGACCACGCCGAGCGGACGATGGGTCGCGTTCGAGAAACCGACGGCGACCTGCGCGGCGTAGTAGCGGAGGAAGTCGACCGCCTCGCGCACGTCGCCGAGTGCGTTCGGCAGAGTCTTGCCGGCCTCCCGGCACATCAGTCCGGCGAGCGCGCCGGCCCGCGTCTCGAACAGCGCCGCCGCGCGCTCGAGGCGATCCGCCCGCAGCGACGGAAGGCTGTCCCGCCAGGCGGGCCATGCGGCGGTCGCCTCGGCGAGCGCGCGCGCGACCCCGGCAGCGTCGGCGAAGGCGACATGTCCGACGACGTCGCCGGGGTCGGCGGGATTGACGATCGGCCGCCAGGGCCCGGGGCCGTCGCCCGCGCGCCAGACCGTCGCGGCGCTCGCAGCCAGCGCCGCGCCGAGTTCGGCGAGCCGGCTCTCGTTGCTGAGATCGAGGCCCGCCGAATTGGCGCGGGCGGCGGCGAACAGATCGCGCGGCAGCGCGATCTCGGGATGGGGCGCGCCGACCGGCCGCGTCGCGGCGGCCGCCTCGACGGGATCTTCCAGGAGCGCCTCGATCGGCACGGATGCGTCGGCGATCCGGTTGACGAACGACGTGTTCGCGCCGTTTTCGAGCAGCCGGCGGACGAGATAGGCGAGCAGCGTCTCATGCGAGCCGACCGGCGCGTAGATGCGGCACGGCCGGTTGAGCCGGTCGGCGCCCACCACTTGTTCGTAGAGCGGCTCGCCCATGCCGTGGAGACACTGAAACTCGTACTGGCCGGCATAGAAATTCGGGCCCGCGAGCGTATAGATGGTCGCCATGGTCAACGCGTTGTGGGTGGCGAATTGCGGATAGACCTCGCCGGGCGCGCCCAGCAGGAGCTTGGCGCAGGCGACATAGGACACGTCGGTGTGGACCTTGCGGGTGAAGACGGGAAATCCCTCGAGGCCGTCGACCTGGGAGCGCTTGATCTCGCTGTCCCAATAGGCGCCCTTCACCAGCCGGACCATGATTCGCCGCTTTGTCCGTCGCGCCAGATCGACGATGAAGGCGAGAACCGCGTGACTGCGCTTCTGATAGGCCTGGACCACGAATCCGACGCCGTTCCAATCGGCCAGGTCGGGATCGCCGCACAGCGATTCGAGGAGATCCAGCGACAGATCGAGCCGCTCGGATTCCTCGGCGTCAATGTTGATGCCGACGTCATACCGGCGCGCGAGGAGCGCGAGGCCTTTCAGCCTCGGCAGCAACTCCTCGAACACGCGCCGGCGCTGCGCGCGCTGGTAGCGCGGGTGCAAGGCGGACAGCTTGATCGACAGGCCCGGGCCTTCGTAGATGCCGCGCCCCGCCGAGGCCGCGCCGATCGCGTGAAGCGCGTTCGTGTAGGACGCGAGGTAGCGCGCCGCGTCCGGGGCGGTCGCCGCCGCCTCGCCGAGCATATCGTAGGAATAGCGGAAGCCCTGCGCCTCGTGCTTGCGCGCGGCCTGAAGCGCGGCCTCGATCGTCTGTCCGCAGACGAACTGCTCGCCCATCACGCGCATCGCGGTGTCGACGCTCGCGCGGATGATCGGCGCGCCGCTCGCCGCGATGAGCCGGGTCAGCGTCGCGCCGAGACCCGTCTCGTCGAACGTTCCCACCAGCCGGCCCGTGATCAGAAGGCCCCAGGTGGCCGCGTTCACGAACGGCGACGGCGATTGGCCGACATGGGCGCGCCATTCTCCGCCGCCGATCTTGTCGGCGATCAGAGCGTCGCGCGTCGCCCGGTCGGGAATCCGCAACAGCGCCTCAGCGAGGCACATCAGCGCGACGCCCTCCTGGCTGGACAACGCGTATTCGTGCATCAGCCCCTGCACGAGGCCGGCGGGCGGTCGCGCGCGCAGGCCCTCGATGAGCCGTCGGGCGAGCGCGCGAGCCTTCTCCCTGACCCGCGGCGGCGACGCCGCGACGCTCAGCAACGCGGGCAGGCACGCGGTTTCGGGCATGCGATAGCGTTCGTCGATCGCGGCGCGGAGGCTGTCGTGGCGCCGGATGTCGGCGAGAAAGGCCGAAAACGGCGGCGCGTCGACGGTTTCGGCGCCGCCCGTTCGGTTGGCGGCGACGTGCGGGGGGGAGCCGGGCATGTGACTTGCCTGTTCTGGGGGACCGGGAAATCGATCGAAGGGCGCGGCTTCGCCGCATCATTCGCCGGACGCCGGACAAATGTCGCGTATTTGCGCAACAAGGGCCAGAGCGAATGCGGGACGCCATGCCGCTGGTTTGCCTCGACGAGCGCCATTTCGCCGCATGTTGCGAGGCACAAGTAGTTTGCTGCGCTGCAATAGCGGTGGTATTCTGCGCGCGGATGGCGGTCGTGCTGGACAGGGTCGGGTTACGGGCATCAGGCTAGCCCGTTTGATTCGGCGGATTTCGAGGATGCGATGGGCGCGGTATGGAACACGAAATGGGGCACGCGGCGGGTCAGGGTCAGCCCGCCGACCCTCGAGGAGGCCTTTATCGCCGCCGAGAGCCTCACGGAGGATTTCGGCCAGAGGATCGAGATCGCCGCTTCGCTGATGGGCGTGCCGATCGACGAGGTCAAGGCTCAGGCGGCCAAATTCGCCCCGCACGCGAACGGCCGGCCGACGCTGGTGACGGGGCGCGGTCGCGCCGTCGTCGTCCAGTACAAGCGCCCCCGAGTGGGGCGTCCGGGCGCGCCGGGACCTCGGCGCGGCTGACCGGTCGGTCGGGCAGGCTCGCGGGGCCGGAATCGGCGAGGGTGCTGGGCGCGGCGATACAAACGCTTCCCCTTTTTGCGTCTTCGCTCTAGCAAGGTCCGATGCTCGATTTTCCCGACCCTCGGCCCGCCGCCGGCGCCGTCGCCATGATGTCGCGTCTCCTGCGCGACTATGGACGGCAGCACAAATGGGCCTACGCCGGCGGCGCGGCGATGCTCGCGATCGGCGCCGGCACCACCGCGATCTCGGCAGCGCTGCTGAAGCCCGTGCTCAACGGCATGGCGACCGCCGCGCGATTCTCGGAGATGAGATTCCTCGCCTTCGCGGTCTTCGGCCTCTTCGTCCTGCGCGGCCTCGCGACTTACGGGGCGCTCGTGGTGCTGTCGCGCACGGGAAATCGAATCGTCGCGGCGGTGCAGGAGCGGGTCTTCGCGCATCTGTTGCGGCAGAATCTGCTGTATTTTCAGGATCGCCATTCCACGGAATTCATCGCGCGCCTCGCGCTCGCCGCCAACGGGGTGCGCGACGCGCTTCAGGTGATGGTGCAGGGCTTCGCCCGCGACGGCCTGAGCGCGCTCGGCCTGGTCGCGGTGATGATCTGGCGCGACCCGGCGCTCGCCCTGGTGGCGTTGAGCGTGCTCCCCGTGGCCGCGCTGACGTTGGGACGCGTCATCCGGCGCGTGCGCGCTTTCGCCCGGCGCTCGTTCGACGGTTCGGCCCAGATCATGCAGACGATGGGCGAGACGGTTCTGGGCATGCGCATCGTCAAGGCCTTCAATCTCGAAGACGCGATGCGCAGGCGGATGCAGGATTCGATCGCCGTCGTCGAGCGAGCCGCCAACCGCATGGCGGCCGGCGCGGCGATCGCCACCCTGCTCGCCGATTCGCTCGCCGGGCTCGCGATCGGCTTTGCGATATTCTACGGCTCGTGGCGGGTCAGCATCGGCCATGGCGACGTCGGCTCGTTCGTTTCGTTCCTGGGCGCCCTGCTGCTCGCCTACGAACCGGCCAAGCGCCTGGGCCGGCTCAACGTCGACATCCAGAACGGCCTGGTCAGCACGCGCCTCATCTACGAAGTGCTCGACGCGCCGCAGGGCGAGGCGCCCCGGCCGTCCTGTCCCAAGCTGAGCGTCGGCCGCGGGCGGGTCGTCATCGAGGACGCCCGCTTCGCCTACCGGCCCGGCGAATATGTGATCGACGGCCTCAACATCGTCGCCGAACCGAATGCGACGACGGCGCTCGTCGGACCGTCGGGAGGCGGCAAGACCACGATCCTCGGCGTGATCCAGCGATTCTACGCGTTGAGCAACGGCCGCGTGACCATCGACGGGCAGGACATCGGCGCGGTCGATCTGCCGTCGCTGCGCGACCGGATCGCCTTCGTCTCGCAGGACGTGTTCCTGTTTCGCGGCTCGATCCGCGACAATATCGCGGTCGGCCGGGTCGGCGCCACGCAGGAGGAGATCGTCGCCGCCGCGCGCAAGGCGCACGCTCATGATTTCATTCTGCAGTTCGCGGCCGGCTACGACACGAATGTCGGCGAACAGGGCGCCCAGCTTTCGGGCGGTCAGCGCCAGAGAATCGCCATTGCGCGGGCGATCCTCAAGGACGCGCCGATCCTCTTGCTCGACGAGCCGACCGCGGCGCTCGACTCGGAATCCGAGCGCGAAGTGCAGAAGGCGCTCGACGACCTTCGCGCCGGGCGCACCACGCTCGTCGTGGCCCACCGGCTCCAGACGATCGTCAATTCCGACCGGATCTGGGTGATCGAGGGCGGCCGCGCCGTCGAGACGGGCGAACATCAGGACCTGATCGCCCGCCGGGGCGCCTATTACGCCTTCTTCGCCGCCCAGTTCGGCGCGCGCGCCGCCCTGCCGATCGCGTGAGGCTGACGCGTGGCTGACCGGCGGCCGGCTCCGCGCGTGGACAGCGGCCCAGGGCTCCTCTATCACCGCCGAATGCGCGCGAATCGGGCTTGATGTTCAAGCGGCTCTATCATTGGATCCTGTCGATCTCGGAGAGCCCGCATGCGCCGTTCGCGCTGGCGGCGATCGCTTTCGCAGAGAGCTCGTTCTTTCCCCTGCCGCCCGATCTGATTCTGATTCCGATGTCGCTCGCAGCCCCGAAGCGCGCCTGGCGTTATGCGGCGATATGCACGGTGGCGTCCGTCGCCGGCGGCATGGTCGGCTACGGCATCGGCGCGCTGCTCTACGACACGCTCGGCCAATGGCTGATCCATCTCTACGGTTACGCGGACAGGATGGCGGCGCTCAAGGAGACCTACGCCCGTTGGGGCGCGCTCGTGATTCTCGTCAAAGGCTTGACGCCGATCCCCTACAAACTGGTGACGATCGTCAGCGGTCTGCTCGGCTATAATTTCGCGATGTTCGTCGCGCTGTCCTTCCTGACCCGCGGCGCCAGGTTCTTCATTCTGGCGGGCGCGCTCAACCGGTTCGGCGATCCCCTGCGAATCGGGCTGGAGCGACACTTCGCCGTCTTTCTCGGCGCGATCGCCGCCGTCATCGTGTTGGGCTTCTGGATCGCCGCGAGGATGCTCTGATGGCCGGTCTCGGCGCCGTCTCGCCCGACACGCCCCGCGCGACTTCGCTGGCGATCGGCGCGGTCGCCGCCGCGACGCTGGCCGGCGCCTGGATATTCCAGGCGTTCGGCATCGTGCCCTGCGAACTCTGCCTGAAGGAGCGGATCGCCTATTACGGCGCCGTGCCGCTCGCCGCCATCCTCGCCTACGCCGCGAGCGGGCGCACGCGAACCCTGGTCGCGGCGGGGCTCATCGGGCTCGCGCTCATTTTCACCGTCAACGCCGGGCTTGGCGTCTACCATTCCGGCATCGAATGGGGACTGTGGAAGGGACCGGAGGATTGCACCGGCGCGCTCGCCGGACCACCCGACGTCAAGAACTTCATGGAGCAGCTTCAGCACATCAAGGTCGTTCGCTGCGACGAGGTGCAGATTCGCGTCCTCGGCCTGTCGCTCGCGAACTGGAACGTGCTGATCTCGGCGGCGCTTGCGGCCATCGCAGGACGCGGCGCGTTGATGCGGGACTGAGCCGGCGCGCGGCGGCCGGTCCCGTCGCTCAGGGCGCCTTGCCGAGCGGCATGCCGTTCACGCTGATCGCCCCGTCGGCGCCGTATTCCGCCACCCAGGTGAGCGAGCCGTCCGGTTCGGATTTGGCGAGGCCCTTGGCCAGGGCCAGCCCGCCGAGAACCTGCGGCGTAGCCAACGGGCCGAGCGCTTTCACCGCGGCGATGGTGTCATCGAATTTGCGGGCGTGAATTCTTAGGACGCCGCTGGGGCGAACGCCCTCCAGATGGACTTCGCCTTCGAGCGCGATGTCGACCTGGGGCGCCCGGATCCGAGATGGCAGCAATTCGACAAGGATCGGCCCGGTACCCTTGAGCCTGGCGAGGACTTTCGAGCGATCCTCGGGCGACATGACCGGTCCGTCCCCGGCCAGGTGCAGATCGTCGATCGCCTCGTTGGCGCCCGCCGCAGGGTTGAACCCGCTCGCCCGGATCCCGACGCTGAACGCGGTCGGGACGAGGTCGCTCATCGTGGGCGCCACCAGGCCCGGCGGCAGAGTCAGACCTTCGACCGCGAAGCCATATTCGCCCGATCCCTTCCCGCTGGGATCCGTGGAACCCGCGAGTGTGAACTTGCCATCCGTCATCCCGAACGTTCCCTGCGGGGCCCCAAACCCGAATTGCTTGAGCTCGGCCTTCTCGGCGAGCTTCATCTCGGTTGGCACGAGACCGCGCAGCAGAGCCTTGAACCCCTGCTCGTTCGCCGCCATCTGCGCGCGGCTCGGGTGAGCGATAGCGAATGCCCACAACTCCATGAGCTTGCGGACCGGGGCGCCGTCGAAGCTGGCGTCGAGGAGCGTCTCGCCGCCCTGGAACGACATCGGCGTCGGCTTCGCTCCGGCAAGCGCCTTGTCTTCCCCCGGGGACGCCAGGATCTTCGCCGTCATGTCGGCGACTTCCTCATGCATGACCATCGAGATTGCGCCGTTGTTGGCCGGCGTCGCGGCAAAGTTCGCGGTCAGCGCAGAGGCCCCGACCGCTTCGTCCATGTTCGGGAGGTGAGCCTCCAAGGCTGGTCTCGCCGCGCTCAGCTTGGCGCTCCTGAACCAGGACAGATCGGGATCGTAGAGGCCGTCGAACCTGTAGTCGGCAAACCGATAGACGTAGCTCAGCGTCTGCGCGTGGATCGAAATCGGCGGGAAGCTGTCGGCCGACACGCGCCACGTCCCATCATCCTGCTCGGTCATGAGCAGTTCCATCGTCGCCGGATCGATCGAAAGGCCCAGTCCACTCAGAGGTGCGGCGAGGCTAACGAGATCGATCGCCACGACGTAGCGCCCCGCCTCGGGCGTCACGACGACCGGCGCGGGGACGCCGGGGGCGGGGGCGCCGAGAACGGTGGTAAAGCGGTCGCCGAGCTTCCGGGCGCCTTCCGCCGTCGCCGGCAGATCCTTCGCGAACACCGAAAGGGGAAAGACGCTCCAGGCGGCGGCGGCCATAAAGGTCGCGCGAAGCATCGTTTCGCGGCGCTTGCGGTGAATGGTCATGAACTTCTCTCGCTACGGCTGGGGACCCGCCAATGCCGGCTTTCATGCCACGGAAGCATGTCCAAAGCGATAATGCCCCCTGCAAATCCGAGCGGATTCTCCCAGCGGCCGTGCGGCTAGGGAGAAATCCTTGGGATTCCTGGTATACGCCGCCGCGAGTACTGGAGGCCGGCGCCGACCAGCGCGAGCCGCTCGAAGGCATGCCCCACCCACGCCCAGGGCGACGGCAACCGCGCCGCCTTCACATCGCCGGCAGCGCCCGCGAGGCGTGGGACGGGATCTGCGCGAGCGCCACGCCGGCCTTCACCGCCGCCTGCACCTTCTCGAAGGCGCGCACCTCGATCTGGCGCACGCGTTCGCGCGAGACGCCGAATTCCGACGAGAGGTCTTCGAGCGTCACCGGCTCGTCGGCGAGCCGTCGCGCCTCGAATATGCGCCGTTCGCGCTCGTTGAGAACGCCCAGGGCGTTCTTCAGGGCCGCCAGCCTCACATTGCTCTCCTCGCGGTCGGAGAGAATGGCTTCCTGGCTCGAACTCTCGTCGACCAGCCAGTCCTGCCACTCGCCTTCGCCCTCCTCGCGCAGCGGCGCGTTCAACGAGGCGTCGCCGCCGAGGCGCCGATTCATGTCGATGACGTCCTGCTCGGGCACGCCGAGCCGGGTCGCGATCACCGCAACCTGATCGGGCCTGAGATCGCCGTCCTCGAACGCCGAAATCTTGCTCTTCGCCTTGCGGAGATTGAAGAACAGCTTCTTCTGGCTCGCGGTCGTGCCCATCTTCACCAGCGACCAGGAGCGCAAGATATATTCCTGGATCGAGGCTCTGATCCACCACATCGCGTAGGTCGCGAGCTTGAAGCCCTTTTCCGGCTCGAATCGCTTGACCGCCTGCATGAGGCCGACATTGCCTTCGGAAATGACTTCGCCGATCGGCAGGCCATAGCCGCGATACCCCATCGCGATCTTGGCCACGAGCCGAAGGTGCGACGTCACGAGCTTCTGGGCGGCGTCGCGGTCGCCGTGCTCGCGCCAGCTCTTGGCCAGCATGTATTCGTCCTGCGGCTCCAGCATCGGGAACCGCTTGATTTCAGCGAGATAACGGGACAGGCCGGATTCACCGGCGATCATCGGCAGGGCGGCGGCCATCAGTTTCTCCTTATCGGATCCCCCATGTCGGGCGGTCTCCGGCGGCCGCATCGGCGCACCGCGGGATGTCATATAAGGTCGCCCGACCGTGGCCGAAAGAGGGCCGCGAGCGGGCGGGCGGCAGAAGCAAGATGACATTTTGTTCATTAAGAAAGTTTGAGCCGGCCCCCGGCAGACGCGCGCCTATCGGCTCAAGATATTGATCAGATTCGACAAATCTTCCGGAGGCGGGCTCTCGAACAGCAGATCCGCGCCTGTGATCGGATGAACGAAGCCCAGTTTCGCCGCGTGCAACGCCTGACGATCCAGCCGGGCCAACGCGACCCGGCCGGACTCGGACAGAAGCGCCGCCTTACTCCGATAGCCCGCGCCATACACCGAATCGCCGAGGAGGGGATGGCCGATATGGGCGAGATGGACGCGAATCTGATGCGTCCGACCCGTCTCCAGATTGCACGAAACGAGGCTCGCGGCGCCGAGTTCCCGCTCCAGCCGCCAATGGGTCACCGCGCGCCGGCCGCGCGCCGGGGCGACGACCGCCATTTTCTCGCGCTGGCGCGGATGGCGGCCGAGCGGCGCATCGACGGTTCCCGTCGGCAGAGCGGGCGCGCCCCACACCAGCGCCAGATATTCACGCACCAGCGAGCCGGTGCGCCCGTGATCGGCGAACAGCGCCGACAGGCCCTGGTGGGCCGGGTCGGATTTGGCGACGACCAGGAGGCCGGAGGTGTCCTTGTCGAGGCGGTGGACGATCCCTGGCCGGCGAATCCCGCCGACCCCGGACAGGCTGGCGCCGCAATGGGCGATCAGCGCATTGACGAGCGTGCCGTCGATATGCCCGGGGGCGGGATGGACCACGAGCCCGGCGGGCTTGTCGAGCACCAGCAGATGCTCGTCCTCGAACACCACCTCGAGCGGCAAGGCTTGAGCGCTCAGGGGCGATTGTTCCGGCGGCGGCGCATCCACCGTGATCCGGGCGCCCGCGCTCACACGGGCGGCGGGATCACGGGCGAGGCTTCCATCGATCGTGACCCGCCCCGCCTCGATCAACGCCTGCAGCCGCGTCCGCGACAGGGCGACACGGCGCGCGCCCGCGGCCAGGCCCAGAAACCGATCGAGCCGCTCGCCATCGTCGGATTCGCCCGCCGCAAATGCGATCGGGCCCGCCGGCGCGGTCAGCGGCGGCGGCGCCGAGGCGGGAACAACCGTCGCCTCCGGGCGGTCCACCGGCCCGGACGGCGCCCTCGCCCGGCGCCAGGCGCGTTGCTTGGCTCTGGAATTCATCCAGATCCGCCTATCCCCGCCGACGCGCGCGCGATTGGCCGGGCGCGGTCGAGGGCGGCGAGACCAGTGGGCCGAGCGCAGCCACGACGTCGGCGAGGACGGGGCGCGGTCGGGCCGCGTGACGATCGAGCGCGCCGCGCATGGCGGCCAGATGCGCCGGCGTCGATCCGCAACAGCCCCCCACGATCCGCGCCCCGGCGTCGAGCGCCAATCTCGCATAGGCGGCCATCAACTCGGGCGTGCCGGAATAGTGGATATGCGCGCCGCGCCAGCTCGGGATCCCGGCGTTCGCCTTGGCGATGACGATCGCCTCGGGACGCGCCTGCGTCATCGCGAGGACCGACATGACGAGGTCGGACGCCCCGACGCCGCAATTTGCCCCGATCGCCAGCGGCGCGGGATCGAACCCCGCGGCCAGATCGACCAGGGCGGCGGGGGGCAGGCCCATCATCGTCCTGCCCGCGGTGTCGAAACTCGCGGTCACCGTATAGGGCATCGCGAGCGCGTTCGCGGCGCGCGCCGCGGCGCGGATTTCCTCGGGCGCCGACATGGTTTCGATCCATACGACGTCCGCGCCACCCTGTTTGAGCCCTTCGATCTGTTCGACGAATATGTCGAAGGCTTCGTCCTCGGACAGCGGGCCGAGCGGCGCCAGGAGATCGCCGGTCGGACCGACCGAGCCCGCCGCCACGACTGGCCGCCCGGCGGAAGCCGCCACCGAGCGCGCGAGCTCCGCGGCCCGCGCGTTCAACTCGCGCACGCGGCCCTCGAGCTGGTGGAGCATCAGCCGACGCCGATTGCCGCCGAAACTGTTGGTGAGGATGATGTCGGCGCCCGCGTCGACGAAGCTGCGGTGGAGCGCCCGGATTCGATCGGGATGGGCTGTGGTCCACGACTCCGGGCTTTCGCCCGAACTCAGCCCCATCTGGAAGAGATTGGTGCCCGTCGCCCCGTCGGCGAGCAGGGGGCGCCCGCGCGCGAGCAAGCTGTCGAGCATCGAAGTCTCCGGGTCATTTCGCGGCGGCGCCGCCGCTCGCCTGGCGCGGCCGAGAAGGATGCAGACGTTAGGCGGCGGCGGCCGCCGGCGCAAGGCGCGTTCGAGACACCTGATCGGCGGAGGCCGGTCGGCGGGCGGAGCGGGTCAGGCAGCCGTGCGTCGCCCCGACTTGATTCCCGAATTCTCCTCCCCTATCTACCCGCAATCGATTACTGGCCGATGACTTGGCCTCGCATCGTCGATGCGTGCTGACGACCCTTCCGCCATCGATATTCCGCCGGCGCCCGCGCGCTACATCTGTGACCAAATCTGGGGAAAGCTCCCATGGCTACGGGAACTGTCAAGTGGTTCAACGCGACGAAAGGATACGGATTCATCCAGCCGGACGACGGCGGCAAGGATGTCTTCGTCCATATCAGCGCCGTCGAGCAGGCCGGCCTGCGCGACCTCAATGAAGGTCAGAAGGTCAGCTACGACATCGTCGCCGACAAGCGTACCGGAAAGTCCTCGGCGGGCAACCTGCGCGCCGGCTGAGCGCGGCCGGGCCCCGGCGCGACGCGCCCGTTTCGTCGGGCTGTGGCCAGGACCGGTTTCGGCGACGGCCCCGGCGGGCATCCCAAGCGCGCGGATCGATCGAAATGCCTCGCGGACTTCAGAGCCCCGGCGACAACGCCGGGGCTTTCGGGCTATAGGAAGGCCCCAGTGCGCGCGCCGGCGCGCGATCGCGGGGGAAACGATGTCGGGCAGCGCTGTCTCCGGGGACGCCTTTCTCGGCCTCGACATCGGCACATCGTCGGTCAAGGCGGTTCTGGTCGACGAGCGCCAGAGCCTGCTCGGCGAGATGGCGGTTCCGCTCTCGGTTTCGCGGCCGCGGCCGCTGTGGAGCGAGCAGAACCCGGCCGATTGGTCGGATGCGGTCCTGCTCGCCTTCGACGGCCTCCGCCGCGACCATCCGGCCGCATTCTCGCGCCTCGCGGGTGTCGGGCTCTCCGGCCAGATGCACGGCGCGGTTCTCCTGGGCGCCGGCGACGAAGTGCTGCGGCCGGCCATTCTCTGGAACGACGGGCGCGCCTTCGCCGAATGCGCCGAACTCGAACGCCGCGCGCCGCAACTGCGCGAGCGCGCCGGCAACATCGCCATGCCCGGCTTCACGGCGCCCAAGCTCCTTTGGGTCGCCCGGCACGAAGCCCAGGTCTTCAGGGCGACCCGAAGGGTGCTGCTGCCGAAGGACTATGTCCGCCTGATCCTCAGCGGCGAGCACGTCTCCGAAATGTCCGACGCCTCGGGGACCCTTTGGCTCGACGTCGCGCGGCGGCGATGGGACGACGATCTCCTTGCGGCGACCGGCCTCGGTCGCGATCAGATGCCGCGCCTGGTCGAGGGATCCGCAGTCTCCAGCTTTGTGTCGCCCGAGCTCGCCGGCCGTTGGGGTCTCGCCGGGCGCAGGATTCCGATCGCCGGCGGCGCAGGCGACAACGCGGCGGCCGCGGTCGGCGTCGGCGCCGTCGCGGCGGGCCAGGGGCTCGTCTCGCTCGGCACATCGGGGGTCATCTTCGCCGTCACCGACCACTACGTCAGCGCGCCGGAGCGCACGCTCCACGCCTTCTGCCATGCGCTGCCGGGGCGCTGGCACGGTATGGCGGTGATGCTCTCGGCCGCCGCCTCGCTCGCCTGGATAGCCGGAATTCTCGGGCGCGTGGCCGACATCGACGGGCTGGTCGCTGAGGCGGAGGCGTTCGCCGCCGACCCCGAGAACGTCGCCTCAGCCCCGGTGTTCCTGCCCTATCTGAGCGGCGAACGCACGCCTCACAACGACGCCGCCGCGACCGGCCTGTTCGCGGGGCTGCGCGCCGAACACGCCGCCGGCGCGCTCGCCTATGCGGTGATGGAGGGCGTCGCCTTCTCCTTCGCCGACGGCGCCGCGGTGCTCGACGCGGCCGGCGCGCGACCGACCTCGACGATGATCGTGGGCGGCGGCGCGCGCAGCATGTTCTGGGGGCAGATGATCGCCGACGCGACCGGCCTCGCCATCGACCTCGCCGAAGGCGCCGAGGCGGGGGCGGCGCTCGGCGCGGCCCGGCTCGCAATGCTCGCGGCGGGCGTCGGCGACGAGGCGGCGATCTGCACGCGACCGGCGGTCCAGCGGCGGTTCGCGCCGCGCGAGGACCGCGCCGCGCTCTCGGCGCCACGGCTGCGGCGGTATCGCGCGCTCTACGCGGGGGAGAAGGGCGCGCGCGGCTGACCGGACGATCCGCCGCGCGCCGTCAGAGCCGACTCAGCAGTTGCGCCTTCTTCGCGGCGAATTCCGCCTCGGTCAGAATGTCCTTCCGGCGGAGCTCGGCGAGGCCCTCGAGCGTCTTCAGAATTTCGGCCGCAGCGAGCGACGACGCCACTGGCGCCGCCGCGGGCGGAGGGGCGGCAGGCGGGAGGGGCGACGGCGACGGCGCAGCATCGGCGGCGCGCTCCTCCCGGGGCGAGATCAGGGGCAGGTCGGCAAGACTCACGAGCCCGAACTGGCTGTTGAAACTCAGCGACTGGTCGCCGCCTTGCCGCTGGGAGAATCCGGACAGCCGGTGGTCGCCCGCGTCATAGACGCGAACCCTACCGCCCTGCTGGATCGCCAAGCGGCGAGATTCTGGAAAGAACGCGTAGCGCATATCGTTCTGGGCGCCGGAAGAGGCGGGTTCGCCGAGTTCCGCCGGCCACCACCGGCCGGGCGAATCCCAGCCGCTCGCGAACATTCCGGCGGCCTGGCTCTGAATCTGCGCCCGCCGCGCCTCGACGCCGGCCGCGGGCTGGCTGCGCAGCAGGCCGACGAGTTCGTTGCAGAGCGCGTCGACGCGATGCTTGAGGCCGTGATTGAACATGTCGCCGATCATGCTCATTCCGCCCTGCGACCATTGTCCCATGCCGCCGAGATCGGGGTGGTTGAACTGGGCCTGCGAGCCGCCGCCTCGCGCCAGAGCGTCGAGAACGGCGCGCGCCGCGTCGACGCCGACGCCGTGCCGCCCGGCGATTTCCTCCAGGACGCGGGCGCCTTCGGGGGTGAGCTCCGGCATGAATGATTCCTTCTCTGGGTCGAATCGCCAATTCAGCTGCGCGCGCGCAGCGCGAGGCCAGCCTCGACCTCGCTGGCGCGATCGAGGCTGCGCATGACGTCCGCGAGGCCCGGCTGCGCCGCGAGTCGGCGCGCATAAATTTCGTTGGCCGCCGCGGACAATCGACCGTTTCGGCCGAGCCGCTCGTCGGCGAATCCGATCATCCGGGCGTTCGGCCACGCCTGCGGCCTGATGCCGATCAGGCGTTCGGCGACGCCGGCTTCGTCCTCGCGCGGAAACGCCTGCGCGAGGATCATCATCATCGCCGCCGTCGAGCGCGAGATTCCAGCGTGACAGTGAATGAGCAGATGGCCCGGATCGTCGCCGAGATCGCGACCGAACGAAAGGATCGCATCGACGTCGGCGACCTCCGGCAAGACGACGCCGGGCCCCGGTTCGATCGCGTCGTGAAAATGCAGGGTCGCCCGCCGATGCGGATCGAACGCCTGGAACGCGGCCGGCGCCGGCCAGTGCGGGTCGAGGATCGACAGAACGTGGGTGACGCCGCGCGCGCTGTGGCCGTCGAGTTCCTCGAGGCCGCAGATGGTCAAAACGGAGAACGTCGACGGCCGCATCCGCGCATCGTAACGGCAACCGGCGCGGGCTTCCAGCGCCATGGCGTCGGAGGCGAGAGGCCGTTCGTCACCCGAGGCCGCGACGATCCAGGAATCGTCCGGGGAGCCAGGCCGCGAACCCGCGTCGGGCCCCGACGCGAGGCGGGTTCATCGAAAATTAGCTCATCCGCGAACCAGCCCCGCGCCGACGGCGACGGCGGCCTTTCAGGCGATTCGCTTAACCCGCTGGAAGGCTTGGGCTGCCTAGGCTGGCTTTCGCTCTCGACCCAAAGGGGATCGCCAATGGACCTGCTCGCCTCGGGCTGGACTTCAATCCTCGGCCAGTTGCAGGGGTTATTCGGCCCCGCGGCGTTCGTCGACCGCCTGCAGGGGGTGTTCGGCGCGGCATCGCCCTACGGACCGATCGCCCTCACGGGCGCGCTGGTCTTCAGCCTGCTGTTCTATGTCGATGCGCGGCGCAAGCGCGGGCGCAGGATGAGCGCCATCGGCTTCCTGCGCTCGATTTTCCCCAGGCGCATCGTCCTGCATCCGTCCTCGCGTCTCGATCTGCGTCTGTGGATCGTGAACACGATCGTCTTCGCCTCGGCATACGGCCTGCTCGCATTGGGCAGCGTCCTGTGGCGGGACGCCACGCTGAACCTGTTGACCGGCGCGTTCGGCCGCCACGAGCCGAGCGCAGTGCCGGTGTTCGCAATCCTGACGATCGTCACCCTCGTCCAGCTGCTCGCCTATGAACTGGGCTATTGGGTCGGCCACTATCTCTTCCACGTGATCCCGGCCCTCTGGGAATTCCACAAGGTGCATCATTCCGCCGAAGTCATGACGACCCTGACGGAAATGCGCACGCATCCCGTCGAGATCATCGCCTTCATGAACATCATCGGCTTGGCTACGGGCGTGGCGTTCGGCGTGATGACCTATGCGTTCGGGCCCGGCCTGCAACCGTTCACGCTGCTCAACCTCAATATCGTGCTGATGCTGTTCATCATCACCATCGGGCACTTGCGTCACTCGCACATGTGGATCGCGTTCACGGGCCTCGCCGGCCGGCTGTTCCAGAGCCCGGCCCATCATCAGATCCATCACTCCGACCAGCCGCGCCATTTCAACAAGAACCTCGGCTTCGCGCTGGCGGTGTGGGACTGGCTGTTCGGGACGCTCTACGTTCCCGAAACTCATGAGAAGATCACGTTCGGGGTCGGCGCGGCGCACATCCGCTTCGATACGGTGCTGCGGACCTTCGTGCTGCCATTCGCCGCTTCGGCGGACCGCGTCGTCGAATGGGCGGCGAGCCTGAGGGGGCGGCTGCGCAAGGCCAAGCCGGCGATTGCGCCGGCGCCGACGGCGCGGATTTCGCAGGGATAGTCGAACGGGTGGGCCCGGCCGCGGCTCACGGCGTGACCGAACTCGGCGTCCGGCGGCGAAGCGTCAGGCCCTGGCCCGCCTCCAGCGGCGTCGGCGTCTCGGCGTCAGCGGCCGCGATCGCCTGCAGATTCGCCGCGACGGCGGGCGGAAAATCGGCGGCGCGCGGCCGATCGCCGGTCCGGTCGACGCAGATCATGACCTGCTCGCTGGTCGAAGCGAGGGCGCCGTCGCTGCCGCGCCGCGCTTCGAGCCAGAGCCGCAGACGCTTGCCGTCGGTCTCCAGCACCCGCACCGCGATCGCGAGCCGGTCGCCCCGCTTGACCTCGGCGAGGTAGCGGATGACCAGCGCGAGCGTATAAATGGTCCGGCCCGTCGCGCGGCGCCCCTCGGCGCCGAGCCCGACGCGCTCCAGGAACGCGTCGCCGGCCTGGCTGAACGCGACCGCGTGATAGGCGTCGTTCAGGTGTTCGTTATAGTCGACCCAGGCGGCGGGAATTTCGATCTCGTAACAGGGCGTCGGCGCCGACATGCGGGGACTCCTCGATGGCGCGCGGCCGGCGCCGCCGCTTTTCCTACCGGCCGGGACCACGTATCGTCCATTGCGAAATCGAGCTGCGCATCGAAATTTCCAAGTCGGTCCTTGTGCGCCGGCTTGCCGCGGGACGGCCGGGACGGCGCCGCGCTCGAAAACCGGGCGAATCGGAGACCTCATGCTGGGCGGAACATCGGCGCGCCGGCGTGGGATCGTCCTCGTGTTCGTCGCGACCATCCTGTGGAGTTCGGCGGGGTTCTTCGCCCGCCTGCTCCAGGATCTCGACCTGTGGACGATGCTGAGCGGGCGGGCATTCTTCGGCGGCCTGTTCATGCTCGTCCCGGCGTTCCTCGAGTGGCGGAGGGGCGTGCTCGGGCCCCGTTTCGGGCTCGGGCCGGCCTCGCCGCTGCTCGTGTCGCTCTCGGCGATCGCGATCAGCTGTTATGTCGCCGCCCTCCACGCGACGACCGTCGCCGAGGTGATGGTCATCTACGCCACCCTGCCGTTCGTTGCGGCCGGCCTCGTGTTCCTGGTCGGCGGGGAGAAGACGACCCGGCGCACGCTCATCGCCGCCGGCGTCGCTTTCGCGGGCGTGATCGTCATGGTGGCGAGCGCGGTCGGGACCGGCCGCCTGCCCGGCCAGATCATCGCCTTTGCGATGACCCTCGCCTTCGCGCTGATGATCGTGATCCAGCGGCGATATCCCGCGCTGTCGATGACGTCGACAAACGCGCTCGCCGCGCTGGCCGCCGCGGCCGCCGCCTACGGCCTTTCGCCCCGCGCCGCCCTGTCGGCGTACGATCTCGCGATGCTCGCCCTGTTCGGATTGACGACGGTGTGCCTGGCGTTCTTCCTGTTCATGGAGGGCGCCAAGCACATTCCGGCGGCCGAATCCGGCCTGATCACGATGCTCGACGTCGTCCTCGGCCCCCTGTGGGTGTACCTCGGGTTCGGCGAAAGGCCGGCGCCGCCGACGGTCGTCGGCGGCGCGCTCGTCCTGGGCGCGCTCGTCTGGCGGCTGGCCCCAGAAATGCGCAGCGCCCCGCCCGCCGGATAATCATGCCTCGGACGTCGCGACGGGGCTGCGAAATCGTCCGTCAGCCTCTATAAAGAAGGACGCGCGGCTCCGTCCCGGAGGGGGAAGCATCATGTCCGAAGCCAAGTTCGCTCTGATCACCGGCGCCGGCGCAGGCATCGGCCGCGCGACTTCGCTGGCGCTCGCCAAGGCGGGCTGGAGCGTCGCCCTGGCGGGGCGGCGGCCGGAGGCCCTCGAGGAAACCGCGCGCGGCGTCGCGGCGGCCGGCGGCCGCGCGCTCGCGTGTCCCTGCGACATCGGCGACCCCGACGCCGTCAAGGCGTTGTTCGCCAGGATCGGGGAGTCGTTCGGCCGGCTCGACCTCCTGTTCAACAACGCCGGCGCCGGCGCCCCTCCGATCCCCATGGAAGAACTGTCCTGGGCGCAGTGGAAGGCGGTCGTCGACGTCAATCTGACGGGCGCGTTCCTGTGCGCGCAAGGCGCCATCCTGATGATGAAGAGCCAGAGCCCCAGGGGCGGCCGCATCATCAACAACGGATCGATCTCCGCGCATGCGCCGCGTCCGAACTCGGCGCCCTATACCGCGACGAAGCATGCGATCAGCGGCCTCACCAAGTCGATCGCGCTCGACGGTCGCGCGCACGACATCGCCTGCGGCCAGATCGACATCGGCAACGCGCTCACCGACATGGCGCGCAAGATGACGCTCGGCGTTCCCCAGGCGGACGGCAGGATCGCGGTCGAGCCGACGATCGACCCGGCAGCGGTCGCCGACGCCGTCGCCCATATGGCGGGTCTCCCGCTGTCGACGAATATCCTGACGCTGACGATCATGGCGACGAAAATGCCGTTCGTCGGACGCGGCTGAGCGCCGTGAACGATCCGGTCCTGGTCGAAGTCCTGCGCGGCGGCAGGGTCGAGAGCCGCCATCGCGGCGCGGTCGCCGTCTGCGACGCCGACGGCGACGCCGTCTTCGCGCTCGGCGACGTCGCCGCGCCGGTGTTCCCGCGCTCCGCCGTCAAGGCGTTCCAGGCGCTGCCGCTGATCGAAAGCGGCGCCGCGGATCGCTACGCGCTGAGCCCCGCCGAAATCGCGCTCGCCTGCGCCTCGCATTCGGGCGAGCCGGTCCATGTCGACACGGCGCGCGACATGCTGCGCAAGTGCGGCCGCGGCGCCGATGCGCTCGAATGCGGCGCCCATTGGCCCTCGAACGCGGAGGCGGCGCGTCGCCTCGCCGCGCGCGGCGATTCGCTCTCCGCGCTGCACAACAACTGCTCGGGCAAGCATGCCGGCTTCGTCTGTCTGAGCTGCGCGGCCGGGGTCGAGCCGGCGGGCTATGTCGGGGGCGGCCATCTGGTGCAGCGCGAAGTCAAGGCGGCGATCGAGGCGATCACCCGCACGCGGCTCGACGACGGCGCGATCGACGGTTGCGCGATCCCGACCTACGCGATTCCGCTCGAGGCGCTGGCGCGCGGATTCGCCCGGTTCGGCGCCGGCCAAGGCCTCCCCGCCGCGCGCGCCGCCGCCGCTGCGCGGATCAGGGCGGCGGTCGCCGCTTATCCATTCCTCGTCGCGGGCTCGGGCCGATTCGACACCATGGCGATGGAGGTGCTGGGGCCGCGCGCCTTCGTGAAGACCGGGGCGGAAGGGGTCTATTGCGCGGCCTTTCCCGAAGTCGGGCTCGGGGTGGCGATCAAATGCGCCGACGGCGCCACGCGCGCGGCCGAGGCGGCGATGGCGGCGGTGATCGGCCGATTTCTTCCCTTGAGCGCGGTCGAGCGCGCCGGGCTGGCGCCGCTGACGGAGCCGGCGATCCGCAACTGGAGCGGCGCGACGGTCGGCTCGATTCGGGCTAGCGCGGCGCTCACGGCGTGAGTGGTTGCGGCGGCCCGACGGTTTGAGCTCGGCGGCGGGAGCGGCTAGAAGACCGCCGCATCGAAATTCGGAGGCTCCATGAACCAAGCGCGCAAGGCCGGTCCGCAGGAGCAGGCCGCAATCCTGATGCAGGCGCTTCCGCACATGCTGCGCTATGACGACGCCGTCATCGTGGTCAAATACGGCGGCCACGCGATGGGCGACGAGGCCAAGGCGCGCGATTTTGCGCGCGACATGGTGCTGCTCGAGCAATCGGGCGTCAATCCGGTCGTCATCCACGGCGGCGGCCCGCAGATCGGCGCGATGCTGGAGAAGCTCGGCATCAAGACGCAGTTCTCCAACGGACTACGCGTGACCGACAAGGCGACGGTCGAAATCGTCGAAATGGTGCTCGCCGGCGCCATCAACAAGCAGATCGTCGGCACGATCAACGCCGAGGGCGGCCGCGCCATCGGGCTGTGCGGCAAGGACGGCAACATGGTGACCGCGCGCAAGGTCGCCCCGCGGCGCAGCGACGGCGGCGATAGCCTGGAGGACGAGGTCGATCTGGGCTTCGTCGGCGAACCCGACAAGGTCGACATCACCGTGCTCGATCAGATTCTCGGCCGGGACCTGATCCCGGTGCTGGCGCCGATCGCGCAGGGCGCCGACGGCGAGACCTACAACGTCAACGCCGACACTTTCGCCGGCGCGATCGCCGGCGCGTTGCGCGCCAAGCGGCTGCTGCTGCTGACCGACGTCCCGGGCGTTCTCGACAAGAACAAGGAGCTGATCAAAGAGCTCAGGGTGGACGACATCCGCGGCCTGATCGCCGACGGAACCATCACCGGTGGCATGATTCCCAAGGTCGAGACCTGCATCTATGCGCTGGAGCAGGGCGTCGAAGGCGTGGTCATCCTCGACGGCAAGATCGGCCACGCCGTACTGATCGAACTGCTGACCGATCATGGGGCGGGCACGCTGATCACCCGCTGACGCGGCCGCGCGCAGACGGATTTTTCGCGATCGCGCCCGCCGCCGCGCTCGGGCCGCGGGCTATTCGCGGCGCCGGGCGTTTGATATCAAGCCCCATGCGCATCCTGGCGATCGACACCTGCTGCGGCGCCGTCTCGGCCTGTGTTCTCGACAGCGGGGTCGACGGTGCGATCGCGCGACGCACCGAACCGATGGCCCGCGGCCATGCCGAAGCGCTCGCGCCGTTGCTCGAAGAATTGCTCGGGGGCGTGGCGGGCGGGTTTGCGAGTCTGGATCGGATCGCGGCCACTGCGGGCCCGGGCTCGTTCACCGGGATTCGCATTGGCCTCGCGACCGCCCGGGCGATGGGTCTGGCGCTGGAGATTCCGGTGCTCGGCGTCTCCACGCTCGTCGCCTTCGCGGCGCCCCTGCTGCTCGAAGCGCGCTCGGAGATCATCGCCTCCGCGATCGACGCGCATCACGGCCGGGTCTATCTCCAGCTGTTCGAGGCGACCGGACGCCCGCTCCTGCCCCCGCGCATCGACGGGCTGCGCGAGGCGGCGCGCGCGATCGGGGCGGGCCCGGTGCGCATCGTGGGAAGCGGCGCGCGGCTGCTGGCGGTCGAAGCCGCCCGGCTCGGCGTCGCGGTCGAACGCGCCGACGGCGCCGATTTTCCCGACATCGTCGCAGTGGCGCGAATCGGCCTCGCCACGGAGCCGCGCACCTGCCCGCCGCGACCCGTCTATCTCAAACCGCCCGACGCGCGGCCGGCGAGCGGCGAAGGCGTCGCGCGCGCAAATTCCTGATCCTGCGGACCGCCGATGCCGTTTCGATTTCGAAGAACCGCCGCCCCGATCATTCGCGCCTTGCGCAGCGACAGCGCCGAGCGCTGCGCGGCGATCCATGCCGAATCGTTCGCCCATCCCTGGTCGCCGAGCGAATTCGAGACCCTGCTCGCCAGCAAGGCCACGGTCGGCGCGGCGGCGGTCGACGTGGCGAGCGACGACCTGCGCGGCTTTGCGCTGTCGCGGCTCGCCGCCGACGAGGCCGAAGTGCTGACGATCGCGGTGCGGAGCGCGGCGCGCAATCGCGGCGTGGGCCGCGCGCTGATGGTCGAGGTCGTCGCCCGGCTGGTCGCGGCGCGGGCGCGCACGGTGTTCCTGGAAGTCGAGCCGACCAATCTGCCGGCGATCGCCCTCTATACGCGGCTGGGATTCCGGGAGGTCGGCCGGCGGCAGGGCTATTACCGGAAGCCGGACGGATCGGCCGCGACCGCGCTCGTGCTCCGAAAGGACCTCGCGTGAGCGCGGGACGATGATCGCGCTGAGGATGGCGCTCGCGCTTTCGGCCGCCGCGTTGATCATCTTGTGCGGCGCCCCGGTCCGATGGCTGGCCCAGCGCGGCGGCTGGCGAACCGGCGAGGTCCTGTCCGTCCTGTTCCATCGGGCCTTGTGCGCCGGGCTCGGACTGCGGGTTCGCGTCCACGGGCGCCCCGCGACGGTGCGACCGCAGCTGGTCGTCTCGAATCATGTTTCATGGATGGACATCCCGGCCCTCGGCTCGATGCGTCCGACCGCCTTCATCGCCAAGAAGGAGGTCGGCGCCGGGCCGCTGGTGCGCGCGTTGCTGGCGCTCCAGGGCGTCGCCCTCGTCGACCGCGGCCGGCGCACCGGCATTCCCGCGGTCAATGCCGACATCGCCCGGCGGATGCGCGCGGGAGCGGCGGTCATCCTGTTCGCCGAAGCGACGACCGGCGACGCCAACCGGCTGTTGCGCTTCCGCTCGTCGCATTTCGAATCGGCGCGGGGCGCGCTCGGCGCCGGGGACGCCGGTCACGCAATCGTGCAGCCGATCTTCATCGTCTATTCCCGCCGCGCCGGCCTGCCGCTCGGCCGGTCGGAGCGGCCGATCGTGGCCTGGTACGGCGACATGCGGTTCCTCGATCACGTCCGGCGGCTGCTGCGGGCGGGGCGGATCGACTGCGATATCTATTGCGGCGCGCCGATTCCGTTTTTCCGTAATTCTGACCGCAAGGAGGTCGCGCGCCGCACCGAGCAGGCGGTGCGCGGGCTCGCCTCGACCGCGCGAGAGGGCGCCGACCGGGAAATCTCCGCTATTTTCGCGGGCGTCGAAACGTCGTAGACTCCAGCGGCAATTCGCAAGGAGCCTTTTTGTCCTCGATATCCCGTCGCGCCCGGAAGCAGGCGATCGAGCCGCCCGTCCCGGACGATCCGGCCGTTGCGCCGCGGCGAACGGAAGCGGGCAGACGCGTCTTCGTGAAGTCCTTCGGTTGCCAGATGAACGTCTACGATTCCGGGCGGATCGCCGATCTGGCGGCCCGGCAGGGCTACCTGGAGGCCGCGGATGTCGCCGAGGCCGACCTCGTCGTGCTGAACACCTGCCACATCAGGGAGCGCGCTTCGGAAAAAGTCTATTCCGAACTCGGCAAGATCCGAGAGATCAAGGAGGCGCGGGCGCGGGAGGCGCGCTCCACGACGATCGTCGTCGCCGGCTGCGTCGCGCAGGCCGAGGGCGCCGAGATATTGCGCCGCCAGCCCGCGGTCGATCTGGTCGTCGGCCCGCAGAACTACCACCGCCTGCCGCGACTGCTGGAGGAGGCCCGAGGTCGCCCTGGCGTCGTCGACACCGCGTTCCCGATCGAGGACAAGTTCGAGCACCTGCCGGCGGCCGATCTGGCGGCGATCCGCGCGCGCGGGGTCAGCGCCTTCGTCACGGTCCAGGAGGGCTGCGACAAGTTCTGCTCGTTCTGCGTCGTGCCCTACACCCGCGGCGCAGAGAGCTCGCGGCCGGTCCGGAAAATTCTCGAAGAAGTCGCCGGCCTGGCGGCGGCGGGGGTGCGCGAAGCGACGCTGCTCGGACAGAACGTCAACGCCTATCACGGCCGCGCCGCGGACGGGGGAAGCGCGGATCTCGCCGCGCTGCTCGGCGCCGTCGCCGCGATCCCGGGCATCGCCCGCGTTCGCTACACGACCTCGCATCCCAGCGACATGAGCGAGGCGCTGATCTCGGCCCATCGCCACAACCCGGCGCTGGCCCCCTATTTGCACCTCCCGATCCAGTCGGGCGCCAACCGCATTCTGACGGCGATGAACCGAGGCCACGATGTCGAGGGTTATTTGGACACGGTCGCGCGGATTCGAGCCGCCAGACCCGACATCGCGCTGTCTTCGGACTTCATCGTCGGCCATCCCGGCGAGACCGACGCGGATTTTCGGGCGACGCTCGATCTGGTCGGGAGAATCGGATTCGCCTCCTCGTTCGCGTTCAAATATTCGGCCCGGCCGGGCACGCCCGGCGCGGAACTCCCGGACCAGATCGACGAAGCCACGAAATCCGAGCGTCTGCTGATTCTTCAGCGATTGCTGGAGGAGCAGCGGCAGGGGTTCAACCGCGCCGCGATCGGGCGAACGATGGCGGTGCTGTTCGAGAAGCGGGGGCGCCGTCCCGGGCAGGCGATCGGCCGCTCGCCCTATATGCAATCGGTCCTGGTCGAGGGCGAGGCGTCGCTGATCGGCGCGATCGCCGATGTCGAGATCGTCGGGGTTGGGCCCAACTCGCTGCGCGGGCGCGTGGTCACGCCGCCGCCGCATGCTCCGGCCGACGATCGGTCTCCCGGGCCGCTCGCCGGCCGGGCGCGGATCACGGGTCGGAACGAACGAGGCGCGCATCAGGAGATCGCCGATTGAGAGCTCAGGACCGAACGATCGCGCGGGCGGCGGCGCTCGCGCCGGAAGGCGCAGGCGAAGCGCGCGACCCCAAGACCTCCGAGATCACGCTCGGATTCGACGACAACGGGCTCGCCTCGATCGTATTCGGCCACTACGACCAGAACATCGCCAAAATCGAGCGGCGGCTGGGCGTGGTCGCCAACGCCAACGGCAACCAGATCATCATCAAGGGTCCGAAGGACGCCTGCCAGAACGCCCGGCGCGTGCTGGAAATGCTCTACGCGCGCGCCAAGCTCGGCCAGACCGCCGACCTCGGCGACGTCGAAGGCGCCATTGCGGAGGCGGCGATTCAGGGCAGCCTGTTCCCCGGCGAAATCGACGGCGTGCGCGCCTCGTTTCACCAGATCAAGACGCGGCGGAAGGGCGTCGTGCGGGCGCGCAACGCGGCGCAGGATTTCTACCTGGCCGCGCTCAAGCAGCATGAGCTCGTATTCGCGGAAGGACCGGCGGGAACCGGCAAGACCTGGCTGGCGGTCGGCCACGCCGTTTCGCTGCTCGAGCAGGGTCTCGTCGAGCGGCTGATCCTGTCGCGGCCGGCGGTCGAGGCGGGCGAGCGACTCGGCTTCCTGCCGGGCGACATGCGCGACAAGGTCGACCCCTATCTGCGGCCGATCTACGACGCCCTGCACGACTTCATGGAGGGCCGGATGGTCGAGCGCGGCATTCAGACCGGAATGATCGAAATCGCGCCGCTCGCCTTCATGCGCGGGCGAACGCTGGCCAAGTCGGTGGTCCTGCTCGACGAGGCGCAGAACGCGACATCGATGCAGATGAAGATGTTCCTGACCCGGCTCGGCGAAGGCTCGCGGATGATCATCAACGGCGATCCGACCCAGACCGATCTGCCGCAAGGCCAGAAATCCGGCCTCAGCGAAGCGGTCGGGCTGCTCGCGGGGCTCGATGGCGTCGGACATGTCGTCTTCCGTCATGGCGACGTCGTGCGCCATGATCTGGTTCGCCGGATCGTCGCGGCCTATGAAAGCGCCAATCATCAGGGCCAGGGCGGACCGGCGCGATGAAGCCGAAGGTGGAAATCGTGACCGCCTCGCCGCTGTGGCGGGCGGCGCCGGGGATCGAAAGGCTGGCGCGACGCGCGATCTCGGCCAGCCTGGCGGCCGCCGGGATTCCGATCCTGAACGGCGCCGAGGTCAGCGTGCAACTGGCCGACGACGCGACGCTCCGCGCCCTGAACGCGCGCTGGCGCGGCGTCGATGCGCCGACCAACGTGCTTTCGTTCCCCGCCGCGGCGCCCTCGCTCGTCGCGATCGCGCCGATGCTCGGCGACATCGTCCTGGCGTTCGAGACCGCCGAGCGGGAAGCGGCGATCGAATCCAAGAGCCTCCTCGGCCATGCGGTCCATCTGGTCGTCCATGGATTCCTGCACCTGCTCGGCTTCGATCATCAGGTCGCCGCCGAGGCCGATCGCATGGAGGCGCTGGAGACGATCGTGCTGGCGCGGCTGGGAATCGCGGATCCCTACGCCGCGAGCGACCCCGTGGATGCGCAGGGATGAGCGAGGGGGAACGAAACACGTCTACGGCGGCCGATCATGGCGGCGCCCTCGCGCGCGAGGCGTCGGGCGGGCTGTTCGAGCGGCTGCGCGCCCTGTTCGGACTCGGGCCGGCCTCGGTCCGCGACGATCTCGAGGATGCGCTCGTGGGGGCGGGCGCGGAGGCCGATTTCACCCCCCAGGAGCGCGCGATCCTCACCAACGTGCTCGGCCTGCACGACGTCCGGGTCGCGGACGTGATGGTCCCGCGCGCCGACATCATCGCGCTGCGGATCGACGCCCCGCTCAGCGAGGTCCTGTCGCTGTTTCGCACGGCCGGCCATTCGCGGCTGCCCGTCCATGGCGAAACGCTCGACGATCCGCGCGGCATGGTGCATATCCGCGATTTCGTCGATCATCTCGCCTCGGATCCGTGTTTCGGCTTGGCCCCCGGAGCGGGCGACGGCGGCGCCGGGCCGCCGGACGCCGATCCCAAGCTCGGCATGCGCCTCCCGCTTTCGCGCGCGAATATTCTCAGGCCCGTACTGTTCGCGCCGCCATCGATGCCGGCGCTCGATCTGCTGGTCAAGATGCAGGCCTCCCACACCCACATGGCGCTGGTGATCGACGAATACGGCGGCACGGACGGGCTGGTCTCGATCGAGGACGTCGTCGAGGCGATCGTCGGCGACATCGAAGACGAGCACGACGAGGTCGACGCGCGCGAGATCACCCGGACCGCCGACGGCGCCCTCATCGCCGACGCCCGCGCGAGCCTCGATGCGGTCTCGCAGGTGCTCGGCTTCGATCTCTCGACGCTCGCCGACGCCGAAAACGTCGAGACGATCGGCGGATTGATCATGGCGAAGGCGGGGCGGGTTCCGGGGCGCGGCGAGATCGTCAGCGGGCTCGGCGAGTTCGAATTCGAGATTCTCGACGCGGATCCGCGGCGCGTCAAACGCCTCAAGATCCATCCCCTCGCGGGTCGCTCGCGCCGGGCCGCGCAGCGCCGGCGGCGGGCGGCGGGCGATCCTGGCGCGGCGGCGGCGCCAGGACCCGGCGCGACGCCGAAATAGCGCCGGCGACGGACGGCCGGGGCGATCGCCGGCGATTTGATTGGCGGCGAGCGCGGCGATAGAGCTTTGTCACAATCGTGCATCCGCCTTAAGGACAGGCGCGCCTTCCCGACCTCGCGCCCGGAACAATGCAATTGTCGCAAACCGAAGTGATCGAACCGCGCCGGGCGAGCGGCTTTCGCGCGCTCGCCCAGAGCGTCATTCTCGCCTGGGACTGGCGGCGCCGCTTGATCGCGTTCGGGGCGGGCGCGGTCGGCGCGCTCGCCCTGCCGCCGTTCGCAGTGCTGCCGGCGGCGCTGGCGCCGATGATGGTCGCGGTCTGGCTGATCGACGGCTCGGCCGCCGCCGGCGCGAGCGGACGCACGACCGTTCGATCGGTGCGCTCGGCGTTCGGCGCGGGCTGGTGGTGGGGCTTCGGGTATTTCGTCGCCGGCCTGTGGTGGCTCGGCGCCGCCTTTCTCGTCGAAGCCGACAAGTTCGCCTGGGCGCTTCCGCTCGGCGTCCTGGCCCTGCCCGCGGGCCTGGCGTTGTTTCCCGCGCTCGGCTTCGCCCTCGCCCGCCTGCTGTGGTCGCCCGGCTGGGCGCGGATATTGGCGCTCGCCGCCGGCCTCGGCGCGAGCGAGTGGCTGCGCGCGCTCGTGCTGACCGGCTTTCCCTGGAACGACCTCGGCATGGCGCTCGGCCAGAACCTCGTCCTCGGCCAGATCGCCTCGGTGGTCGGGCTGCACGGACTTACGCTGCTCGCGATCGGCGTTTTCGCCGCGCCCGCGACTCTGGCCGACGAACCGCGCGGGCGGTGGCTCGCATGGCCGACGTTGGCGGCGCTCGGGACCCTGGCGCTGCTGGCCGGCTTCGGCGCCTATCGCCTTTCGGCTCCGGAATCCGCGCTGGTTCCGGGCGTGAAGCTGCGCATCATGCAGCCCGACATCGCGCAGGATGCGAGTTTCCGGCCCCAGAACGAGGATGCGATCATGCGGCGCTATCTGGCGCTGTCGGACCGGGCGACCTCGCCGACTTCGACCGGCGTCGCCGACGTCACTCATCTGATCTGGCCGGAATCGGCGTTCCCGTTCCTGCTCGCGCGCGACCCCCAGGCGCTGGCGCAGATCGCCGAACTCCTGCACGGCGGCGCGACCCTGATCACCGGCGCCGCGCGCGTCGCCGAACCGATTCCCGGGGACAAGCGCGCGCATTATTTCAATTCGATCCAGGTCGTGGACCGGCGCGGCGCCCTGCTCGACCGCTATGACAAGATCCACCTCGTGCCGTTCGGCGAATATCTCCCGTTCGCCGACTTGTTCGAACGGTTCGGACTCACGCAATTCATCCATATTCCCGGCGGCTTCGACGCGGGAACGGGGCCGCCCGTCCTGCGCGCGCCGGGCCTCCCCGAGGCGATCCCGCTGATCTGCTACGAGGCGGTGTTCCCGCGCGAGATCGGCTCGATCTTCCGGCCCGACGAGCGCCGCGCAGCCTGGATGCTCAACGTCACCGACGACGCCTGGTTCGGCGTGACGCCCGGTCCCTACCAGCATTTCGCCCAGGCCCGACTCCGCGCCATCGAACTCGGCCTGCCGCTGGTGCGCGCGGCCAACAGCGGCGTCTCGGCGGTCGTCGACGGCCTGGGCCGCGTCGTCGCCGAGCTTCCGCTCGGCGTCGAGGGCGTGCTCGACAGCGGCCTGCCGGCGGCCCGATCCCCGACCCTGTTCAGCCGGTTCGCCGCGCTCGGGCCGATCCTGATCTGGATCGCCCTGGTCGCGGCGAGCCTGCGCGCCAAGCGAAGGCGCGCCGGGTGATCAGACTGTTCTTCCGCCTCCTCGCGCTGGTCGCGCTCGCGGGCGCCTTCGCCGCATGCGTCATCGACGGCGCGCGCTCGATCGCGGACGATCGCCTCTCGTTCACGCCGATGGGCGCGACCGCCTATTGGGCGTTTCCCAACAAGTTCCCGCTGATGCAGGCCTTCATCGAGCGACGGATCAGTCCCGTGCTGTGGGATCCGATCCTCCTGCGCGCCCTGATGCTGCCGACCTGGGCGGTGCTCGGCGCCTTCGGGGCGGCGCTGTTCTACGCCCTGCGCCGCCGGCCGCCGCCGATCGGCCATTCGAGCCGCCGGCGCTGAGGCGAAAATGAGCCGGCTCGGCCCCTTTGTCCGGAGCCGGGAGCGACTAAATAAAGCCCAGCCATTGCAAGGAGTCGACGATGCTGAATTTCCTGCGCAAGAAAGCGCGCCCATCCTCTTCGGCCGAGGCCCTGCCCGGCCGCGCGGACGCGATCGCCACCGCCAAGACCCATTTCGTCAACGGGCGGCCCCTGAAGGGTCCCTATCCCGCCGGGATCGAGACTGCCGTGTTCGCGATGGGTTGCTTCTGGGGCGCCGAGCGCAAGTTCTGGGAGGCCGGCGCGGGCGTCTATGTGACCGCCGTCGGCTACGCCGGCGGGTTCACCCCCAACCCGACCTACGAGGAGGCGTGCAGCGGCGCGACCGGCCATGCCGAGGCGGTGCTCGTCGCGTTCGATCCCGCTGTGATCGCCTACGAGCAGCTGCTGCGAATATTCTGGGAGAGCCACGACCCGACCCAGGGCATGCGGCAGGGCAATGACGTGGGGTCGCAGTATCGCTCCGCGATCTACGCGACCACCCCTGCGCAACTGGCGGCCGCGAAGGCGTCGGCCGAGGCCTATGGCGCGGCGCTGAAGGCGAAGGGCCTGGGACCGATCACCACCGAGATCGAGGCGGCGGGACCGTTCTATTTTGCCGAGGCCTACCATCAGCAATATCTCGCCAAGAACCCGACGGGCTATTGCGGGCTCGGCGGCACCGGGGTTTCCTGCCCGATCGGCGTCGGCGTGAAGAGCGCCGTCGCCTGAGCCCGGCGCGCGGCGGCGCGGCTCAGGCCGCGGCGTCGAGGCCGTAGAGCGAATGCAGGGTCCGGACCGCCAGTTCGGTATAGGCGGCGTCGATCAGGACCGAAAACTTGATCTCCGAAGTCGTGATGGCGCGGATGTTGACGCCTTTTTCGGCGAGCGCCTTGAACGCGCGGGCCGCGACGCCGGAATGGCTGCGCATGCCGATGCCGATCGCGGAAACCTTGACGACGTCCTGGGCGCCCTGCAGCAGCGCGTAATCGATCTGGCCGCGCCGCTCCTCGAGGATCGCCTTGGCGCGCTTGAATTCGGCGGCCGGCACCGTGAAGGTGATGTCGGTCGTCGTGGTGTCGTCCGAGATGACCTGGATGATCATGTCGACGTTGATGTTGGCGTCGGCGAGCGGCAGGAAGATCGCCGCCGCCACCCCCGGCTTGTCGGCGACCCGGCGCAGGGTGATCTGCGCCTCGTCCCTGGAGAAGGCGATGCCGGTGACGACCTGGCTTTCCACGATGTCCTCCTCGTCGCAAATCAATGTGCCGGGACTGGGATCGGCGGGGTCGTCGAACGACGACCGGACGGTGACCTTGACCTTGTGCACCATCGCGACCTCGACCGAGCGCACTTGCAGGACCTTGGCGCCGAGCGAGGCCATTTCCAGCATTTCCTCGAACGCGACGCGCTCGAGCCGACGGGCTCTCGGGACGACGCGCGGGTCGGTCGTGTAGACCCCGTCGACATCCGTGTAGATGTCGCAGCGCGCGGCGCCGAGCGCGGCGGCGAGCGCGACCGCCGAAGTGTCGGAGCCGCCGCGCCCGAGCGTGGTCACCCGGCCGCTCGCCGCGTGCAGCCCCTGGAAGCCGGCGACCACGGCGATCTCGCCGGCGGCGAGGCGGGCGATGACCTTCGATCCGTCGATGCCGGCGATGCGCGCCGCGCCATGGGCGTCGTTGGTGAGAATCGGGATTTGCCAGCCCTGCCACGACCGCGCCGGCAGGCCGATGTCGTTGAGGACGATGGCGAGCAGGCCGGCGGTGACGAGTTCACCCGAAGCGACGATGGCGTCATATTCGCGGGGCTCGTAGAGCGGCGCCGCCTCCGCGGCCCAGGCGACCAGTTCGTCGGTCTTGCCCGACATCGCCGACACGACGACCGCGACCTCGTGGCCGGCGTCGACTTCGCGTTTGACGTGACGCGCCACGTTGCGGATTCGATCGATATTGGCGAGCGACGTGCCGCCGAACTTCATCACCAGGCGCGTCATGGGGTTCCCGACGAATATCGCGCCGCCGGCGGCTCGCGCCGACGGCGAACGGCGCGTATAGAGGGCGCCGTCCGGGCGGTCAACGCCCCATCCCCGCGGAGTTCGTTCGCAATGCCAGTCGCCCCGGCACGCTCCAGCCTGGATCCCGCCGACGTCGCGCGCTTCGAGGCGATCGGCGACGCCTGGTGGGACCCGGAGGGCTCGATGGCCGCGCTGCACCGGATCAACCCGGTCCGGATCGGCTGGATGCGCGACTTGATGGTCCGCCATTTCAGGCTCGCGCGCGAGCGAGCCGGGCCGCCGCTGGAGGGCCTGGCGATCCTGGACATCGGCTGCGGCGCCGGCCTGCTGTCGGAGCCGCTCGCCCGGCTCGGCGCCGCGGTGACCGGGCTCGATCCCGCGCCGGGCAATATAGCGGCGGCGATGCGCCACGCGGCCGAAACCGGCGCGCACGTCGCCTATCGCGCGGCGACGCTCGAGCAGGCGGCCGCGGAAGGGGCGACCTTCGACGTGGTCCTCGCGATGGAGGTCGTCGAGCACGTCCGCGAAATGCCGCGCTTCGTCCGGACGGCCTGCGGCCTCGTCCGGCCCGGCGGCCTGTTCGTCGCCTCGACCTTGAACCGGACGCTGAAGAGCTTCGCCCTGGCGATCGTCGGGGCGGAATACATCCTGCGCTGGCTGCCGCAGGGGACCCATCGCTGGGAGCAGTTCGTCACGCCCGCCGAGTTCGGCGCCGCCGTCCGGTCCGCCGGCCTTCGCGAGATCGCGCGCACCGGCGTCGTCTACGACCCGTTGCGCCGCGCATGGCGGCTCGGCCGCGACACCGGCGTCAACTATATGATCGCGGCCAGGCGCCCCTAATTGGCCGGACAGTCCTTCTGGACCCGCTCCAGCGCCTGGGCGAAGCCGGCGAGCGAATAGGTGTCGGTGGTGACGTTGCCCTTCTTGGAGGCGGCCTTGACCTGAAGCTTGGCGGCCTTGCGCATCTGGTCGATCAGCTGGCCTTCCCTGGCGGCGTTCTTGACCCAGAGATTGGCGGTCTTGGCGAGCAGTTCGAACGATTGGTCGCCGACGATCGCCATCGCCTGGGTGTCTGCGGCCTTCTTCTTCGCGCTCGCCGCGGCCTCGTCGGGCGCGTTGGCGACTTCGAAGCCCATGATGAACGAGACCTCGTGCCGCACGCCCTCGCCGGGCCGATCCGAGATGAACGCATAGGCGGCGTCGCGCTTGAGATCGGCGGGCGCGCGGTCCTTGGGCTGCGCCAGCGTGTAGCAGACGCGTCCCTTCTGTGCCTGGGTCTGATAGACCCCCCAATCGCCGAAGCTCGCCACCAGCACGGGTTTGGCGGCGGCGCCCTCGGCCTTCTTGTCCGCCGGCTTCGCCTTGTCCGCAGCGGCGGCCGCCTTGGCCGGCTTCTTCTTCGCCGGCGCACTGGCCTGATCGGGCGCGGCGCCCTGCTGCGCGAGCGCGGCGCCCGCCGGCAGCAGGCCGAGCGCGGCGCACAGGACGATGATTGTTGGTTTCGCGAAGCGAATCATGGGATGAACGACTCCGACGGACGCCACGGGCTCGACAGCGTTACATGGGCGGCGAACGGGGCGAAATTCTGACCCGCCACCCGGCTTGGCTCGACGCCGCGGCGAACCTATCCAATCTTAGTGAATAAAGACTCAAATTTGAGGAATGCGATGAAAGCCCTGGTTTGCGAGGCCTATGGCCCTCCCGAAACGCTGCGGATCGTCGACTTGCCCGAGCCGGTCCCCGGCGCGGGCGAAGCGCTGGTCGAGGTCCATTACGCCAGCCTCAACTTCTTCGATCTGCTGGTCATCGAGAACAAATATCAGGTCAAGCCGCCGCTGCCGTTCTCGCCGGCGGCCGAGTTTTCGGGCCGCATCGCCGCGCTCGGCGCCGGCGTCGACGAGTTCGCGGTCGGCGATCGCGTGCTCGGCTACACCGGCTTCGGCTGCGCGCGCGAGCGCCTCGTCGGCCCCGCGAGCCGGCTGGTGAAACTGCCCGACGGACTGGCGGACGAAAAGGCCGCCGGCCTGTCGATCACTTACGGGACGACGCTGCACGCACTCCGGCAGCGCGCCGACCTGAAGGCGGGCGAGACCCTGGTCGTTCTGGGCGCCTCGGGCGGCGTCGGCCTCGCGGCGGTCGAGATCGGCGCGCTGATGGGCGCGCGGGTCGTCGCCTGCGCCTCCTCGGACGAAAAGCTCGCCTTCGTGCGCAAGTTCGGCGCCGAGGAGACGATCAATTACGCGACGCAGGACCTGCGCGCCGAGCTCAAGCGGCTGACCGGCAGCCGTGGCGTCGACGTGGTCTACGATCCCGTTGGCGGCGCCCTGACCGAGCCGGCGCTGCGCTCGCTCGGCTGGCTGGGCCGCCTGCTCGTCATCGGCTTCGCCTCGGGAGAAATCCCCAGGCCGCCGCTCAACCTCGTGCTGCTGAAGGGCTGCGACATCAGGGGCGTGTTCTGGGGCGATTTCGTCGCGCGCGAGCCGGCGGTCCACCGCGCCAATATGGCCGCGCTGCTCGGCTATGCCGCGAGCGGGGCGATTTCGGCGCATGTCCACGCCGCCTACCCGCTCGAATCCTTCCGCGAGGCGTTCGGCGCAATCGCCCGCCGCGAGGCGCTCGGCAAGGTGCTGCTGGATCTGCGGACCCGACCATAGCGGCGGCATTTGGCCGCTCCCTTCACGCCGCCTTCAGACTTGCATCCTATGTTGCAGTGCACCATAAGGCTTGCATCGGGGGGACGCGCGTATGGGCCGCCGTAAGCACCCTGGAGACGAAATTTGGATTCCGCATTTCACGACACGATTCGCCGCCTATGGGCCGCCGACATGCCGGCGTTTCGCGATCATCTGCTCCGCCTCGACCCGCAGAGCCGGCGCGACCGCTTCAGCGGCGGCGTCTCCGACGATTTTCTCGTCCACTATGCCGCCCATTGCTTCGGCGCCGGCGACCTGGTGTTCGGCGCCTTCGTCGATGGCGCGCTGCGCGGCGCCGGCGAATTGCGCTCGGCCGATTCGATCTGGAGCGAGCGGGCGCCGTTCGCGCAGAAGGCGGTCGCCGAAGCCGCGTTCAGCGTCGAGGAGCCCTATCGCCGGCGCGGGCTCGGCGAGCGGCTGTTCGCCCGCATCGTGCGCGCGGCGAGCAATCACGGCGTCCAGACGATCGAGATCATGTGCCAGGCCGACAACCGGCCGATGCAGAGGCTGGCGGCCAAGTTCTCGACCGAGCTGCGATTCGAGGCGCATGAGGTCAACGGCCGGCTGATCGCGCGGCGTCCGACCGCCTACTCGCTGTGGCGCGAGGCCACCCAGGATGTCGCCGACCTCGCCGCCTCGATGGCCGAGGCGCAGCTCCGCACGCTGTTTCCGCAGCGGCAAAAGAGCGCCTGAGGGGCGCCTCACATCTGCCGCGCGAGCATCATGGTCTTGATCTCGCCGATCGCCCGGGCCGGGTTCAGCCCCTTCGGGCAGGTCTTGGCGCAGTTCATGATCGTGTGGCAGCGATAGAGGCGGAACGGGTCCTCGAGATTGTCGAGCCGGGCGCCGGTCGCCTCGTCGCGCGAATCGATCAGCCAGCGATAGGCCTGAAGCAGGACGGCGGGGCCGAGATAGCGGTCGCCGGTCCACCAGTAGCTCGGGCACGAGGTGGAGCAGCACGCGCACAGGATGCATTCGTAGAGCCCGTCGAGCTTGGCGCGATCGGCCGGCGTCTGCTTCCATTCGGTCTCCGGCGGCGGCGAATCGGTCTGCAGCCAGGGCTCGACCGAGGCGTGCTGGGCGTAGAAATGCGAGAGGTCGGGCACGAGGTCCTTGACGACCTCGAGGTGCGGCAGCGGATAGATCTTCACCGCGCCGTCGATCTCGTCGATGCCGCGCGTGCAGGCGAGCGTGTTGACCCCGTCGATGTTCATCGCGCAGGAGCCGCACACGCCCTCGCGGCACGAGCGGCGGAAGGTCAGGGTCGGATCGACCTTCGACTTGATCCAGATCAGCGCGTCGAGCACCATCGGCCCGCAGTCCTTGCGGTCGACATGATAGATGTCGATGCGCGGATTGGCGGCGTCGTCGGGGTTCCAGCGATAGATGCGGAACTCGGTCGTCTGCTTCGCGCCGGCGGTCTTGGGCCAGGTCTTGCCGGGCGTGGGGCGGGAATTCCTGGGGAGATTGAACTGGACCATGAATTCTCCTGCCGGCTCCGCCGCGCGTCGCGCGCACCCTGTCCTGCGAGGCAGCCCGCGCGGGATTTCTGATCCTGCGCAGGGCCGCGGTCAACAGATTCCCGATCGGCGCGATGCGGCATTCCGCGCCGCGTCGCTCGTTCCACCGGAAGACCCGATCGAAGGTCATCAGACGCCTCCTCGCCGACGGTGCTGTCTGACGAAGAGCGCAAGCGTCGACGTCGCCCGAGCGCCGTCGGTCATCGGCAGGGCGGCCATCGAGGCTCAGCGCGCGCGCTCGTCCCCCTGCGCCGCCGCGACGGCGGCGAGCAGTTCGGCGGCGACGAGGTCGAGCGGGCCGAACGAGCGTTGCGCGCGTGAGAGAATCACCGCGCCCTCGCAGGCCGCAACCAGCAGCGTGGCGAGCGACGGCGCCCGATCCTCGGCGACGCCGCCCTCGGCGAGCAGGGCGCCGAGTTGGACCACCCAGTTGCGGAACACCGTCGCGGCGCGGTTGGTGAGTTCGGGCGACTCGGCGGCGACCGCGACGGCGGCGATCGCGCAGCCGGAACCGAAATGCGAGCCCGCGAGGACGGCCCGCCACAAGCCGATGAACGCCTGCGCGACCTCGGTCGCCGGCCGCCCGGCGAGCGCGCCCAGCGATTGCATGGCGAAGTCCCCGGCCGCATCGAGGGCGCCGAGCACGAGCTCGTCCTTGCCGCCGGGAAAATGGTGGTAGAGCGACCCCCTCGGCGCCCCCGACGCCTTCAGCACCTCGCTGAACGAGGTGCGCTGAAGCCCCCTGGCGGCGAGCGACAGCGCCGCCTTTCCGACCATCCGCGTCCTGACGTCGTCCACGAAGGCGCTCTCCTTGACTATGACGATCGTCATAGGCTACCACTATGACGATTATCATAGTCCAGCCGGGAACCTTGCTCATGCCGATGATAGACATTTACGCGTCCGCCGGAACCTTCGCCGACATTCATCGGCTCGCCGCCGACGCGGCGGCGACGGTCAAATCGATCGAGAAGGTTCCCGACATCCCGATGTTCCGCAAGAACACCGCCGCCTTCGTCCACGAGCTGCCGCCCGGCGCGATCGCCAATGTCGACGGCGACGGCGATTACGTGCGCGTCCAGGTGCTGACCAACGCCGGCGCGCTCGATCGCGACAAGCAGATCGCCGTGGTCCGGCAGCTGACCGAGCTCGTCGCGAAGGCCGCGGGCGATCCGACGCTCGCGCAGCGAACCTGGGTGCTGCTGTCGGAAGCCGCGCCCGGCGGCTGGGGGCTGTGGGGCCATGCGCATAGCAACGAGGAGCTGGTCGGCGCCGCGCGGGCGGAGATCGCGAAGCTGAAGGGGTGAAAGCGGGGGTTGGCGCGCGGGTCTGTCGCAACGCCCGCGGCGCGCTTGCGCCGGCAGCGCCGGAACGGCGATGCGCGGTCAGCGCCGCGCGCGTCTGGCTTCGGCGGCGATGAGCTTCAGTCGCGCCGCGACGCCGGCCTTGTCGCCGGCCGGAGCGTCGTTGAGCCCGGGCGTCCAGAAGTCCTCCGGCAGGCGCGCGCAGCAGGCGAGCGCTTCGTCCTCGTCCCCGAGCCGCGCGTGACAATCGGCTTGCGAAAGCAGACCAAAGCCGAGGTCCTCCCGCTCCTCGGGCATGATCGCCTCGCTGCGAGCAAAGTCGTCGAGCGCGTCCTGGTATTCGCCGAGATGCTTGTGAACCTCCGCGCGCGCATAATAGGCCAGCGGATGGGTGTCCGACTCGGGGACCTTGTTGATGTCGTCGAGCGCGCGACGCGGCTCGCCAAGCCGCATCCAGGCGAAATGGCGGCCGAAATAGGCGTCGCTGCTGTTCGGATTTTCGCCGAGCCATCCCTCGACAATTTTCAAATAGCGCTGCGGGTCCGTGCGCCGAATGTCATGAAGGACTTTCTCCTCGGCTTCTGTCGTCGGCTCTTTCATCAATCAGCTCCCGATTTCGCATCGCTCACGTCGACGTCGCGTTTCCGCCGCAGCGATCGGACACTTGCCCCAGCATACAATCGCGCAATGTCCGCCCCATCCCCCGTAATCGCCGCGCCCGAGTTGACCGTTGAGGTACAACCCCCAGCAAAATTGAAACGCTTCCTGCCATTCCTTCACGCGCTCGGGTCGGTCCGGATAGGGATT
>JBEKZS010000160.1:0-9381 GCA_049509635.1 Roseiarcus sp.
CATGCCGAGCGCCCCGAGCAGGGCGGGATCGACGCGGGCGCCCGGAGCCAGCGCCTCGAGACCCTGGCCGTAGAGGCGGCCTACCACCGCGCCGATCAGCAGCGACGAGAAGAACAGGCCACCGCGGAACCCCGCGCCGAGCGAGATCGCCGAGCCCAGTCCCTTGAGCGCGAGGATCGTCAACAGCGGCGCGAACCCCAGTTCGGCGGTCAGCACCATGCCGCGCGCGCCATGGCCGGCGGCGAGCGCCTGCGGGCCGATCAGGCCGAGCGCGCCGACCAGCAGACCGCCCGCGACCGGCCGCCACAGCCGCGGGAACGAGACCGCGTCGAGGCCGCGTTCGACCAGCGCGACGCCCTCCATCAGCAGCACGCTCGCCGCCGCCGCGACGACCGCCACGACGATCGCATGGGCCGCCAGCAGCGGCGTCGTCACGCCGAGCTGGGTGAGGCCGAACGCCGGCTTGTGGACCAGCAAACGGTCGGCCACCACGGTCGCGAGCACCGCGCTGCCGGCGACCGGGATCAGCGTGGGCACGCTATAGGCGCCGAGGATCGCCTCGAACGCGTAGAAGGCGCCGGCGAGCGGGGCGTCGAACGCGGCGGCGATCGCGCCCGCCGCGCCGCAGGCGACCAGCAGGCGCGTGTCGAACCGGCGCGCGCCGAGGCCGCGCGCCAGAACCGAGCCGAGCATGCCGCAAATCTGCGTGTAGGCCGCCTCGAGGCCGACCGAGGCGCCGGCCCCGTTCGAGATCAACGTCTGCAGGCTGATGTAGAGGCTGCCGCCGATCGAGAGCCGGCCGCCGTGCAGCGCATTGGCTTCGATCGCGTCGGCGAGCCGTCCGCGGAACCGGTCGCGCGCCCAGAAGCCGAGCGCGGCGAGCGCCAGGCCGCCCGCCGCGGGAACGACGACGACGCGCCACGGCTCCTCGACGATGGTGACGCTGAGCGCCGCCCCATGCGCAATCTTGAACAGGATTTCGTGCAGCCTCTGCGAGGCCGCGCTCATCGCCGCGACGATCGCGCCGCTCGCCAGGCCGATGATCGCGGCGACGCCGAGCAGCCCGGTCTCGCGGCCGCGCACGAAGGCGCGCATCCAGCCCGGGAAGGCGCGATCGATCCCGGCGGCGCGCAGCGGCGGGGCCACCGCCGCCTCGACGGCCGAGGAGCGCCGATCGCGTCGCCGCCAGGGCCGGAGCAAGCTCCTATCCACAGAAATCGCGAATATCTCCCGGACTTCCCGACCTTTTGACCAACCTCGACGCCTGTGCCAGATCTCGCGATGGCCGCCACTCCACCTGTAGCAGCGGAATCTCGTGTCCGTCCATTTTTCAGCCGAGGAAATGTCCGCGCGCAAACGTCGTCTCCAGCAGGCGATGGCCGCGGGTCGTCTGGACGGCATGCTGCTGTTCGCCCAGGAGAGCATGTTCTGGCTGACGGGCTACGACACGTTCGGCTTTTGCTTCTTCCAGTGTCTGTATTTCGGCGCGGACGGCCGCACGGCGCTGCTGACCCGTTCGGCCGATCTGCGCCAGGCGCAGCGAACCTCCGATATCGCGGACGTCAGGATCTGGCGGGACAGCGCCCGCGCGAGTCCCGCGATGGCGCTGCGCACGATGCTCGAAGACCTTGGCGCGCGCGGCCGCCTCGGCGTCGAGAACGACAGCCAGGGCCTCACCCATTACCACGGCTCGCGGCTGGAGCGGGCGCTCGACGGCCTCGTCACCCTGGTGGACGCCTCGCGGCTCGTCGCCGGCCTCAGGGCGACGAAATCCGCCGCGGAGCTGGCCTTCGTCCGCGCCGCCGCGCAGCTTTCCGATCGCGCCGACAGGGCGGCGATCGCGCGGACGGCGGCGGGCGCCGACGAGGGCGCCATCCTCGCGGCGATGCACGCCGAGATTTTCGAGGGCGGCGGCGACTATCCCGGCAACGAGTTCATCATCGGGTCGGGCGAAGACGCGCTGCTGTGCCGCTACAAGAGCGGACGGCGCAGGTTGGAACCCGACGATCAGCTCACCCTCGAATTCGCCGGCGTCTATCGGCACTATCACGCGGCGATCATGCGTACCCACATCGTCGGCCGGCCGCGCCCGTTGCATCGCGCCTATCATGCCGCCGCGCGCGAGGCGCTCGAGGCCTGCGAGGCCGAACTGCGTCCCGGGCGCACTGCGGGCGACGTTTTCGCCGCCCATGCGCGCGTCTTCGACGCGCACGGCCTTTCGCCGCACCGACTCAACGCCTGCGGCTATGCGCTGGGGGCGAAATTCACGCCGTCGTGGATGGATGCGCCGATGTTCTATGACGGCAATCCGTTCGAGATCGCGCCGTCCCAGGTCTATTTCCTGCACATGATCCTGATGGACAGCGACAGCCGGACGGCCATGTGCCTGGGCCGGACCTATCTGGTCGGCGCGGCGGGCGCCGAACCGCTCAACGCCGCCGGTCTGGACCTGGTCGTCAAATAGGATTAGCTGTGCGCCCGCATGTCAGAGCGTAAACCCTCCGGGGCGGCCGGCCCGTTTGCGGCCGGTGGCTCATCCGCAGCCGGTTCGGCGTTCGCCGCGTGGATCGTTCTGGCCGCGGCGCTGCCGCTGACCGGCTGCCTCGAAGCGTTCGCGCCGGCGCCGGCCGCTCAGGCGCAGGCGCAATTCGTGCGCCGGCCCGGCGTCAGCATCGCGGAAGCGAGCGTCGCGTTCGTTTCGGTCGACGGGCCGCCGCCGGCGATTTCGGTGGACTTCGCGCAGAGTCTGGCGCGCGAGGCTGCCGCGCAGGACATCGTCGTCGTCGAGTCGAAAAAGGCCCGCTACCTCGTGCGCGGCTATTTTTCGGCCTATGCGACGGCCGACGGCGCCGCGGTCGAATTCGTCTGGGACGTGTTCAACAAGGACCGGCAGCGCGCGCAGCGGCTCAGCGACGTCCTAGAAGTGAAGGGCGAGGGCGCGGATCCCTGGCGGATCGCCGGCGAGGCCGCCGTCGCCCGCGTCGCCGCGCGGAGCGCCGAGGATCTCGCCGCCTTCCTGTCCAATACGCCCGAGGCGACCGACGCCGCGCCGCCCCAGGCGGCCGAGGGCAAGCCCTTGAGCTTCGCGCCGGTCGATTGAACGATCGGGATGCTTCGGCGGAAGTCCGAACAGGTCGATAGGTTCGGCATTTCATGGACTTGGCAGCGCCGCGCGGCATCCGCGCCGATCGCGCTGCGCGAACCGCGGTCGCGGTCCCGACATATTGTTCGCCGCTGGCCCGGCTGCTATGACGCGCGGGTCTCGCCGCGGGCCGGCGGGGCTTTGGCGCTTATCGAAGGTCCGGGCGGCCGAGGTTGAGGGTCCCTAGCATGATAGGCGCGATGAAAATACTGGCGGGCAATTCCAACGGGGCGCTCGCCGAGGCGATCGCCGCCTATCTCGGCGAACCGCTCACCCGCTGTCATGTGCGCCGGTTCGCCGACATGGAAATCTTCGTCGAAATTCTGGAGAACGTCCGCGGCCGCGACGCGTTCATCATCCAGTCGACGTCCTACCCGACCAACGACAATCTGATGGAGCTTCTGATCATGATCGACGCGCTGCGGCGCGCGTCGGCCCAACGCATCACCGCCGTCATGCCCTATTTCGGCTACGCCCGCCAGGACCGGAAGATGGGGCCGCGCTCGCCGATCTCGGCCAAGCTGGTCGCCAACCTCATCACCCGCGCCGGCGCCGACCGCGTCCTGACGGTCGACCTGCACGCGGGCCAGATCCAGGGCTTCTTCGACATTCCGACCGACAATCTGTTTTCCGCCCCCTCGATGGTGCGCGACATCAAGGCGCGCGAGGCGATGGCCGACGTCATGGTCGTCTCGCCCGACGTCGGCGGCGTCGTGCGCGCGCGCGCGCTCGCCAAGCGCCTCGACGCGCCGCTCGCCATCGTCGACAAGCGGCGCGAGCGGGCGGGCGAGTCCGAGGTGATGAACATCATCGGCGACGTGCGCGGCCGCAACTGCATCCTGCTCGACGACATCGTCGATTCCGGCGGGACGTTGTGCAACGCGGCCGACGCGCTGCTCGCCGAGGGCGCGCTCAGCGTGTCCGCCTATATCACCCATGGCGTGCTGTCGGGCGGCGCGGTCGCCCGCATCGCCGCCTCCAGGTTGAAGGAGCTCGCGCTGACCGACACGATCGCGCCGACCGAGGCGGTGCGGGTCGCCCGCAACATCCGGGTGATCTCGATCGCCCCGCTGATCGGCGAGGCGATCGCGCGCATCGCCAAGGAAGAAAGCGTCTCGGTCCTGTTCGACTGAGCCGAGCGGTCGGCGTCTTTTCGCGCGCGGCGCGGCTTGACTCTGCCGGCGCCGTCGGCAGTATGCTTGACCATTCGGTCAAGAACGCTTGCCGAGCCAGACCATTGCCGCGGGCGCGGCCAGGATACGCCGGGCGGTCCGGCGGCAGCCTATCCACTTGGGAGTTTTGCATGACCGGTCGCAAAATCACGAAGCTTTCGTCGGCCTTCGCCGCGGCGCTGCTGGCCTCGACCGCCGCCTTGGCGGCCGACGTCAAGCCGGCGGTCGTCTATGACCTCGGCGGCAAGTTCGACAAGTCGTTCAACGAAGGCGTCTTCAACGGCGCGACGAAATTCAAGAAGGACACCGGCGTCGATTTCCGCGACCTCGAAATCCAGAACGACGCCCAGCGTGAACAGGTCCTGCGCAAGTTCGCCAAGGACGGCTTCTCGCCGATCATGACGGTCGGCTTCGCCTGGGCGACCGCGCTCGACAAGGTCGCCGGGGAATTTCCCAACACCAAGTTCGGCATCATCGACATGGTCGTCGACAAGCCGAACGTCCAGTCGATCGTGTTCAAGGCCGAGGAAGGCTCGTTCCTGGTCGGCGTGATCGCGGCCACCACCTCCAAGACCGGCAAGGTCGGGTTCGTGGGCGGCATGGACATCCCGCTGATTTCCGCCTTCGAGTGCGGCTACGCGCAGGGCGTCAAATACGCCAACGGCAAGGACGAGGTTCTCGCCAACATGACCGGAACCACGCCGGCGGCGTGGAACGACCCGGTGAAGGGTGGCGAGCTCGCCAAGTCGCAGATCGATCGCGGCGCGGACATCGTGTTCGCCGCGGCCGGCGCCACCGGCCAGGGCGTGCTGAAGGCGGCGGCCGACGCCGGCAAGCTCGGCATCGGCGTCGATTCGGACCAGGACAATCTGTTCCCCGGCAAGGTGCTGACCTCGATGCTCAAGCGCGTCGACATTGCGACGTATGATTCCTTCAAGGCCGCCAAGGACGGCAGCTGGAAGGCGGGCGTGCAGGTGTTCGGCCTGAAGGACAATGGCGTCGGCTACGCCGAGGACCAGTGGAACAAGGCGGTTCTGACGCCCGACGCGAAGAAGGCCGCCGAGGCGGCGAAGGCGGACATCATTTCGGGCAAGATCAACGTCCACAACTACATGTCCGACAACAAGTGCCCGGTGTGACGGTCGACCGCGCCCGAGAACGACATGATGGTCGGGCTCGCCCCGACCATCCACGCCGCGAGGCCGCCGCGCGCAACGACAGGAAGCGGGGAAACGGGACCGGCGTGCGTGAACCTGTTTCGGCGAGAAACTTCGGGACGTAGAGGGTCGGACGCGTCCGGCCATGACGACGACGGAAGCTCTGAGGGGAATTTCCGCGTCGGACGCTGATCGTCGCTTGGGGGCGCCTGCGTGAAAAGTGAACCAGGCCCATCCGCGCCCGCGATCGAACTGATCGGCGTCGACAAGAGCTTCGGTCCGGTTCACGCCAACAAGAACGTCAATCTCAGAATCGAACGCGGCCTGATCCACGGCATCGTCGGCGAGAACGGCGCCGGCAAGTCGACGCTGATGTCGATCCTCTACGGCTTCTACGAAGCCGACGCCGGCGAAATCCGCGTGAACGGCGAACCCGTGCGCATCCGCTCGTCGAAGGAGGCGATCAGCCACGGGATCGGCATGGTCCACCAGCATTTCATGCTGGTGCCGCCGCTCAGCGTGCTCGAAAACGTCATGCTCGGCGCCGAGGGCGGCGCCCTGCTCGCCGGCGGCGCGGCGGCGATCCGGGTCAAGCTCGCCCATCTGGCCAAGGAATATGCGCTCGACGTCGATCCCGAGGCGATCGTCGGCGAATTGTCGGTCGGCCTCCAGCAGCGCGTCGAAATCCTGAAGGCGCTGGTGCGCGGCGCCGAGATCCTCGTGCTCGACGAGCCGACCGCGGTGCTGACGCCGTCCGAGGCCGACCAGCTGTTTTCCATGCTGCGGGTGCTGAAATCGCAGAACAAGACGATCGTCTTCATCACCCACAAGCTGCGCGAGATCATGAGCCTGACCGACCGCGTTTCGGTGATGCGGCGCGGTGAGATCGTCGCGACCTTCGACACCGCGGCGACTTCGCCGCCCGAACTGGCCGACGCAATGGTCGGCCGCAAGGTGATCCTGAAGGTCGACAAGGGCGCCGCGCACCCCGGCGCGGTCGTCCTCGAGGCGCGCGGACTGACCGTGCGCGACGATCGCGGCGTCATCCGCGTCGAGGACGTCTCGTTCAGCCTGCGCGCGGGCGAGATCGTCGGCATCGCCGGCGTCGCCGGCAACGGCCAGTCCGAATTGCTCGAGGCCCTCGCCGGCATCCGGCTGCTCGCCGCGGGCGAAATCCTCGTCAACGGCGCCGCGCCGAGCGCGGCCGAGAGCAACCCCAAGGGCATGCGCGCGCTCGGGCTCGGCCACGTCCCGGAGGATCGCCACCGCGTCGGCCTCGTCATGCCGTTCGAGGCGTGCGAGAGCGCCATGCTCGGCTTCCAGGACGAGTCGGTCTATGGCCGCGGCGTTCTGTTCGACCGCAGGGCGATCATCGCCGACGAGGCGGCGAAGATGGAGTCCTACGACATCCGCCCGCGCGCGCCCCTGCTGAAGACCGCCAATTTCTCCGGCGGCAACCAGCAGAAGATCGTGCTCGCCCGCGAAATCGAACGCAATCCCGCTGTCATCCTCGTCGGCCAGCCGACCCGCGGCGTCGACATCGGCGCCATCGAATTCATCCACAAGCGGATCGTCGCGCTGCGCGACGCGGGAAAGGCGGTGCTGCTCGTCTCGGTCGAACTCGACGAGATTTTCGCGCTGTCCGACCGCATCCTGGTGCTCTGCGCGGGCCGGATAACCGGCGAGCGCGAGCCCGGGGCGACCAACGCCCAGGACCTCGGCCTGCTGATGGCGGGCGTCGCCGAGCGCGCCGCGTGACGAGAGAGATCGAGATGGACGCGCTGCGCATGCTTGCCCCGCCCCGCCTCCCCTCCCCGTTCTCACGGGGAGGGGTCGGGGGTGGGGCGTTCGGCGCTCGCTGTGCGGCCGCCGCCCCACCCCCGGCCCCTCCCCGCAAGGGCGGGGAGGGGAGAGGCGCGTTCTTCGGGGTCGTCTTGTGAGCACCCCTCTGAAAGCCCTCCCCGCCTGGGCCGACGTCGCACTGATCCCGCTGCTGAACGTCGCGGCGGCGTTCCTGATTTCGGGGCTGGTCGTGCTCGCGATCGGCGAGGATCCGATCGAGGCGGTGAAAATCCTCATCGCCGGCGCGCTCGGCGATCTCGAGGGGCTGGGCTTCACGCTCTATTACGCGACCAGCTTCATCTTCACCGGCCTGGCGGTCGCGATCTGCTTTCATGCGGGCCTGTTCAACATCGGCGTCGAGGGTCAGGCCTATGTCGCCGGGCTCGGCGCCGCGCTCGCCGCGCTCTATCTCGGCCCCTTCCTCCCCGGCTACAGCCTGGTGATCGTCGCGATTCTCGCCGCCGCGCTGTTCGGCGCCGCCTTCGCGGCGATTCCCGGCTATCTCCAGGCCAAACGAGACAGCCACATCGTCATCACCACGATCATGTTCAACTACATCGCCTCCGCGCTGATGGGCTATCTCCTCGTCGACGTGCTGCGCTCGCCGAGCCAGATGAACGCCGAGACGCCGCAGTTTCCGCCCGGCGGCATCGTGCCGCAGTTCCACGAGCTGCTGAAGCCGCTCGGCGTCGAGTGGCCGGTGACGCCGTTCAACCTGTCGTTTCTGCTGGCGCTCGCCGCGGCCGCCGGGGTCTGGCTGCTCATCTGGCGCACCCGGCTCGGCTATGAAATCCGCACCGTCGGCGCCAATTCCACCGCCGCCGTCTATGGCGGCATCTCGCCCGCGCGGGTCACGATCGTCACCACCCTGCTCTCGGGCGCGCTCGCCGGCGGGCTCGCGGTCAATGTGATCCTCGGCGAGGAGCACCGGCTGATCCTCGAATACACTGCCGGCTTCGGCTTCGTCGGCATCGCGGTCGCGCTGATGGGGCGCGCCCATCCCGTCGGCATCATTCTGGCGGCGATCCTGTTCGGCGTGCTCTACCAGGGCGGCGCCGAGCTTGCCTTCGACAAGCCGAAGATCAGCCGCGACATGATCATCGTCATCCAGGGCCTCGTCGTGCTGTTCGCCGGCGCGCTCGAGCACATGTTCCGCCGGCCGGTCGCGGTGCTGCTCGCGCGTCGCACCGCCCAACCGCCGATCTGAGGGCCGTCGCGGATGGACATGTTCGACACCTTCATCCAGATCTTCGGCTCCGGCATCCGGCTCGGCGTGCCGTTGATCCTCGCCTGCCTCGCCGGCCTGTGGTCCGAGCGCTCGGGCGTCGTCGACATCGGGCTCGAAGGCAAGATCCTCACCGGCGCCTTCGCGGCGGCGGCGTTCGCGCTGTTCACCGGCAGCGCCTGGCTTGGGCTGCTCGGCGGCGTCGGCGCGACGATCGTTGTCTCGCTGATCCACGGCTACGCCTCGATCGACCAGCGCGCCAACCAGATCGTGTCGGGCACGGCGATCAACATGGTCGCCGACGGCCTGACCGCGCTGATCGGCAATGCGATCTGGTCGCAGGGCGGCCGCACGCCGCAATTGCCGGACACCGCGCTGTTCAGCCCGATCGCCCTTCCCTTCGTCGACAGCCTCGGCGCCGTGCCGATCCTCGGATCGATCTATCGCCATCTGATCTCAGGCCATGACATCGTGACCTACGCGGCCTTCGCCTTCGTGCCGCTGACCTATTGGGCGCTCTACAGCACGCGCTTCGGCCTGCGCCTGCGCGCAGTCGGCGAGAACCCGGCGGCGGTCGACACCGCCGGCATTTCGGTGCGCGCGCTGCGCTACAGCGCGGTGATCATCTGCGGCGTGCTGGTCGGCCTCAGCGGCGTCTATCTCGCGCTCGCCCAGGCCGCCTATTTCCAGCCGCACATGAGCGCGGGCAAGGGCTTCATCGCGCTCGCCGCGCTGGTGTTCGCCAAATGGCGGCCCTGGCCGGCGCTCGCGACCTGCCTGCTGTTCGGCTTCCTCGATGCGCTCGCCACCCGCATCCAGGGCGTCGAACTGCCGCTCGTGGGG
>JBEKZS010000161.1:0-9171 GCA_049509635.1 Roseiarcus sp.
GCGCGACCAGCGCCGCCGACTCGCGCCACAGCGGCCGGCAGTCCAAGTCGAAGAACGCCCGCGGCGCCGCCTCGACCTGCGCGCGCCAGCGGGCGGCGACGGCGAACACCTCGCGCGGCGCGACCCCGAAACTGCCGTGATCGAGATAGATCGCGTCCCCGGCGAAGCCGAACAGCGCCCTGCCCTCATCCAGCGCCATCGCCGACCCCTGCCGGTTCATCCGATCGCCGCCCCCGCCCGCCCGAACGGCTCGCGGTCTCGCCCGCGGCGAGCTCGATGATCTCGGCGGTGATTTCCTCCTGGCGCACCTGCCTCTGGGTCGCCTGCAACGCGGCGAGCTGGCGCTCGATCTGGCCGCGCGCCGCCGCCATCGCCTCCATCCGCGCCTCGTTCTCGGCGGCGAAAGCGTGCAGCGCCGCATTGCAGAGCTGGGCATAGACATAGTCGGCGGTGAGCGCGCCCAGCAGCGCGACCGGCTCGAGGTTCAGCAGCGGGGGATCGCCGTCGCGCATGCGGGGAATGGCCGAGAGGTCGAACGGGACCAGGCGGCGGCGCTCGACATGGACGCCGTGGCCGGGCAGCCATTGGCTGAACACGGCGTCGAGCCGGTCGATCTCGCCCCTGGCGATGCGGCGATAGAGCGCCTCGGCGATCTCGCCGGCGAGCCGCGGGACGCCGTTCGAATGCGCGGGCATGGCGCCGTTCCAGCCGGCGGTCACGCCCCGCTCGGCGGCGGTCGCGCGGCCGCGGTCGCCGATCAGGAACAGCTCGCCGGCGGCAAGATCGGGCCCCAGGGAATCGAGCACGCGCTCGCTGAACGCGCCGGCGAAGCCCTGCTCGGCGACGAACACCACGAGGGCGGGCCGGCTCGGGCGCCGCCCAGGATCGGCGCGGGCCTGCGGCGCCGCGGCGAGCGCCCGGCCGATCGCGGCGACGATCGTCGCGGCGTAGCCGTCGACCGCGGCGAGCTGGGCGCGCGCCTGCTGGGCGCGCGCGGCGGCGATGCCGCGCATCGCATTGACCACCGCGCCGAGCTGGCGGATGCCGTCGATCCGCGCGTCGATGTCGGCGAGCCGATCGCTCATCGCGGCGGGGCCGTCGCGGCCGCCGGCGGCGGGATCATCGTACCGGCGTAGCGGCGCAGGGCTTCGACGAGCGCCGCCTTCAGCGCCTCGTCGAGGCCGCCGGTCTCCTGCATCGAGCGGACGGCGTCCGCCGCATCGCGATCGAGCGCCTCGCGCAGGCCGCGGCGGAAGGCGACAACCGCGGGCAGCGGCAGGGGGTCGAGCAGCCCGGACTGGACCGCCAGCACCAGCGCGACCTCGTCGGCGAGCCGCAGCGGTTCGTGCTGCGGCTGGTCGAGGATCGCGCGGATCCGCGCCCCGCGGGTCAGCTGGTCGCGGACCCGGGTATCCGGCATGCCGCCGAAGCGGGTGAACGTTTCCAGTTCGAGAAACTGCGCGTAGTCGAGCCGCAGCGTGTCGGCCGCCGCGCGCAAGGCATGCGCCTGGGTCTTGCCGCCGACCCGGCTGACGCTGGCGCCGACGTCGACCGCCGGCTTCTGCCCTTCGTAGAACAGCCGGGAGTCGAGCACGATCTGGCCGTCGGTGATCGAGATCAGATTGGTCGGAATATAGGCGCTGAGATTGCCCGCGTCGGTCTCGGCGATCGGCAGCGCCGTCAGCGAGCCGCCGCCCTTCGCCTTCGACAGTTTGGCCGCGCGTTCGAGCAGCCGCGCGTGGACATAGAACACGTCGCCCGGATAGGCCTCGCGGCCGGGCGACTGGCGCATCAGCAGCGCGATCTCGCGATGGGTGGCGGCGTGCTTGGTCAGGTCGTCGACGACGACCAGCGCATGCCGGCCGCGATCGCGGAAATATTCGGCCATGGTGAAGCCGCAGAACGGCGCGATCCATTGCAGCCCGGGCGCGCTCGCGGCGCCCGCGACGACGATTATGCAGCGCTCCGGCGCGCCGCCGGCGAAAATCGCGTCGATCGCGCGGCGCACGCTCGAGCTCTTCTGGCCGACCGCGACATAGACGCTGACGATGTCGCTGGTCTTCTGGTTGATGATCGCATCGACCGCGATCGAGGTCTTGCCGATCGCGCGATCGCCGATGATCAGCTCGCGCTGGCCGCGGCCGAGCGCGAACAGGGCGTCGACGACGACGAGGCCGGTCTGGACCGGCTGGGTCACCAGATCGCGGTCGATGATCGCGGGCGCGGCGCGTTCGATCGGCTCCAGCGTCTCGCCGACGACCGGGCCCTTGCCGTCGAGCGGGCGACCGAGCGGATCGACGACCCGGCCGAGCAGCCCCGGCCCGACCGGCGTGCGCACGACGTCGCCGCCGCCGCGCACGACATCGCCCGCCTCGATCGAATCGACGCCGTCGAGCAGGACGCAGCCGACGCGGTCGCTCTCGAGCGCCTGCGCGAAGCCGAACTGCCCCTTGTCGAAGCGCAGCAATTCGTCGAGCCGGACGTCGGGCAGCCCGGATATGAACGCGATGCCGTCGCCGACCTCCTCGACCCGGCCGATCTGCTGCGCCAGCGGACCGAGCGCGGCGGCGCCGAGCCCGGCGCGCGCCCGCGCCAGCCAGACGTCGGCGCGCGCGTCAGGCTTTGCCGTCATGGGTCAACTCGCTGAGGATTCGGGTGAGATCGGCGCGCCAGCTGTTGGCGACGACGAGATGGGGGCCGTGCAGTTCGAGCCCGGCGATCAGCGCGGGATCCGCGGTGAAAGCAATCTGCGGATCGCCGCCGACCGCCGCGGCGATCGCGTCCCGGCAGCGCGGCTGCTCGGCGGGATCGAGCGGGGTCGCGCTGACCGCTTCGAGGACGATTCCGTCCGCCGCGATCGCTTCGCGCGCCGGGCCCGGCAGCGCCCGGATCGCCTCGACGAGCCAGCCGAGAAAGGCGCCCCGCACCGCGGGCCCGTCGAGCCGGGCGGCGAGCCGGCCGGCGATGTCGACCGCGAGCCGGCTCGCGCGCTCGGTCCAGGCCGTCTCGGCCGCCTGACGGCCGGCCTCGATCGCCGCCTGCGCGGCCGCTTGCAGGGACGCGACTTCTTTCGCCGCTTCGTCTCGGCTTGCGGCCCCCGCCTTCTGCGCGGCCTCGTGGGCCGCGGCGAGGATCGCCTCGCGCTCGCCGGCGAAGCCGGCCCGGGTGCGCGCGATGTCGGCGAGCGCCGCGGTCGCCGCGCCGCGCTGCGCCTCCGCCTCGGTCAGGGTCCGCTGCGCGGTCGCGCGGCGCTGCTCGATCATGGCGGCGACGGGGCGCCAGAAGAACCGCTCGAGCAGCCAGATCAGAATGACGACGTTGACGGTCTGGATCGCGAGCGTCCACCAGTCGATGGTCATGGCGTCATTTCAGCAGCGGGTTGGCGAACAGCAGCAGCAGCGCGATGACCAGGCAGTAGATCGCCATGGTCTCGATCATGGCGAGGCCGACGAACAAGGTGCGCGAAATCGTGTTGGCCGATTCGGGCTGGCGCGCGATCGCGTCCATCGCGGCGGCGACCGCGCGCCCCTCGGCGAGCGCCGGGCCGATCGCGCCGAACGAGACCGCGACCGCGGCCGATATGATGCTGACGAGGGCGAGCCAGTTCATGGGGGCGTCCTTTGGCTGGAATCATCCGGAGCGGAGGATCCCGGGTCGATCGCCCCGGCGATGAACACCATCGCCAGCACGACGAAAATATAGGCCTGCACCGCGCCGGTCAGCAGATCGAGCGCCATCAGCGGGATCGGCACCAGCAGGCCGGCGAGCGACAGCACGATGCCGACCACGAACACGCCGCTCATCACATTGCCGAACAGGCGCACCAGCAGCGAGAAGGTGCGGGTGAGGCTCTCGACGAAATTGAGCGGGATCATGATCGGGCTCGGCGAGGCGAAGGTCGCCAGATAGCCGCGCAACCCGCCGGCGCGGACGCCGAACCAGATGATGGCGAGGAAGACGAGCAGCGCGAGCGCCGCATCCGTTTCGAGATGGGCGGTCGGCGGTACGACGCCGGGAATCAGCGACGACCAGTTGGCGACGAAGATGAAGAGGAACAGCGTGCCGATGAAGGCCCGGTAGGGGCCGGGCTCGACCCGCATCGTGTCGCGGATCTGGCCGTCGACGGTGGCCACGATCAGTTCGCAGAACGCCTGGGCCGGCGAGGGGACGAGCGACAGGCGGCGCGCGATCAGCGCCGCGCAAACCACCAGCGCCGCCATGATCGCCCAGGTCGTCACCACCCCCGCGGTGATCGGCGCCGGGCCGAGATGGAACAGCGCGACGCTGAGCAGCGGCGAGGTCATGGGCGCGCCTCCGCAATGTCGCGCAGGACGGCGCGGCGGGCGATCAGCACGCCGAGCGTCAGCGCGAGCAGCGGCGCGGGGCCTTCGAGGCTCGCGAACGTCAGCAGAGCGCCGAGCAAAGCGAAGCGGGCGATCATCAGTGCGATCGTCGTCGCCGCGCCTGCGCCCGCGACCAGGCGCCGGGTCTGGCGCCACAGGCCGTGAAAATAGAACCGGCCGAGCGCGAGGCCCATTGCGAAATGGATCGCGACGCTCGCCAGCGCCGCCCAGGCCGGCAGGGCGCCGAAGGAGAAGAGGCTCATGCGCTCCCCATCCATTTCCAGCCCGACCAGCAGCCGAGCGCGAGCCCGATCATCAGCAGCGGCGCGGTCCAGAACAATCCGGAATTGAGCGCGCCGTCGAGCCAGCGGCCGAGGAAGACGCCGATCAGCATCGGAGTCACGATCATCCAGCCGAGCACGCCGATCTGGGCGAGCCGGCGGGCGACCGAGGGCTCGCCCTCGCGCAAGGCGCGCCGTGCGCGCGCCTCGCGGAGCCGGACGCCCTGCACCAGCGGATCGGCTTCGTCCGGCTCGTCGCGCGGCGCCGTCATGCGTACATCCCCGCCCCGCGCCGATCCGGCCGGAGATGGCGCATGATCCGCCGGATCGCGTCGAGCTGCAGGCGGGCGCCTTCGACATGTTCGGTCCGCTCCGCCTCGATATCGGCGCGGAACCGGTCGAGGACGGTGGCGTCGAGCCTCGCCAGATCGTCGCCCGCGACCGCCTCGCGCGCCGCGATCGCGATCTCGCGGCCGCCGGCCACCGTCATGACGCCGCCGCGCACCGCGCAATAGCGCGGGCGAGCGTCGGCGCGCTTCCAGCCGACGACCGAGATCGAAAGATGGGTGAGAAAGTCGGCGTGACCGGGCAGGATGCCGAACCCGTCCGAGGCGTCCTCGGCGCGCAACGCCGTCACCTCGTCATCGTCGACGACGACGCTGAGCGGCGTGATGATCCGCAGCCTCATTGCGGGCGCCCCCTGGCGGCGGAAGCGGCCTCCTTCTGGCGCGCCTCGTCGAGCGTCCCGACCATGTAGAGCGAACTCTCCTCCCAGGCGTCGGTCTCGCCATCGAGGATGGCGCGACAGCCGGCGAGCGTGTCCGCGCGGCCGACACTGCGCCCGGGCGTGCCGGTGAACGCCTCGGTCACCACGAACGGCTGGCTGAGGAAGCGCTGGAGCCGCCTTGCCCGCTTGACGATCAGCCGATCGCCGGCGCCGAGCTCCTCGACGCCGAGCAGGGCGATGATGTCCTGCAGGTCCTTGAACCGCGCCAGCGCCTCGCGGGCGCGCCCGGCGAGCCGGTAGTGGTCCTCGCCGACGACGAGCGGATCGAGCAGCGCGGAGGAGGACGCGATCGGGTCGATGGCGGGATAGAAGCCCTGCGCGGCGAGCTGGCGCGACAGCATGATGATGCTGTCCATGTGGCTCGAGATCGCGGTCACCGCGGGATCGGTGAAATCGTCGGCGGGGACATAGACCGCCTGGATCGCGGTGACCGCCGCGCCGGCGACCGAGGCGATCCGCTCCTGCAGCGAGGCGACCTCGGTGGCGAGCGTCGGCTGGTAGCCGACGCGCGAAGGCAGGCGGCCGAGCAGGCTCGACAATTCGCCGCCGGCCTGGACGAAGCGGAACACATTGTCCATCAGCAGCAGCACGTTCTGGCGCTTCTCGTCGCGGAAATATTCGGCGATCGTCAGCGCGGTCAGCGGCGCCCGCCAGCGCGCGCCCGGCGGCTCGTTCATCTGGCCGTAGACGAGCACGGTGCGCGCGAGCACGCCCGAGCCCTGCATGTCGGTCAGCAGTTCATGGCCCTCGCGCGAGCGCTCGCCGACCCCCGCGAACACGGAAATGCCCTTGTATTTCTCGACCATGGCGTGGATCAGCTCCATGACCAGCACGGTCTTGCCGACGCCGGCGCCGCCGAACATCGCCGCCTTGCCGCCCTGGGCGAGCGGCGCCAGCAGGTCGATCACCTTGATTCCGGTCTCGAAGACCTCGGCCGCCGAAGTTTCGTCGGCGAGCGCCGGCGGCGCGTGGTGAATGCCGCGGCGCGGCACGTCGGCCGCGAAGGCGGCGCCGCCGTCGCGGGGGGTCCCGGTGACGTCGAGCAGCCGGCCGAGCGCCGCCTCGCCGACCGGGACCGAGATCGGCGCGCCGGTCGCATGCGCCCTGGCGCCGCGCGCGAGGCCGGCGGTCGGCTGCAGCGCGATCGCGCAGACCGTGTGCGGATCGACGTGGCTGTGGACTTCGAGCATCAGCGGCTCGGGCCGGTCCCAGGCGACCGCGAGCGCGGTGTCGATCGGCGGCAGGCCTGCATCCTCGAAACGCACGTCGACGACCGCGCCGCGGACGGCGATGACGACGCCGATCGCGGCGGGGCGTTCCATGCGCAACTCCGATGACTGTCGTGGCCGCGGCGCCGAGGATTCGATGCGCGACGCCTGGTCGCCTCGGGGAACTCCCTAGTCCAGGCCGCGCCCTCGGGCATTGATGTCGATCAATGCCCGGGGGCTTCTTCGGCGTGGCTCGCGGCGCTATCCGTCATCCAACATGGGCGCGCGACGAGAGGCCGCCCGTCATGGCGAGGAGCGCAGCGGCGAAGCCATCCAGGGGCCGCGGAACGCCGCCGGTCCCGCATTACCTCGCGCGCTTTCCCGGCGTCTTCGACCGACCGCTCCAAATCCGCGGGAGAGTTCGCGGCGCCTCGCGCGCCTTGCGTCCATCTCATGGCCAGCGCCCGCAATGGCGCGCTCTACGCAGGCGTGACTTCCAACCTGTCGCAACGCGTCCATCACCATCGCGAAGGCCTTCTGGATGGCTTCACGCGCCGATACCATTGCCATCGGCTGGTCTTCTACGAGTTCCATGAACGCATGGACGAGGCGATCGCGCGCGAGAAGCAGATCAAGGGCGGTTCGCGGGCAAAGAAAATGGCTTTGATCGAAGCCGTGAACCCGCAATGGCGCGACCTCTACGAGGACCCAGTCAAACCTACCGGACAGCAATTCGACAGCCATGGGCGTGACCGCTAGCCCGCATTTCTCACCAAAGTAGGCGCATCGGGGTTCCGAATCTGCGAAAGTTGTTTTGCGAGAACGACTCGAGCAGGATTGGAAGGGCTCCCCGATGCCGACGCAGTGTAGCGCAGATTCGCTGGGGTTTGCATCGGTCGAAGGGCGGGCGGTGGTTGCCGATTTTGACGGGGGATCGATCACCTCGGACGCGGGCGGACTTCTGCTTGGGGCGACCGATCGGGCGATCCGACTTGTCGAGCGCTTTGCCGGATGCTTTGGCGATCGACGGCGCAGCGAATTGATCGAGCATAGTTTGACGACGCTTGTCGGCCAGCGGGTTTTCGGCCTGGCGCTGGGCTATGAGGACCTCAATGACCATGACACGCTTCGCCACGATCCGCTGATGGCGGTTCTCTTGGTGTCCTCGAATCGGCGCTTCTCGAACTGGATGTCCCCAACGACCACACCATATTTGTCGACGCGTCGCTTGATCGCTCCCCCCATGGGCGCGATTTCCATCATTTCCAGTCCGAGATCGCCGAGTTTGTGCGCGGCGAAGAAGGTACCGTCTGGCCAGCCGAACGCGACCCATGAAATATCCAGCTGCGCCTGAAGCTGCGAAAGAAAGACGAACTCGCGCTTGTCCGCTTCGCGGGTCTCCAGTACGTGCTGAACGAACAGTGTCCGAATCGCGGTATGTGCGGCGCGCGCTTCGCTGGTGATGGTAGTCAATTCCTTCTCGACCGTGGTATCGATCTGGGCGTTGATGGTCTGGGCAAGCGCGTGGCTGTTCGCTTCCGCTGTCCGCCACCATAGAATGTGAACGCCGATCGCGCTCACGATGATCGACCCGAGCACGAGACCGGAAACGGTCAGGCGTATGCCCGCTCGCATATGGGAAGCCTTCCAGTCACATTTGTCGAAGAAAAAGCAAAGTCGACACGAAGAATCCGGATTCCCCGCGTGTCGGCTCTGCGTCGCGAGCCGATTCACGTCTAATAACATATTACTAATGTGAGTATTGATGGAAAGCGCAACCCCATACGTCTCATGCGGCCGACAGCCAAGAAGACGGGCGCTTCATGTGAGCCAGGATGCTGGGGTCGCAATTGTCGATGGCGCGGGGGCGAATTTTTCCTACAGAGGGCTGCATCGTATTTTTTTCTATTGAGGGCTGCATCCTGGGTCCGCCGCCGGAGGGTCCACACCGACCGACGATACGCCGTCAACCGTCGGCGCTCGGTAGCTTTAGGAGTCGCCGAACAGCATAGTCGAGGGAAACCCGGCCTGGCCCCCACGCCATGATGCCGAGCGCCATGGCCGCCCAAGTTATGTGTATCGGCCAACCGTCCGGGATGGTCAGTTCGACGACCAATGTCATAAACAGAAGGCCCGTCGCGGCGAATCGGGTGGCAAAACCGATAACGAGAAGAGCGGGAAAGAGGATTTCCGCACACCCGGTCGCGAAGGCCATGGCCGCTGGAGCGGGATAGAGGTAGGGTCCGCCCGGGAGATGCAGCATGAACTCACTGCTGAACAATTCTACTGCGGTGTCGTTGAGCTGGAGAAAGCCGTCCCATTTGAGAATGCCGGACCGCCAGAACGGGACCGCGAGAGCGAGGCGCAATACAAGCTGGACCACCGAAGGCTGTGCGACAAGACGCACGATGCCGCTCAGTCGGTCGGCAAGCATACCGATCTGGAGCGCCGCGCCATTGGCGGCAAAGTACCGGTTGGTGTTCGTCATAATCGATCTCCGAATCGAATTGCTGCGAACGCCCCGGCTTCGATCACGCCCGCGATATTGGCGG
>JBEKZS010000162.1:0-9068 GCA_049509635.1 Roseiarcus sp.
AGGACGACGAAGCCGCCTTCGTCGACGCAATGGACGTGAAAAACATTCTTGGCGGTGTCGAGCCCGACGACCGCGACAGACGACAGATTGCTGATAGACTTGACCATGGACGGCTCCTCGAGGCGAATCGCGGCGCAATCGTCCGGCCTCGGATGGGTTCTGACAACGACCATCTTGGCGCATCGATGCCGGTAGGGGCGCCGTCCACCCCATCACCGTAATACCGGCGCCGCGTCATCGCGCCTGAAAAACGACGTCGAGCCGAAGATCGATTCGCCTCGACGCCCCGCCTTTCAGTAGTTCACGGTGATCGTGATCGTGTCGGTATAGGTTTGGGGCGCCGGGGTGGTCTGGGCGGGAACCACGCCATAGACCGTCAGCGTCTGCGACGAACCGTTGCCGGTGCCGGCCACCCACGAGCCCGTCGTGTTGCCCCAGTTGGTGGTGGCGCCCGCGTTGGAATAGAGCGCGTAATTGACGAGCGCGCCGGTGACCGTGCCCCTCATCTGGCGGGTGGTGACCGAGGAGCCGTTGGCGCCCTGGTTGAGGCCGACGTTATAGGGCGTGGTGTTGGTGCAGGTGACGCTGAAGGCGCCGGTGCCGGGAAGCGCGGCGGTCAGCAGGCCGGTGCTGCCGAAATTGATGCTGCCGCCGGTGACCGTGCAGGTCGAGGCGACCGTCAGGCTGACCGCGAGGTTGCCGGTCGCCGTCGAGGCGTCGGCGAGAGCGGGAACCAGAACCGCCGAAGCAGCGACCGCGGCGAGCAGCAAACGCCCGGAAAACATGGGACACCCCCGTGCAGCTTGGACGCATGACTGTTTCGTTGTCGTCATGACATCTCTATACAAGCGTCTTTGGCATCCGTGTGGACCAAGCAAAATGAGCGTCAGTGAAAGCTTGAACGATCCGCCCATTTCCTCGTCCTTCGAAGACAGGAATGGGAAAGAGACAAAAGTAAACGATCGTTCACGGGAGGAATTCCCGTTGCGAATATACAATAAGCAGATTCCAAGACGTTCATTACAATGAACGGACTTTCTCGGACCGCGAATGCGATTGGTCAACATCGAAACGTAAACGCCTGTTCAGACTCGTCTGGAGCGGCTGAATTTCCTGAGCAATCGGCCGAACTCGGGCGGGCCGCGGCGGCCGGCCCCGGATTTACCGTGACGGACCCGTGGAGTGCACCCCGAAAGTGAGACACGCTAAAACGGTGACATGGCCTCCGAGGAGGGTTCATGTCGGATCAAGTGCAGCGCGCCTATTCGACGGCGTTCAAAGAGAGCGTGGTGTTACGGATCGAGGCTGGGGAGCGGCTTGCGGCTGTGGCCGCGGAGCTGGGCATCCGGCGCAAGCTGCTTGACGAATGGCGCGACGCCTATCGCGAGCTGGGGGTCGCCGGTTTGAACCGCGCCGCCGATCAGGTAATTGCTTGATATTGCTGGCTATATGGAGATGTGTGGCCACCCCGGGGCTTCGCGGGGGAGCAAGCGGGGCGGCCGTCCCGCCATTGAACCGGCCGCCATTCTGTGCAAGGTGCCGCGCAACGGCCGTGCACGGCCGAATCCGAGGGAGCGCCGCAGCATGTCTTCCACACTCTATCAGGCCACCGTGCCGGTGTTCGAACGGGCGCTCGGCGCGCTCGAGGCTATTCTCGCCAAGGCGAGCGCCTATGCGGCCGAGCGCAAGATCGACCCTGCGGTGCTGCTCGCCTCCCGGCTGCGGGCCGACATGCTGCCGCTGGTGCGCCAGACCCTGATCGCCTGCGACCACGCCAAATTCATGGCCGCGCGGCTCGCCGGGGTCGATGCGCCGAGGTTCGAGGACACCGAGACGACGTTCGAGGAGATCGGCGCGCGCATCCGCAAGACGCTCGAATTCGTGCGCGGCGTCAGCCCGGAGGCGATCGCGGCCGGCGCGACCCGCGAGGTCGTGTTCCCGCTCGGGCCGAACCGGATGAAGATGAAGGGCGCGGACTACGTCTTCCACTTCGCGATGCCGAACTTCTATTTCCACCTGACCACCGCCTACGACATCCTGCGCTTCAACGGCGTCGAGCTCGGCAAGCGCGACTTCCTCGGCGCGGTCGTCGGCATCGCGCCGGCCTGATTGATTCCTGAAGGGGGTGCAGCGATGGACATCGAGCGCATCGGAGTCGGCCCGCGCATGTCAAAGGCGGTCGTCCATGGCGACACAGTCTATGTCGCGGGGACGGTGGCGGACAAGGCCGCCGGCGGCAGCGTCGGCGAGCAGACGCGAGAGATTCTCGCCATCCTCGACGGCGTGCTCGCGAAGGCCGGGACCGACAAGACGAAGATCCTGTCGGCGACGATCTGGCTGACCGACATTGCGACCTTCGCCGAGATGAACGCGGTCTGGGACGCCTGGGTCGCTCCGGGCCATACGCCCGCGCGGGCGACGGTCGAGGCCAGGCTCGCCGCCGCGCCCTACCGCGTCGAAATCGCCTGCGTCGCGGCGAAGTAGCCCACGAAGGAAGTTGCGTTGGATCATCGCGCCGGCCATGTCTTCGAGCGTTTCGCGACGCCCGCGCAGGCGGTCGATCGCCTCGAGGCGCTCTACGCCGAGGCGACCTCGGCGCTGCGCGAGGCGGTCGAGCGGTTCCTCACCGACGGCGTCCCGCCCCCGCGCGACATCAGGGCGAAATTCCGCTACCCGCAATTGCGCGTCACCTACGAACCCGAAGGCGTGCCGCCGTCGAACCAGCGCGCGTTCGCCAAATTCACCGAGCCGGGCGTCTACACGACTACGGTCACCCAGCCCGCCGCGTTCCGCGCCTATCTGCTCGAGCAGCTCGGTCCGCTGGTCACCGAATTCGGCGCCCGGCTCGAGGTCGGCGTCGGCGGACAGGAAATCCCCTACCCCTATGTCTTCGAGACTGGCGACGAACTGGGCCGCGGCGGCGCCTCGGCGGCGGAGCTGGCGCGGTTCTTTCCGGTGCCGCTGCTCGCCGTCGTCGGCGACGAGATCGCCGACGGCGCCTTCGAGATCAGGTTCGGCACGCCGCGCCCGCTGGCGCTGTTCGACGCGGTGCGCGTCGATTATTCGCTGCGCCGGCTCGTCCATTACACCGGCTCCGACTGGCGGGCGATGCAGCCCTGGGTGCTGCTGACCAACTATCACCGCTATGTCGACCAGTTCGTGCGCTGGGGCCTCGGCCAGTTGCGGGCGGGCGTCGGCGTCGACCGGCTGGTGCTGCCGGGCAATGTCGTCATCGACGCCGACCTCGGCGAGGCGGAAGCCGACGCCCGCATCGCCGGCGTCGTCTGGCACAAGTACCAGATGCCCGCCTATCACGTGGTGCGCTCGGACGGGCGCGGCGTCAGCCTCGTCAATATCGGCGTCGGCCCCGCCAACGCCAAGAACATAACCGACCACATCGCCGTGCTGCGTCCCCATTGCTGGCTGATGGTCGGTCATTGCGCCGGGCTGCGCCAGTCGCAGCTGATCGGCGACTATGTGCTCGCCCACGGCTACCTGCGCCAGGACCATATCCTCGACGATGCGGTGCCGCTCGACATGCCGATCCCGGCGCTCGCCGAGGTGCAGGTCGCGCTGCAGGAGGCGGTCGAGCGGGTCACCGGCGACCGCGGCGAGGCGCTGAAGCGGCGCCTGCGCACCGGCACGGTGGTCACCAACGACGACCGCAACTGGGAATTGCGCTGGACCCAGGAGCGTCGGCGCATCAACCTGTCGCGCGCGGTCGCGGTCGACATGGAATCGGGCACGATCGCGACCCAGGGGTTCCGAATGCGCGTGCCCTACGGCACCCTGCTGTGCGTCTCCGACAAGCCGCTGCACGGCGAGATCAAGCTGCCGGGCGCCGCAAACGCCTTCTACGAACGGGCGATCGGCGAGCATCTGCAGATCGGCATCGCCGCGCTCGAACTGCTGCAGAGCCGGCGCGACACGCTGCATTCCCGGAAATTGCGCAGCTTCGACGAGCCGCCGTTCCGATGAGGCTATCCCTCCAGGAACACCGGGACGATCGAGGCGACCAGCAGCAGCGCCATCGCGACGTTGAACGGGCGGACGTAGCGCGGATCGGCCAGAACCCGCCGCATCGCGGTTCCGAACGACGCCCACAGCGCGATGCACGGGATCGTGACGACGCCGAACACCGCGGCGACGATGAGAGCCGAGCGCGTGTAGTCGGCCGACACCGCATAGGCGGTGAGCGCGCTGACCGCCATCACCCAGGCCTTCGGATTGATCCACTGGAACGCGGCGGCGGCGAGGAAGCCGAGCGGCCGGCCCCGATAGTCCGCCTCGCCGGCCGGGCCGGCGCGGGCGATGGCGAGGGCGAGCCAGAGCATGTATGCGGCGCCGAGCCAGCGCATGGCGGGCAGGAGCGCGGGAAACCGCGAGAAGACGGCGTCGAGGCCGATGCCGACGAGCGCGACCATCAGGGCGAAGCCGAGATCGATCCCGAGCATGTGTGGAATCGTCCGGCGAAAGCCGAAATTCACGCCGGAGGCGAGCAGCATCAGGTTGTTCGGCCCGGGCGTGATCGCCGCCACGAAGCAGAATACGACGAGCGCGGAGAGCATCTCGTACCGCATCGACTCCCGTCGCCTCGCTCGTCGCCGAACGACGCCGACATAGACCATCGGCCCCGATTTGGCGAATTTGGCGCCGGGCGCCCGCCCGGATCCGCGGGGAGCGGTCGAGCCGAGGCTGGCTCGCCTCGCCGCTTCGCGCTTCCGCAACTCGGGCGCGCTGTGGCCGGCCGTTCCGGAGTCCTAATGGATCTGCGACGGGGCGTCGTCGCCGCGGGCGAGCTCCATCTGGGTGATCGCCACCAGCATGTCGGCGCGCGCCTTGAGGTCGGCGGCCTCCAGCAGCGCCTGCTTCTCCCTGGCGCCGTAGGGGCTCAGCATCGAAAGGCCGTTGACGAGCGCCTCGTTGGAGGCCTGCTTGATGTCGTTCCAGTCGACCTCGAACTTCCGCGCCTCGGCGAACTTTCGCAGGGCGTTGAGCAGGCCCGGCCGATCGACCGCGCTCTCGCCCTCGCCCTCGCGGAAATCCTGGGCGAAGCCCGAGAAGTCGACGCGCGCCTCCCGGTACGGCCGCGTCGTCGCGGCCTCGCCGATCACCCGGAAGCGCGCCACGCCGGTCAGGGTGATGAAACAGCGGCCGTCGCCCGTCTCGGCGAACTGGGTGATCCGCCCGACGCAGCCCACCGAGCACAGCGCCGGCCACGGCCCGGCGGCCTCTTCGCGCTCGCTCGGCTGGATCATCCCGATCAGCCGCTCGCCCGAAAGCGCGTCGTCGACCATCGCGAGATAGCGCGGTTCGAAAATGCTGAGCGGCAGCGGCCGGCGCGGCAACAGCAGCGCCTCGACCAGCGGAAACACGGGGATCTCGGCCGGGAGGTCCGAAGGGCTCTCGTAGGCGCGGTAGAGTTTCATCTTGTCATCGACCTCTTGGCAGGCGCCGCAAGAACCGCGCGCAGACCGCTGTTCGGCGTCCCCGTTTCCGTCATGGCCCGTCACCGACTCCCGCCAGGCCGTGCGACCCCCAAGCTAGAAAATCAGCGCCGACAGTTTGCGGCGCGCCGTCACCGCGGCAGGGTCCATCAAACCCCAGGCCTCGAAGAACTGGACGAGCTGCTTGCGGGCGGCGTCCTCGTTCCATTTGCGGTCGCGCTTGATGATCTCGAGCAGGCGGTCGGCCGCCGCGTCGCGGTCGCCGCGCGCGTTGAGCGCGAGCGCGAGATCGAATCTGGCCTGGTTGTCGGCGGGATTGTCGAGGACCGTCTTCTCCAGGGCGCCGACATCGCCGAGCGCGGAAGCCTGTTCGGCCAGATCGACCGCGGCGGTCACCGCCGCGATCGCGGGATCGAGCTCCTTGCCGAGCGCGGGCGGCGGGGCGAGCGACAGCACGCCGCGCGCCTGTTCGAGATCGCCGGCCTCGACATGCAGCTTGGCCAGCCCGGCGATCGCCTTCACATTGGCCTCGTCCTCGGTCAGGACGCGCGAATAGAGCGCGGCCGCGCCGGCGGAGTCGCCCGCCGCGGCTGCGGCCTGCGCTTGCGCCACGAGTTCGTCGGCGCCTGCGGTCAGGGGACCGACGAGGCGCTCGATGAAGCCGCGCACCTGCCCCTCCGGCAGAGCGCCCATGAAGCCGTCGATCGGCTGGCCCTTGTCGAACGCGATGACCGCCGGAATCGACTGGATGCCGAGCTGGCCGGCGACCTGGGGATGCTCGTCGATGTTCATCTTGACGAGCCTGACCTTGCCGCCGGAATCGGCGACCGCCTTCTCCAGCGCCGGCGCCAATTGCTTGCACGGGCCGCACCACGGCGCCCAGAAATCGACCAGCACCGGCTGGCGCGCCGAAGCGGCGATGACGTCCTGACCGAACGAGGCCGTCGTCACGTCCTTGACCGCCGAAGCGGTCGCCCCGCCCGCGCTGCCGCCGATCGCCATCGCGCCGTCTCCTTCGTTCCGGTTTCGCCTTCTATAGGCGAAGATGGGGCGGCGCACATCCCAGCGCAATATGCCGCCGCGGGCCGGAACTTCGAGGTCACGATCCGCGTTCGGCCTCAACTGCGAGGGAAGCGCCATAACTGCGAGGGAAGAGCCATGCCTCGAGGCGACAAATCGAAATATACGGAAAAACAGGACCGCAAGGCCGAGCACATCGCGGCGAGCTACGAGGAACGCGGCGTGCCCGAGAAGGAAGCGGAGCGGCGGGCCTGGGCGACAGTCAACAAGGACGATGGCGGCGGCCGGAAGTCGGGTTCCGGCCGAGGCGTGCGAACCGGCAATCCCGCCGCACATCGAGGCGGAAAGCTCGCCGGGGCCGCGGCGGCGGCCCGCCCCGAGGCGGCGCGCTCGGCCTCGGCGAAAAGGGCCGCGGCGACGCGCAACAGCGGGCGCGACGCGGTCGCGTGAGGCGTCGCCGGGCGCCGCCGCAGATCCCGGAGCGGCGCCGGAGGACGGAGAGGGGGCATCATGATCACGCTCGTCATCGGAATCCTGATCACAATCGTGGTCGGCGCGATCTGCTTCTGGGCGATCGACCGCTTCTGCCCCGACGCACGGCTCGCGCAACTGCTGAAGCTGCTCGTCGTGCTCGTCTGCCTGGGGTCGATCGTCACCCGGATTCTGCCGCTGATGGGCTATTCGTCGTTCCCGTGAGCCCCGACGCCGCGCTCGGCGCAGGCGGAGCCAGGCGACATGGGAGGATCGAGCGGGTCGTCGGTCATGCAGAGGTAGTTGCAGTCGAGCGTCATCGAATCCCCGCGAGGCGGCAGGGGACCCGCCGCGCTCAGATCAGCATCGCCGCGCCGCGATCCAGATAGGTGTCGAGGAACTGATCGATGCGCGGATGCCGGGGCTTGCGGAAGACGTCCTGGGGCGCGCCGGCGAGCAGCAGCCGGCCCTTGTCGAGAAAGGCAATCTTGCGGCCGATCGAGGCGGCAAAGCCGATCTCGTGGGTGACGATCACCATCGTCATGCCGTCCGCCGCCAGCGCGCGCATCACGTTGAGGACCTCGCCGGTCAGCTCGGGATCGAGCGAGGCGGTCGCCTCGTCGAACAGCATGATCCTGGGCTCCATGGCGAGCGCGCGGGCGATCGCGACGCGCTGCTGCTGACCGCCCGAAAGCTGAGCGGGATAGTGATGCGCGCGATTCTCGAGCCCGATCTTGCGCAACTGGACCATCGCGCGCTCCTCGGCCTCGGCGCGGGGCAGGCGGCGCACCGTCTTCAGCGCCTCGCTGACGTTGCCGAGCGCGGTCATGTGCGGCCAGAGATTGAACTGCTGGAACACCATGCCGATCTGCGCCCGGACGGCGCGGATGCTCGCCGCCGGCAGTCGCATGCGCCGGCCTGTCGCGTCTTCGGCGAAGCCGAGCGGCTCGCCATAGACCTCGATCGTTCCGGAATTGGCCTCCTCCAGGAAGGCGAGACAGCGCAAGAACGTGCTCTTGCCCGAGCCGGAGGGGCCGATCACGCACGTCGCCTCGCCCTGCGCGACGTCGAGGTCGACGCCGTGCAGCACTTCGGTCGGGCCGAAGCTCTTGGTGAGCCGCCGCACCACGATTGCGGATTCGGTCATGACGCGGCGAATCTCAAACGGGCGAGCCGCCGCTCGCCGAGGCGCCCGAGCCAGCCGCAGATCTCGACGAGGCCCCAGTAGAACAGCGCGAGCAGGAACAGCGATTCGACGAAGGCGTAGAACTCGGTGCCGATCGCGCTGATCGTCAGCGTCAGCTCCGGCACGGTGATGACCGACATGACTGCGGTCTCCTTCATCAGGATCACCGCCATGTTGACCGAGGCCGGCAGCACCAGCATGGTCATTTCCGGCAGCAGGATGCGCCGCACGATCTGCGCGCGGCCGAGCCCGACGCATTCGCCCGCCTCGACGTGACCTCGCGGCACCGCCTCGAACCCGGACCGGAAGATCTCGCTGAAATAGGCGGCGCCGTAGACGGAGAGACCCAGCACGCCCGCCGGGATCGCATCGAGCGACAGGCCCGCATAGGGCCCGCCGAAATAGAGCAGGAACAGCTGGATCAGGAACGGCGTGCCGCGGAACAGCTCGACATAGGCGCCGAGCGCCCAACCAAGCCAAGGCGGCCCGAACCGCCGCGCGACCGCCACGAGGAAGCCGAGCACGCCGGCGCCGATCAGGCTGACGATCCAGACCGACACCGTGACGCCGAGCGCGTGGAATATCTCGGGCAGCTTGCCGGCGACGAGCGCGAAGTCGAAGCTCACGCGCGCCCCCAGGAAAGGCGTCGCTCGGTCCATGTCCCGGCGGCGGCGAGCGCGCGGTTGATGATGAAATAGAGCAGGCCGGCGGCCGAGTAGAGCTGGATCGGCTTGTAGAGGCTGGTGTCGAGATCCTGCGCCATCCGCGTCAGTTCGACGACGCCGACGACCGAGACCAGCGAGGACGCCTTGAGGATCAGGATCGCTTCGTTGACGAGCGAGGGCAGCGTGAGCCGGAACGCGATCGGCGCGCGGATGCGCAGGAGCTGCTGGAAGGGCGTCAGGCCGAGCATTTCGGCCGCCTCGAGCAATCCACGCGGCACG
>JBEKZS010000163.1:0-9012 GCA_049509635.1 Roseiarcus sp.
GTGGGTGTTCATGGCCACGTCGAGGGACCCGAGCGCCGCGCCGTAGGCGACGAGCGTCAACCCCAGGGAGACCGGCGAGGCGGCCACGGCGAGCAACGGCATGCAGACGACAAGTCCGAAGCCGCCCGCGAGTATGATGGGTCGGCTGCCATATCGTGTGCCGAGCACGCCGGTCAGAAGCATCGCGGCGATCGAGCCCACGCCGAGGCACAGCAGCAGCAGACCGAGCATCCCCTCGTCGATCTGAAGTCTCGCCTTGGCGAACGGAACGAGCGGCGCCCAGCAGGCCAGGCCGAAGCCCGCCACCAGAAAGGCGAGCCGCGTCGCGAGCCGTGTCTCCGGTCTATCCGCGCTCGACAATGCCGAAACTCCGTTGTCAGGCCCCCGCGCGCGGCGCCCGAGCGGGACGATCGGCGGTCTGGCCTACCCTCGGACGCGGGCCACGCGGGGCCAAGGAGCCCCGATCAGCCGGCGGGGTCCGCCTCGATCGTCATGATCCGCGCCCCTTGCGCAACCTGGTCGCCGACCGCCGCCGCGATGCGGGCGACGCGCCCGGCGCGCGGCGCGGTCAGCGAATGCTCCATCTTCATCGCCTCGACGATTCCCAGCCGCGCGCCCTGCTCGACCGCCTCGCCGTCTTCGACGAACAGCGCCAGCAGCCGGCCGTGCATCGGCGCCTCGACGATTCCCGAGCCCGCGCCGGCCGCCTCGGCCTCCCCGTCGAGCGGGTCGGCGAGGCGCAGTTCGGTCTGGCGGCCGTCGCGCAGCACGAACACGGCCTCGTCCGCCTCGACGAGCGTCGCCGGCGCCGCCTCGAACACCTCCGCGCCGTCGCGCCCGTCGGCGAACGCCAGCGTCGTCGCGCCGTCCAGGCTGATCTCGACCAGCCCGACCGGCCGGCCGTCGACCAGCGCGTCGACGCCGACCCGCCGGCGCCCGGTCAGTTCGAAGCGGTCGGCGACGCGCCAGGGATCGAAGCGGCCCGGCGCGCGCGCGGCCCGCCGCGCGAGCAGCCGCGCGGCGCCGAGCAGGATCGCCGCCGCGTCGGGCGCGCGCGGCGCGGCGCCGAGCGCCTCCAGATGGGCGTCGATGAAGCCGGTGTCGAACGCGCCGGCGCGGAATTCCGGGGCGTCGACCAGCGCGCGCAGGAAGCCGGCGTTGGTGCGCGGGCCGGCGACGATCGTCGCCTCCAGCGCCTCGCCGAGCCGGTCGAGCGCCTCGTCGCGGCTGGCGCCATGGGCGATGATCTTGGCGATCATCGGATCGTAGAACGGCGTGACCGCGCTGCCCGCCTCGACGCCGGAATCGACCCTGATTCCGTCGCCCTCCGGCAGCCGCAGCGCGTGGATGCGGCCGGCCGAGGGGAGGAAATGACGCTCGGGATCCTCCGCGTAGAGCCGCGCCTCGACGGCGTGGCCGCTGTGGCGGATCTCGCCCTGGCTGAGCGGCAGCGGCTCGCCCGCCGCGACGCGGAACTGCCATTCGACGAGATCGAGGCCGGTGATCGCCTCGGTGACGGGATGCTCGACTTGCAGGCGCGTGTTCATCTCCATGAACCAGAACGCGTCGGGGCGCAGCCCGCGCGAGGAATCGGCGATGAACTCGATCGTGCCGGCGCCGCAATAGCCGACCGCCCGGCCCGCCGCGACCGCCGCCGCCGCCATAGCCGCGCGCATTTCCGCCGTCAGCCCCGGCGCCGGGCTCTCCTCGATCACCTTCTGGTGGCGACGCTGCAGCGAACAGTCGCGCTCGAAGAGATGGACGACCTCGCCGTGCGAATCGCCGAAAATCTGCATTTCGACGTGGCGCGGCCGGGCGACATATTTCTCGATCAGCACCCGCGGATCGCCGAACGCCGCCTGCCCCTCGCGCGCGGCGGCGTCCAGCGCCGATTCGAAATCGACATGCGCGTCGACCCGCCGCATGCCCTTGCCGCCGCCGCCGGCGATCGCCTTGATCAGCACGGGATAGCCGATCTCATAGGCCTTTTCGCGCAGGAATTTCGGCGTCTGGTTGTCGCCGTGATAGCCCGGGACGACCGGCACGCCGGCCTTCTGCATCATCGCCTTGGCGGCGTTCTTGAGGCCCATCGCGCGGATCGCCGCCGGCGACGGCCCGACGAACACGATTCCGGCCGCCGCGCAGGCCTCCGCGAATTCCGCGTTCTCCGAGAGAAATCCGTAGCCCGGATGGATGCAGGCGGCGCCGACGCGCCGCCCGAGCGCGACGATCCGCTCGCCCGCCAGATAGCTCTCGCGCGCGGGCGCCGGACCGATCTCGTGCGCCTCGTCGGCGAGCCGGGCGAACGGGGCGTCGCGATCGGCCTGCGAGAAGATCGCGATCGTGCGCAGGCCGAGCCGGCGCGCGGTGCGGATGATCCGGCAGGCGATCTCGCCGCGATTGGCGATCAGGACGGATTCGAACACGTGGCTCTCCCGCGCGAGGCGCGCTCACATCCGGAACACACCGAACCGGGTCTCTTCAATGGGCGCATTGAGACAGGCGGAGAAGGCGAGCGCGAGGACGCGGCGGGTCTGCGCGGGCGCGATGATCCCGTCGTCCCACAGCCGCGCGGTCGCGAAATAGGGCGAGCCCTCGGTCTCGTATTTGGCGCGGATGGGCGCCTTGAACGCCTCCTCGTCCTCGGCCGACCAGGCCCGGCCCTCGGCCTCGATTGCGTCGCGGCGGAGCGTCGCCAGCACGCTCGCCGCCTGCTCGCCGCCCATCACGCCGATGCGCGCGTTGGGCCAGGCGAACAGGAACCGCGGGCCATAGGCGCGCCCGCACATGCCGTAATTGCCGGCCCCGAACGAGCCGCCGACGATCAGCGTGATCTTGGGCACGCGCGCGCTCGCCACCGCGGTGACGAGCTTGGCGCCGTCTTTGGCGATTCCGCCCGATTCGTACTGCCGGCCGACCATGAAGCCGGAAATGTTCTGCAGGAACAGCAGCGGGATCTTCCGCTGGGCGCACAGCTCGATGAAATGGGCGCCCTTCAGCGCGCTCTCCGAAAACAGGATTCCGTTGTTGGCGAGGATGCCGATCAGCATGCCCGAGAGCCGCGCGAAGCCGGTGACCAGCGTCGTCCCGTAGCGCGCCTTGAATTCGTCGAAGGCGGAGCCGTCGACCAGCCGGGCGATGATCTCGCGCGCGTCATATTGCTTGCGCAGGTCGACCGGCACGATGCGCTCGAGCTCCTCGGCGGGATGGAGCGGCTCGACCGGGGCGATCGTGTCATGCGCGGCCTTGGGACGGCGGTTGAGATTGCCGATCGCGCGCCGGGCGAGCGCCAGCGCATGGGCGTCGTCGCGCGCCAGGTGATCGGCGACGCCCGACACCCGGGTGTGGACGTCGGCGCCGCCGAGCTCCTCGGCCGAGACCACCTCGCCGGTCGCCGCCTTGACCAGCGGCGGGCCGGCGAGGAAGATCGTGCCCTGGTTCCTGACGATGATCGTCTCGTCGGACATGGCGGGGACATAGGCGCCGCCCGCGGTGCACGATCCCATGACGACCGCGACCTGCGCGATCCCCGCCCCCGACATATTGGCCTGGTTGTAGAAGATGCGGCCGAAATGCTCGCGGTCGGGGAAGACTTCGGCCTGGTGCGGCAGGTTGGCGCCGCCGGAATCGACGAGATAGACGCATGGCAGGCCGTTCTCGCGCGCGATCTCCTGGGCGCGCAGGTGTTTCTTGACCGTCATCGGATAATAGGCGCCGCCCTTGATGGTGGGATCGTTGGCGACGATCATCGTCTCGCGGCCTTCCACGGCGCCGATCCCGGCGATCAGCCCGGCGCCGTGGACGTCGCCCTCGTACATGCCAAAGGCGGCGAGCGGCGCGATTTCGAGGAACGGCGAGCCCGGGTCGATCAGCCGCGCGACCCGTTCGCGCGCGAGCATCTTGCCGCGCGCGACATGGCGCTCGCGGCTGCGCGCCGAGCCGCCTTCGGCGGCGGCGGCGCGCCGGCGCGCCAGTTCGGCGAGCAGCGCCCGCCAGCTCTGCGCGTTGGCGTCATGTTCGGGGGAAGCGGCCGCCGCCTTGGTCTTCAGGATCGCCAAGCCAGTCTCCGAATGCAGGCGGTCAGCCCGACGGGCGCAGGACGCCGCGATCGGCCGGCTGCGGCGCGATCTCGACCGCCGCCGGCCGGGTATCGTGGATCTTGGCGTAGTCGACGTGGCGCAGCCCGTCCTCGTCGATGCGGATGATGTCGACGAATTCGTGGCCGTGGCGCAGATCGCGCACCGAATACATCTTGCGCGAATGGACGATCTGCGCCGAGGTCTCGTCGAGCCCGCTGATCGTCACGCCGAAGTTCATCTCGCTGGCGGCGATCTCCTGCGCGCTCATGCCGTGCAGCGGACTGCTCTCGTCGATCGGGTGGAACAGCACCCAGCTCAGCGCGAACACCGGATTCTCGCTGCGCTCGAGCTTCATCGGTTGAAAGCCGGTCATCCGCCGGCCTTCGGGCGAGACGCGGCTGCGGACCACCCATAGCTTGGCGCTCGCGTCGGAGATGAAGTTGTTGCGCGCGTTGGCGACCCGCAGCATCAGGTTCGGCGCCCCGTTGTGCATCGCGATGACCGGATTGCTGGCGAAGATGAGCCGCGCCCGCGGCCGCGAGAAGCGGGCGAACACCAGCCCGGTCATGACCGCGAGCGAGACGAGGCCGACGAAATCCTCGACCACCGCGACGACATGGCCGTAGGTCGTCGCCGGATACATGTCGCCGTAGCCGACGGTCGAGGCGGTCTCGACGCTGAAGAAGAACAGGTCGGAGAAGCTGCCGGGCCTGGCGTTGGCGACCGGCCCGGTGCCCAGATTGTAGATCTCCGCGAACAGCAGATTGAACACGACGAAGATCGCCGCCAGCGAGCCGAAGAAGGTCGGCCAGCTGATCGTCATCGCATTGTGGTAGAAATCGGTCCAGAGATTGTTCTCCAGCCCCTCGGTGATCATCGCGCCGGTGCCCAGATTGAGGACCCGCGACCGCTTGACCTTGAACCCGAGCAGGATCAGGCCGCTCCCGCCCAATCGGCTCAGATGCTGTCGTAGCGTTCGATGCGCCATGTTTCGGCCTCGCCATCCCTGATCCAGGCCTTCCAGGCGGGAAGCGCCATGATGGCGTCCATGTAGTCGCGGGTCTTCCTGGCGACCTTGACGTCATAGACGTGAAACCGGTTGACCACCGGCGCGAACATCGCATCCGCCGCGCTGAACCTGTTGTAGAGGAACGGCCCGGCGCCGCCGAAGCTCTTGCGCGCGCCCGCCCAGGCCGCCTCGATTCGCGCGACGTCCGCCTCGACCGCCTCGGTGAGCTCGATCCTGCGGACCGGCCGGCGGAAGTTGGTCGGACAATGCTGGCGCAGCGCCTGGAAGCCCGCGTGCATCTCGCTGCTGAGCGCGCGCGCATGGGCGCGCGCCGCCTTCTGCTTCGGCCAGATCGCCTTGTCCGGATATTTCTCCGCGACATATTCGACGATCGCCAGCGATTCCCAGATCGACACCGGGCCGTCGTGCAGCGACGGGCACTTGCCGGTCGGCGCATATTTCAGCATGCGCCGGCGCGTGTCGGGCTGATCCATCGGGATGACGATTTCCTCGAACGGAATCTTGAACTGCGCGAGCAGCAGCCAGGGCCGCAGCGACCACGAGGAATAGGCCTTGTTGGCGACGACCAGCTTGAGCGGCACGACGATGTCCGGGCGCGGGGTATGACGCTGTTCTTCGAGCGCCGCCCGGCTGTTGTCAAGCGCGCGGCTTGACCGGCCGCCGGCGCGCGGCGCATCAAGCGCCATGATCGACGCCGAAGCCAAGTCCCTGTCCGCGCCCAGCCTCGAGGCGACGATTTTCGCCCTGTGCAACGAGGCCGGACCCGCGCGCACGATCTGCCCGACCGACGCCGCCCAGGCCTTCGCCGCCGCGCGCGGCGAGGATTCGCTGGGCTGGCGGAACCATCTTGCGCGGGTGCGCGGCGCGGCGGTGCGGCTCGCCGAGAGCGGCCGGATCGTCATCTACCGCAAGGGCAAGCCGGTCGACCCGCATGATTTCCGCGGGGTCTACCGGCTCGGCCTGCCGCGCTCGGACTGACCCCGGAGCCTCACGGCGCCGGAAACAGCGCGTCGATCTTGCCGCCGAGCCGGTAGGCGGCGAGGCCGATCCATTCGTGGAGGGCGAGGTCGAACAGTTCGAGGCCGCGCGCGGCGTCGGAGCGGAGCCTGAGATCGCGCGGCCCGCCATAGGAGCGATAGTCGACGGGATCGGCGACGACGTCGAAGCCGGCCCGGCGGAACAGGCCGATCGCGCGCGGCATGTGAAACGCCGAGGTCACGAGCAGCCAGACCTGCCCCGGCTGGGGATGGACGAGATCCCTCGTCAACAGCGCGTTCTCCTCGGTGTTGCGCGAGCGATCCTCGAGCGTGAGCCGCGCCGGATCGACGCCGAGCGCGACCAGCAGCCGGCCGGCGTCGGCCGCCTCCGGCGGATCGTCGCGGATCAGCGAGCCGTTGCCGCCGGTGTAGACGAGCCGCGCGCCGGGAAAGCGGCGGGCGAGCGCGGCCGCCTCGGTGAGCCGCGCGGCGCCGTCGACGAGGATCGGCTGGCCGCGCGCGGCGCCGAGCGCCGGATCGATCGCCCCGCCGAGCACGATGATTCCATGGGGCGGCGCCATGTCGGCGGGCGGCGGCGGGAAGCGATCCTCGAGCGGTTCGATCAGCAGCGCGCCGGCCGGCAGGACGCCGAACGCCAGCAGCAGCGCGATCGCGCCGATCGCGAGCCGCCGCCCCGCCCGCCGGAAGCGCCCCGCCGCAGCCAGCGCGCCGACCAGCGCCAGGACGAGCAGCGCGTCGAGCGGCTCGGCGAAGAACCAGAGGATTTTCGAGAACGCGAAGAACATCGGCCCTCCTGCGCGGCGCCGCGGCGATCGCGCGGCGGGCGTCGGACATCGCACGCGGCGGCGCGGCGGCGCAATCGCCGGCGCCGTGCGGCGGTTTGAGTTCGCCCCCCGCTTCGTCTAAGCCAGCCCGGCTCGGCGTCGCCCTGCCCGCGCGCGACTCGCGGCGGCGCGATCGTTCGGCGCACCCGCGAGGCCTCCATTGCTCTATGTGTTTTCCGGCCTGTTCGTCGGCGTGGTGGTCGGCGTGACCGGGGTCGGCGGCGGCTCGCTGATGACCCCGATCCTCGTGCTGCTGTTCGGCGTCCATCCGGCGACCGCGGTCGGCACCGACCTGCTCTACGCCGCGGCGACCAAGTCGGTCGGCACGGCGGTGCACGGGTTCAACGGCACCGTGCTGTGGCGGGTGACCGGCCTGCTCGCGCTCGGCAGCGCGCCGACCGCCTGCGCGATGATCTACCTGCTCGATCATTTCGGCCCGTTCGGCCCGGGCGCGGCGGCGCTGATCACGACGATCCTCGGCTGGGCGCTGCTGCTGACCGCGGCGGCGATGCTGCTGCGCGGCCGCATCCAGGCCTATGCGGCGACCCGCGTCGGCCGGATCGATCGGCGGCTGCGCGTCGGCCTGACGATCCTCACCGGCGTCCTGCTCGGCGTGTTCGTCTCGCTGTCCTCGGTCGGCGCCGGCGCGCTCGGGGTGACCGCGCTGATCCTGCTCTATCCCGAAGTCCCGACCTCGCAGATCGTCGGCAGCGACATCGCCCATGCGGTGCCGCTGACCCTCGTCGCCGGGCTCGGCCACTGGCTGATCGGCTCGGTCAATCTCGGCACGCTCGGCCTGCTGCTGATCGGCTCGATCCCGGGCATCATCGCCGGCAGCATGCTCGCGCCGCGCCTGCCCGACCGCTGGCTGCGGCCGCTGCTCGCGCTGGTGCTGGTCGTGGTGGGGGCTCGGCTGGCGATATTGTGAGCGGGCCGGGCGCCTCTGGCCGGCTCGCGCGGCGCGGCCTCGGCCGCCCGGGAATTGCCGAGGGAAGGCCTTCAAAGTCGAACGGCGCCGACTTGCGCCGGCAACCCGGCCATCGTCTTATGAGCCCATGGCCGGGCCGAAGCAGTGCTTTATCTCCTATTCGCATCAGGACCACGAGGCCTTCGCCCGGCTTCTGGTGCATCTGAAGCCGGTCGCTCATCTCTACGATTTCAAAATGTGGCATGACCATCGCCTAACGCCGGGATATCATTGGAGCGATGTGATCAGGACAGAGATAGCCAGGTCGGACATCCTCGTCGGTCTGATCACCAACGACTTCTTCGCGTCCGACTACATCTGGCAACAGGAGTTGCCGGCGATGGTCGCGCGCCACCAGAAGGACGGCGCACTCCTCGTGCCCGTGATCTACCGCAATTCCTGCTGGCGCTTTTTCTTCGGCCCCTACATCGACGCGGCGCCGAAGAACGCCAAGGGGAATCTCGTTCCCGTTCACGATTGGAAGGACCGCGAGAACGCGCTCGCCGTCGCCGCCAACGCCATCGCCGGCTCGATCGAGGACTGGTTCGGCGTCAAGCCGCGCCCGATCTTCTCGCCATTGCCTCCACGGAGGGGCAAGCCATGAGCGAGGCCGTTCCCACCCGCCCGCAGCGCATAGCGACGATGAGGGAGGCGATGGCGGAGCTGGATCGCGCCCGCGGCTCGATGCGCAGCGCCTTGCTGGAGACCAACGACGAGATTCATCAGGCCTTTTTCACGGAAGTGCTCGACCGCGCCCGGTTGATCGTCGCCAACGAGCGCGAAGGCGTCACCTTCACGCTCGCCGACGACCTCGCGAACCTGCGCAGCGCCCTCCGTCGCCTCCGCCTGCCCGACATCGATCCCGACCTCGGCGTCCCGACCCCCGCGCTCAAGGCGCTGCGCGGCGAGCGCGGCAATCTGATCGAGGCGATCGACACCGCGCTCGAAGCGGCGGCGCAATTGCGTATGCAGCCGCGCATGACCGAGTTCGGCGCGCTTCGCATCGAGCGCAGCGAGGCGTCCGAACAATTGATCCGGCTCGACGAACGATTGCGGATCGCCGAAGAATCGATTGGAGACCTTCGTCGCGAAGCAAAAAAGGCGGATGCGGCGG
>JBEKZS010000164.1:0-8945 GCA_049509635.1 Roseiarcus sp.
GATGACGCGCGGCTGCTGCGGCGCGACGTCGCAATCTCCCATTTCCCTCGCCGGTCGTCCATGCGGCGCCCGGCCGCGTCATCCCGCTCCCTCGCAATTGACCATCCAGGGAATCCCGAACCGGTCGACCAACATGCCGAACCGGGCCGCCCAGAAGGTCTTCTGGATCGGCATCCCCACGCTCCCGCCTTCGGCCAGCGCGTGGAACACCCGTTCGGCCTCGGCGACGTCGTCGATCAGGATCGAGACCGAGAAACCCCGGGGCGGTTCGTAGCGGCCGGGCGGCGCGTCGGAGCCCATCAGGACGGTGTCGCCGATCTCCATCCGGGCGTGCAGGATCTTGTCGCGCCATTCGGGCGGCGCATGCGCCTCCATCGGCGTGCCGGCGTGGCGCATCATCGCGGTGATGGCGCCGCCGAGAACCTGCGCGTAGAAGCCGAACGCCGCTTCGCAGCGGCCGTCGAAAATCAGGTAGGGATTGGTCCGCATCGGATTTCTCCTACGCTTCGCGGGTCGGCGAATAGTTCCACAGGACGATCGCCGGCGTCTCGGGGTGGCTGGGCTCGGCCCCGAGCAGACCGATCGAGGCGACGTCGAGCGCGAAATGCCCGCCCATGATCACCGGAGCGCCGATCCAGCGAATCGCCAGGACGCGGCCGAAATGGCCGTGGGTGAACAGCGCGGCCTCGCCCCCGCCGGCGCGCAGCCGCGCGAGCAGACGATCGGCGCGGCCGGCGACTTCGTCCGGGCTCTCGCCGTTCGGGCAGCCGTCGCGAAAAATGCTCCAGCCCGGCCGCTCGCGCAAAATCTCGTCGGAGCGCAGGCCCTCGAAATCGCCGTAGTTCCATTCCGCCAGATCCGGCTCGACCGCGGCGGCGGCGGCCAGGCCCGCCAGCGCGCAGGTGCGCCGCGCGCGGGCGCGCGGGCTGGTGAGGACGCGGCCGAAGGCGGTTCGCCGCAACCAGGGTTCGAGCGCGCGGGCCCCGTCCTCGCCGCGCGCGGTCAGCGCGACGTCGGTGACGCCGGTGTGCCGGCCCGACAGCGACCATTCGGTCTCGCCGTGGCGGACGAGGGTGACGCGGAGCGGCGCATTCTGCGGGACGCTCACGGCTTTGCCTCCTTGGTGGCCTGGCGGCCAGCCTATCCGACCGGCCGCGCCGCGGCCAGCGGATCGACAAGCCGCGCCGGGCGGCGCGTCGCCATAAATGCGTGGTCTTCTCGTCCCAGCGCGCTTAACCTGCGCCCCGCACGTTCAAGCGTCCCCGACAACCGACGAGAGAGCCGCCGATGCCCGCGTGGTCGCAGACCTTCACCTATTTCGGCGGCGAATGGATCGAGGGCAATCCGCCGATCCTCGGCCCGCGCAGCCACGCCTTCTGGCTCGGCTCCAGCGTGTTCGACGGCGCCCGCGCGTTCGAGGGGGTGACGCCGGACCTCGACCGCCATTGCGCGCGGGTCAACCGCTCGGCGCGGACCATGTGGCTGAAGCCGACGATGAGCGAGGCGGCGATCGAGGAACTCGCGCGCGAGGGCGTGAAGAAATTCGCGCCGGGCGCCGCGCTCTACATCAGGCCGATGTACTGGGCCGAGCGCAACGGCGAGGGCTCGGTGCCGCCCGACCCGGACTCGACGCGCTTCTGCCTGTCGATCTACGAGGCCCCCCTGCCCCAGCCGACCGGCGTCTCGATCACCCGCTCCCCCTATCGCAAGCCGACCGCCGAGACCATGCCGATCGACGCCAAGGCCGGCTGCCTCTATCCCAACAATGCGCGCGCCTTGATGGAGGCGCGCGCGCGCGGGTTCGACAATTGCATCCTGTGCGACATGCTCGGCAATGTCGCCGAACTCGCCACCGCCAACATTTTCATGGCGCGCGACGGCGTGATCCTGACCCCGATGGCGAACGGCTCGTTCCTCGACGGGGTGACGCGCCAGCGGGTGCTGAAGCTGCTGCGCGCGGACGGCGCCGACGCGCGCGAGGCGACGCTGAGCTTCGCCGATTTCGGCGCCGCCGACGAAATCTTCGCGGTCGGCAATTACGGCAAGGTGACCCCGGTCCGCCACATCGACGGCCGCGACCTGCAGCCGGGGCCGGCGTTCCGGCGCGCGCGGGCGCTGTACTGGGAGTTCGCGCATGCGGGGTGAGGCTGCCGCTCGGAAGCCGGGGAAGGAGAATTTGGCGAGGGGGGATCGGCTCAGAGCTTTTCAGCTTGATCCTGATCGTATCCGAATGCGGCGAAGAAATTTGCGAATTGGCTCGGCGTGAAGAGCCGGGTCAGGCGCATGATGGTTTCCCGGAGCGCTTCGACGGATCGCGCCGCGGCGCTTCGCAGATGCGCCTCGAGCTCGGAGAAGGCTTTCTCCATCGGATTGAAGTCCGGGCTGTAGGGCGGAAGAAGGCGCATCGTCGCGCCCGCCGCTTCGATCGCCTCGCGAATCTGATCGCTCCTGTGGCTGCTCGGATTGTCGGCCACGACGGCATCGCCGGGGGATGACTTTGGCACGAGAACGCGGCGCATCTGATCGACAAAGCTCGTCCCGTTGATCGATCCGTCGAGCGCCATGGGGGCTGTCAACCCCGCCAATCGCAGCCCCGCGATGAAGGTCGTCGGTTTCCAGTGGCCGTGCGGAACGCCTGCGCGCAGGCGCTCTCCCTTGGGCGCCCACCCAAACAGCGGCGCCATGTTGGTGGACGCCTGTGTCTCGTCGATCAACACCAGCCTGGCGGGATCGAGGTCGCCATTGACCTCCGGACCAATCCTCGCGCTGTTTGAGGCCGTCCGGGCGGCCCTGTTCGCTCGGTTGGGTTGACAGCGCATTCAACTCGCGTCCCTCCGGCTCGCCGGTTTCGGCCGGCGGGGCGCGCGGCGCAAGCAGCGGCGCCGCCTCGCGTTGCTCCAGAAGGTCGTGCGAGCCTGTCAGCCGGCCGACCGTCTCGGCCGGGCTCGGCTCTTCGGCGAGGATTTCCGATCCGCCGCCGTCCGGCCAATTCCCGAAGCGCCCATAGCCGTCGTGGACCGGGCGAAAGGACGCGTCAAGTTGACGGCAATAAAATGCACTGTCACCGTTTTTGTCGTTCGAGCCGGACGCCGACGAGGACGCCGTTCCGGCGGGAAGCAGCGACCCTGCGCAGACCATCGGGACGATCAGACCGTAAGACGCCTTCCGAACCATGATTTCGGCCCCTTGCAAAATCTCAGCGAAATCATGACCGGCGTTCCCCGGATCGACAAGCGGCCGGCCAGTCTCAGGAATCCGGTCATTTTCGAGGCGTCGAGAAAGTGCGGTGTCGCCGTCGCCCGTTACGATAAAGCGCAGCGCCGCCGCCACCCAAGTTGTCGCAAACCAAGGGAATCCGGAGCCACGAGGCCGGTCAACCAATTTTCCATAGCTCTCGGAAGGGGAGAAATTCGATGTTGTTCCAGGCTTACCATGGCGTAACCGCCGCCCAGCATCAGACAAACTTCGACAAGTGGTCAGCCCAAGGCTATCGCATGATCTCGCTCAGCGTCTACGGCGACCCGGGCAAGGCGTTATACGCAGCGGTATGGGTGCAGCGCGCCGGCCCGGCCTGGGTCGCGATCCATGGCGTGGACGCCGCCGGCTACCAAAGCTTCTTCACGGAATGGTCGAACGCGGGCTATTACCCCGTGCTTGTCTCGGCGACCGGCGCGATCAGCGACGCCGTGTTCGCGTCCGTGTTTGAACAGGGCGATCCGGGGCCCTGGTCCGGGCGCCACGGCATGACGCCTGCCGACTTCGCGGCCGCCAACACGGCAGCCTTCAACAATGGGCAGATCCTCCGCTCCTTCTCGATCTACGGCGCGTCGCCGGATCTGCACTACGCCGCGATCTGGCACCCCAATCCGACCTACGTGAAATCGACAGTCAATGCGGCCGATACCGCCTCCGCCTACCAGACGAACTTCAACGCCCAGACCCAACTGCCGGGCGTCCATCTGAATGCCTATCGGCCGGCCTATGTGGCGCTGTCGGGCGATGCGACCTATTGCTCGGTGTTCAAGGACGATTTCGTCGGCCCCTGGGTCGCGCGCCATGGCCTCTCCGGCTCCGGCTACCAGACCTTCTTCAACCAGCAGGTCGCGGAGGGCTACTATCCGATCCTCGTGCAGGGAGGCGGCAGCACCGCCGCGCCAATCTACGCCGCCGTGTTCGCCAAGCAGGACATTCCCGACGCCCGCCAGTGGACCGTCACCGGGTCGCCGCTGGCCGCGCTGGCGCCGGTCGATCAGGCCGTGCAGATCTTCATGCAGGCCAACGGTGTGCGCGCCGCACAGGTCGCGATCGCCAAGAACGGCGCCATGAAGGCTTCGCGGGGGTACACCTGGGCGGAACCGGCCTATCGTGTGACACAGCCGACCGACCGCTTCCTGCTCGCGAGCTGCAGCAAGATGTTCTGCGAAGCGACGATCCAGAGCCTTTACAACAACGGCAAGCTGCAACCGCCGACCTTGACCGTGAAACCCAATGGCAACGAGAAGCCCGTCGTTGGCGACACGGTGACGGGCAACAAGAGCGGCGCGACCGCCATCGTCACGGCGGTCAACGGCGGCGCGCTGACGCTCGTATCGGTGCTCAACACGTTCACCCCGGCCGACACCGCCGCGACGATGAGCGGCTCTGGCGGCACGGTCGCCGTGCTCGCCTACAATCCGGGAACGAAGGTCTACCCCCTGCTCGGGTTGTCGAATCCGGCTGACCCGCGCAGCGACGCCATCACCGTGCAGCAGCTGCTCGACCATCAGGGCGGTTACAACGATGGGGCAAATCCCAAATATTCGGCGGCGCCCGATCCGACATACGGCATGCGGCAGATCGGTCAGGCGCTCGGGCATGTCGTCGCCAGCAAGCTCGACGTCGCGACTTACATGTATGGTCAGAAGCTGCAGTTCCCGCCCGGGACGGATTCGGCGTATTCGAACTACGGCTATCTGCTGCTCGGCGCGGTCGTCGAGAAGGTCACCGGGATGAGCTATCACGCCTATCTTGCCCAGGCCGTTCTGCAGCCGGCCGGCATCACCGAGGTCGAGGTGTTCCCGACGCGCGCCGCCGGCCGGACCGCGCAGCAGGCGATCGCCGAGGATCCGGGACTGGGACAGGATCCACTCGACCTCGCCTCCACGCTGAACATCCCGTCGGTCTATGGCGGTGACGGCGAAATCAACGAAATCGGCGATCCGAACGACGGCACGGCCGCCTCAGCCGAGGCGATTGCGCGTTTGATCAACACGCACGCGGTCTGGGGCAATGGCGGCAGGGCGCCGGGCTTCGCCCGAGCCGGCAGTACGCCAGGCGCCTCCACATGGGGCGAGTCGCGTTGGGACGGCGTCGATTGGTCCTACACGGTCAACACGCGCAATTGGCCGCCGACCAACGGTCAGACCGCGGCTACGACGGCGAAGGGCAATCAGTCCCTGAAAACGACGCCATTCACGCTGACAGTGGCGAGCGGCGGAACGGCCGGTTTCGAGCCGTCGGGACATCTCCTCGTGGCCACCATCAGCAACGGAACCCAGCTCGTCGCCTACTCGGGCGTCAACGCCACAGCCAACGCCTTCACGGGCTGCACGGCGCCGGCCAACGCCGGCACCGCCGGAGACGGCGCCAATGTGGCGCAGGCCGCCACCGTCGTCGGCGCCCCCTCGCTGACGCAGACGCCTTTCACATTGAATGTCAGCAATAACGGCGCCCGGGGTTTTGCCCGCACGGGAATGCTGCTGGTGACCAATACCGCCAATGCAGCACAGGTGATCCGCTACACGGGGCTCGTCGCGAATGCGTTCGAGGGATGTACGGCGCTACTTCCTGGCGCGGGGAGCGCCTCGGCAGGCGCCGCGGTGACGCAGGCGACGCTCGCCTCGAGCGTGGATGCGCTGCTCAATTTGATCGCCCTGCCTTGATGCTCGGGCGATGCCGTTACGGATTGCGGCGCGGCTTCGCGTTGCTCCGGAAAGTCGTGCGAGCCTGTCGGCCGGCCGACGGTCTCGGCCGGGCCCGGCTCCTCGGCGAGGATTTCCGATCCGCCGCCGTCCGGCCAATTCCCGAAGCGCGCGTAGCCGTCGTGGACCGGGCGAAACGACGCGTCGCGTTGACGCCAATAAAATGCGGCGTCATCGTTTCCCCGATGGACCATCCCACCATCGCGCTATGTGGGAATCCGACGACGATCTTGGAATCCCTGAGGATTCGAAGACTCCTGAAAACGCTCCAAGCATGTTACGGATCGCGGACAGGGGTCAAAGCACGCTATGGCGCATCAGGTGTAAATCGGGCACGAATATCCGATGCCCATCTCCAGCCGCGATCTCATCCGATCGACCTCGTCGTTTCTGCTGATTGGCTTCGTGGCCCTCATGGCCATTGTCGCCATGAACTTTTGGCTGGACGAGCGGGCGCGGTTTTATTCCGAGGACGCAATTTCGGCGCGAGATACGCGCTTTGCGGCGGTCGAATTGAGAAATTCGATGCTGGCGGCGGAGTCGAGCCAACGCGGCTTCATCATCACCGGCAATGAGATCTATCTAGCGCCCTACCAGTCGGCCAAAGCCCAGGCCCAGCGGCAACTGGCGGCGCTGCAGCGCCTTCTGCCGTCGTATTTTGACGCCGAGGCGACTCTGAAGCGCCTCTCCGAGATCCTCGCCGCCAAGTTTGAGGAATTCGATCGAACAATCGCGCTGAAGCGCGATCAGCGCGATGAGGACATTCGGTCTATCTTTCGAACCAACAACGGCAAGGCTCTCACTGACGAAGCCAACGTGTTTTTTGCAGGGATCATCGGCAGAGCGGACGATCGTATGACGTCGGGCGTCGCCGAGCAGCGCGCCAACGCCGGATGGCTTCGGATCGTCTCGGCGATCGGAGCGCTCGTCATTGTGGCGGTGATCAGCGGCGCCGCCATCGTCCTCACGCGCTACACCAACGACCTTCGCGCGACGCGCGATCAGGTCAACGCGCTCAACAGCGAACTCGAGCAACGCGTTGCCAGACGCACGGCGGACTTGGCAAAGGCGCGTGATCGCGCAGAGATCCTGCTCTCTGAGGTCAACCACCGAGTGGCCAACAGCCTCGCCCTCGTGTCGTCGATGGTCAATCTGCAGTCGAGAACTTTGGATGACGAGGGCGCCAAGTACGCTCTGGCGGAAACACAAGACCGGATTTTTGCGATTTCACTCGTCCACAAGCAACTTTATACGTCTGGAGACGTGCGTACTGTAGAGTTGAAAGCATACCTCTCTGCTCTACTCGCTAATCTTCGCTCCTCGCTTCGGAGCGACGGTCACGGCGTGAACCTTTCTTTCGAGATCGACGTCATCGATCTCGAAACAGACGCCAGCGTCAATCTCGGCGTGGTCATAACCGAGCTTGTGACCAATGCGTTCAAATACGCGTACCCCGACCGTGCTGGCGAAATTCGCGTCCGTCTCAGACGATTGATGAGCGACGTCGAGCTCGTGGTGGAAGACGACGGTGTTGGTATGCCCGAGGGCGTACCCGCCATAGGCACCGGCGCCGGCACGCGGATCATCAATGCAATGTGCGCGAGTTTACGATCCCGGATTACCTACCGGCGCCGCAACCCCGGGACCGCGGCGTGCCTCGTATTCCCGGCGAACCTCCCGCGCCCGGCCGCCGTTTGAAGACTCTTCGGTTCGGCTTCGTTCGCCCCAGCTCTGTCGTTATGGCGAATCCAATCAGGATCCTGCTAATTGGCGCGCAAACGCATGGAGTTGCGCTGCGATTGGAATGGTCGCCCCAGGGAGCCGCCGGACGATGGGAATGTTCGCAATGCGATCGGCCGCTAGGGGAAACGACAGGCGGCGGCGAACTGCGTGCCGCGGTTTGCTCGTGGCGATGGCCTTGGCGGCTTGTCCCGCCGCGGCGAATGCTCAGCAAGGGTCGCCCGGCATAACCCAGCGCACGGTTTTCCCGGCCTTCGATCCCAGCGCCCCGGCATGCACCCCGCCTCCGGATCTCCGAAGAGCGCTGACTTTCGTTCAGGAGAACGAGCGCGAATTCCTGCAGGGGGTCGACCACGGTTTGTCGCGGGCCGCCAAGGATCGCGGATTGGAATACCTCAAAGTCGTGGTCGAAAACGACGTCGCCAAAGCGGTCGACCAGCTACGATCGCTTCGAGCCTCGAAGGTGGGCGCCGTGATTGGAACCTCGTCGGATGCAACAGCCATCAGCCACGGCCTCCGGGAGGTCATCTGGTCAGGGGCCTTTGTCGGCACCGTGATGCCTCCGCCCGCAACGTTGCTTGTCAATGCTCCCCAATATGCGACGGGAAAGGTCCTGACCGATGCGGCGATCGCCTACATAAACGCCAAACTCGGCGGCAAGGCGAGGGTGGTCCTGCTTACTCAGGACACGATGCAGTACTTGTCGCCCAGGTTCCAGGCAATGCGCGACGGCCTCGACAAGCTTCCGGGTGTCACGATCGTGGCGGATATAGCGCCCAACCCGGTCAGCAAAGAGGGAGGTTTCGCCACCATGAACACCATTCTCCTCGCCAACCCGAATATAGACGTCGTTCTCGGCGCCGACGCCGTTGTGCTCGGCGCATTGAAAGCGTTGCGCGCGGTCGGCAGAGATCGGCCTGACCAATTCCTGGGTGGAATCGACGGCGAGCCGGAGGCGGTGTCAGAGATCAAAAAGGGCTCTAGTCCCTACAAGGCAAGCATCGCTCTGGCCTCGCCTGTCTTCGGCTACGCCATGGGTCAGTTCGCCGCCGACTGGCTCGAGGGCAAAAGTATTCCGCAAGCAATGGACATTCTTCCCATCGCGCTTACGCGAGAAAATATTACCCAGTACGAGGCCGACTTGGTCAATCCCGCCGCTGTATACACTCATCCTGATCGACGAAACTCGTATCTTAAAATGTATGGGAATATCTGCTATGATACGCGCGACAGATATGTGGATTT
>JBEKZS010000165.1:0-8858 GCA_049509635.1 Roseiarcus sp.
ATCGATGAAAATCCACGGACTATCAACGACGGCAGCATGGCGTTCCCTGCCTTCGCTCAGGCTGGCAGCACCTATCTGGTCGATAAACCCTCTGGATTACACGGGAATTCCGGAGGCCTCGCCTTTGCGGACGGTCATTCGATAGTTCACAAATGGCAGGATATGCGTACTTATACCGTGTCGCTCACCGGTCAGGGCAACGTGATTCAGGCCCCCACTCAACAGTCGCCAGACGATCCGGATTGTTTTTACATGGCGCAAATCACCTCGGCGCCACGTTAAGAGTTACGAGCCACACCTAAGTTTCAGAAGCGGTCAGGAGTTCTGTTTTGACGATGGTTTTGGGCGATTTCGGCGTCCTTGGCCAGGTACTGCAAACAGCGCAAGCTCAGGAGGCCGATCAGCGTGGCCAATAGCGCGGCGTTGAGCACGATGGCGGGGCGCGGGATCTCCGAGAGGTCGAAGACGTCGCCGTCGCGCGGGCAGGTCCCGACCATCACCGCGGCGGTCGCCAGCTCGATCAGCCCCATGGCGATCCAGCCCCAGATCGCCGAGCGGCCGAAATCGCGCAGCCGCGCGCCGACCAGCGCGGCGACCCCGGCCAGCAGCAGATCGGTCGCCTCGACGAGGATCGCCGGGCCGCCGCCGCTCGCCGCCAGCCCCTCGGCGAGCGCGCGCACGCCGATCACTACGCCGATCGCGATCCAGTAGGGCTTGCGGGCGAGCCGGCCGCGAAAGCGCGAGAAGACCAATTGCCAGAGCAATGCCGCGCCCTCGATCGCCGAACGTTCCGGGGCGAGGATAGCCGCGCAGGTCTTAAGGCAACGGTAAGCCGGGCGGCGGCGGCTCAGGCGAAGGCGCGCTGAATCTGGCGCAGCGCGTCCTCATAGCCGAGCCGGATCAGCCGTCGCACCCGTTCGGGGCGGAAGTTCAGCGTGCCGGCGAACAGGCCGCCGAGATCCTCGCTGGGGACGATCGGAACCAGGCGGGCGGCGAACGACCAGTTGGCGACCGCGTCGAGATCGGCGCCGCCGCGCGCCCGGACCAGCCGCAGCATCCGCGTGCGCTCGCGCACGGAAAGCCTCTCGACGCGGGCGATCCGGTGATTGAGGTAGACGACGACCACGACATCGGGGCGGTGGCGCGCGACCGCGAGGATCGGGGTGTTGTCGGCGACGCCGCCGTCGACCAACGCGTGGCCGCCGATCCGCCGCGCCGGGAACACCTCGGGAATCGCCGCGGTCTGGACGAGCAGATCGACGGTGCCGGCGCGCGCGGGCGGATCGCCGAGCGGCACGTAGAGCGCCAGCGGCGCGGTCGGGCCGCCCGGATCGGGAACGAGGTCATAGGGGGCGGCGAGCGTGCACAGGACCGGCGGCGGATCGCGGCGGATCGAGTCGATGTCGACCGTCTCGATCAGCGCGCGCAGCGGCGCGTTGGAGAACAGGCCGACGCGCCGGTTCGCCAGCTCGAGCAGCCGCGGCAGGCTGAAGACCATGACGGCGATCAGAATCCCCGCCCATCGCGCGCCCCCGGCGAACAGCATGATCCCGGTGAGGACCAGCGCGCCGAGCAGCATGATCGGAAGCTTGGCGACGATGCGCCAGAACACCATCGCCGTCACGTCGCGGAACGTATGCAGTTCGTCGATCTCGGGCGGCGCCGCGTTGAGGAACGGCGCGCCGGAGAAGGCGAACGGCGAGGCGAGGACGAGCAGCGCCAGCTTCAGCGCCGCCGCGCGCCAGTCGAACCGCATGATCGCGTCCTGCGTCAGGTTCGACCAGAACCGCAGCGGGATATCCCGATCCCCGGTCCGCGCCATCTGGTGGAACAGCGCGCCGTTGAGCGCGCCGACCGAGGTGCCGGCGATCGCGCAGAATTCGGTCAAGCCGCAATCGAACAGCGCGAGCATCGCGCCCGCCTCATAGGCGCCCTTGGCGCCCCCGCCCGACAGGACGAGCGCGAGCCGCTTGCCCGCGAGCGCGGCGATCGCCTCGCGGACCCGCGGCTGCGCGAGCACGGCGTCGCGCAGCGCGCGCGCGCCTTCCGCGCCGGCCGGGTCGGCGCGCGCCGCGCCGGCGTCCGCGTCTGCCTGCGACAAGACGAGCCTCCGAAAGGGAGGGACGATCCACGCGACAGGATAGCAGATCGGCGCCGGCGCGCACCGCGTTCCCGGAGCGGGAAGCGGCGGCGGCGGAGCGAATTTGACGGCGCAGGAGAGGGCGACGGCGTCTCGCCCCGCCAATCGCCCCCGGGACGCTCGCCCGCGTCAGTGCGCCGTCTGCAGCGCCGCGAGCCGCTCGGCGATCTTGCGGCCGCGCATCATCGAGTCGAATTCGGCAAGCCTGGAGGCCGCTTCGCGATCCGCAATCGGGAGTCCGGAAACGCTGGTGGCGCTCTTCATGACCCGATCGAAAGCCTCGGAGGCTTTCACGACGCCATTGGGCGACGCCGCGGACGCTCTCACCATCCCGTTGCCCGCCTCCCGGCCGGCGGCGCGTTGGGCCGAAGCGAAGGCTTCGAGGTCGGCCTCCATCTCGCGCTTGCGCGCATGCAGGGCGGTCAGGCATTGAGCCAGTTCGGTCTCCTCGCCGCGCGCCTCATATTCGGCGCTCTCGATGACCGGTATCTGCGTCTCCAGATCGATCTGCCGGCCAACCAGCGCCTCGGCGATGTCGGTGCGGCCTTCGCCGAGAGCGAGGCGCGCCTTCTGGCTGAGTTCGGCGGCCTTGCCGCGAATCATCCCGACCTGACGCGAAGCGAAGATGCGCCTGGATGCGACCCGGCCGACTTCGGCGCGCGCCTCGTCGATCGCACGCTCGACTTCCCGCAGCGCCTCGCGCATGACGCTTTCGCCCTGCGCGTTTTCCAGCGCGTCGACCATATCCGCGACGCCGCCGGTAATCATCCGCTTGATGCGAATCAATATGCTATCAGCCATGACGCAACTCCCATTCCGCGCGCGGTTGAACTGGGCGGCGCGCCACGGGTGCCGAACCAACCATACCCGCCTTAAGGAATGCTGGCGCCGAGCGACCGCTCTTCGCCACGCGCCGCGACGAAGCCTTAACCTTCCCGGCAGACGTCGAGCAATAATCGGGGAACAGGGCGGTTCAGCCATCATCGGTAATGGATTGTTGGGCGCCGGCGGGCAATGCATTGCCTTTCGCCGCAGGGGTATCGCAGCATGGTCCTCTATCTGATTTTGGCGCTGGCCGCAGTCGTCGGGATTCTATGGGCGACCGCCAACCGTCTCGCCGCGCTCGACAGCCGGTGCGATCGGGCGGTCGCCGACATCGATGTTCAGCTCAAGCATCGCCACGGGCTGCTGCCAAACCTGCTGGAATCCGTGCGCGCGTTCGCCGCGCACGAGCTTGCCGCGATCGAAATGGTGACGCGGGCGCGCAGCGAGGCGCTCGGCGCCGGCACGGCTGAAGCGCGGATGCGGGCGGAAACGGCGCTTTCGGCGCAAGTCGCGCAGCTCGTCAGCATCGCCGAGGCCTACCCGGAGCTGCGGACGTCGCTGCATTTTCTGGCGATGCGCGACGAAATCGCCGGGACCGAGAACAAGATCGCCGCCTCGCGCCGCTACCTCAACGCCGCGGTCGGCGAGTACAACGCGACCCTGGGGCAATTCCCGGCCAACCTTCTGGCGAGATTGTCCAACGGCTACCGGCGACGTCCGTTCTACGACATCGGCATCGAGCGCGCGCTCCTCGATGACGCGCCGGCGTTGAAATTCTGAGCCAACCGATGAGTCTTCTCCTCTGCGCCCTGGCGTTGCTCGCCCACCTCTCCCGCCCCCTGGTGGCGTTCCTGGCCTGGGAGCTGGCCTGGCGCGACTACGGCGTGCGCTCGGCGGTGCGCGCCTTCGCCGTCGTGCTGGTCATCTGCGAGGCGTCACATTGGGGGAAGCTGCTCTTCGCACCGGCTTCGGCGGTTGCGTGGTACTATCCTGACGAGTACGGTCCGTCGGGCCTGCTCGGGACGGCCGTCATTGTCGCGCTGTCCTACGCAACAGGCGGGTTGACGCGACGAATATTCGGGGCGGGGAGGAGATATTCGCTGGCCTTGCCGGCGCTGGCGGATTGAACAGGCGGATCCTTCATGCGCGTCAACGGCCTCTACGGCCACATCCGCCGTAACGACGCCAAATCGTTCGCGCTGTTCCTGATCTTCGCCCTGCTCGCGGAACTGCTCGCCGTCAGCATGACCGCTTCGATCCTCGCCGAAGGCGCCTGGGGAAGCAGCGCGCCGATCAGCGCCTGGAGTCTGATGCTGGAGACGGCCACCCGGTCGTGGGCCCACGGGGCGTGGATATTCCACTTTACCGGCTACCTCTGCTGGCTGGTCATCGCCTGGGGCTTCTATCGCCCGATATTGAACCGTTCGCTCGGCGCCGAGCCGCTGGAGCGCTCGAGCGACAGGCGCCTCTACGATCAGGTCGAAACGCTCGCGATCGCCGCGGGCCTGCCGACGCCGAAGGTCGTCGTCATCGAATCGCTCGCCTGCAACGCCTTCGCCTTCGGCCTGACCCCCGGCGATGCGACCATCGCGATCACGCGCGGCCTGGTCCAGACCCTCGACGAGAGCGAGCTCGAGGCGGTGCTCGCGCACGAAATCGTCCATATCCGGAACCGCGACACCCGCCTGATGGCGATCGCCACCCTGTGCACGGCGATCCTGTTCCGCGTCGCCTGGGTCAATGTCGCCTGCTTCCTCCAGCCGAGCCCGCAGTGGCTGTTCCTGGCGCTGTTCGCGGCGAAGTTCTTCTGGAGCATGCTGGTCATCCTCGGCTGGTCCTGCATCGCCGCCGGCGTCTGCGTCGTCATGGCGCGGCTGGCGATCTCGCACGCGCGGGAGTTCGTCGCCGACGCGGGGGCGATCGAGCTGACCAAGAATCCGGCGGCGCTGATCTCGGCCCTGCGAAAAATGTCCGGCCGCGACGAGGTCGCGCATGTCGACTTCGCCACCCAGGCGGCGATGATATCGCCGATGAAGCCGCGACTCTTCTCGACCCACCCGCCGCTCGCCGAGCGCATCGCAGCCTTGCGTCGCGCGCTGCCGGCGCTGGCCGAGCCCGACGCCGAGGCGGCGCCGAGGGTCCCGTTGGTCGGGGCGGCGCCGCCCAACGCCTTTCTCGCCCGCCATCGCGCGCCCGCCGTCAGCGCGCCCGACAGCGGAGCGCAAGAGCGCGGGTTCGCGCAAGCGCGGCGCGAAAGCGGCCCCGATTTTTCCCTGCTCGGGCGCGCCGGGTTCTGGCGCGCGCTGCGCGAAGAATTGACCGCGCTGAAGCCCCCGGGCTGGGTCTCCCATCCCTACATCCTGGCGCCCGCCGCCCTCGTCAATTTCGCCCTCGTGTTCGTCCATTTCGACCTGTAGCGATCCGTGCATCGAATGTCGGCGCGAAAACCCGCCCGACGATGAGTCCGCCGTTCGCGGCGACCAGGCTGTCGGCCGGGTTGGAGCATGGCCGAGTTCCCCCGGGCCGCGCGGGCCCGCGCCATCGGGCCGCGCTCGCCGACAGCGGCTTGCGGCGCCCACGCCGACATGCGATGGCGGGGTCGACCGTCTGCGATGGGGGGAGTGGGACATTTGCCGAGGCGCCGGAATGGACAAGAGCAAAGTGATCGTTGAAGCAGGAACAGAAGGCGGCTCCATCGCTCTGCACGGCCTGCAGGCGGGGCAAGGCTGGAAGTTTTCGCTCGAGGTCTTCGATTGGACGCCGGCCCTTCTCGACGAAGACCCGATCCACGCAAACTCGGCGATCGTCGACACGTGGGCCGCAGGCCTGGAATTGCTCGACAAATACCGGTGGGCCCGGTTTCATCCGGTCTTCGTCGATCCCGATTTCAAACCGCGGGTTTGGGAGGCGGTGAAGGAACGACTGATGGAAGACGGCGAGGCGTCGCAATCGCGTCGGAATCATCCGTTGGAACGGTGGCGCGAAGTCTGCGGAAGCGGGGATTGAGCGCGATGTTCGCTTAAAATCGCGCTGGCGGACGGGACATGACCCCCGCGCCCTGTTTCGCAGGCGGGCGCATTGCAACCGATCACGGCGCCGGGTGCAGGGCTTCGCTCACCGCAGCCGGATTGCGCCCGATCACGACGAGGTAGGCGCGCGCGTCGGCGTCGGGGTCCTTGCGCCCCTGTTCCCAATCGCGCAGCGCGCCGAGCGGTATCTGAAACCGCCCGGCTGGGTTTTACGGCGACAAGATACCAATTACACGGATATAATAGGAGTGAGAGAATGCGTGCAATCGGTATTGGAGTGCACCCCGAAAGTGAGACACTCTAAACGGTGACGGTGGCCTCCCGGAATTTCCCAGTGAAACGCCGACGAGCAGGCCTCGAGCCCGACCAGGCATGACGGCAGGGATGCAAAGAAGGTCAGCGCCTGCGCGCGCCGGAGCGCCCTGGCGAGGACGACGAAGCCGCCTTCGTCGACGCAATGGACGTGGAAAACATTCTTGGCGGTGTCGAGCCCGACGACCGTGACAGACGACAGATTGCTGATAGACTTGACCATGGACGGCTCCCCTCGGATGGGTTCTGACAACGACCATCTTGGCACATCGATGCCGGTCGGGGCGCCGTCCACCCCATCACCGTAATGGCAGCGGCCGGACGCAGGTCGCGCGCGCGGGAGCGCGGCCCGGCCGGTGGCTCGCGTCAAATGGTGTAATCGGTATCCTGTCCTTGTAATCTAGGCCGCCGATCGCGGTCGAGCGTGGCGCGCTTCACACATAGCGCCGTAGCGAGCGAGCCCGCGAAGTGTCTAGCCGCGCGGTCTACGGGCCGCGTGGCGAACGCCATGAATGATAATTGCGTCCGCCGTGGTCTGGTAGACGACAACGTAAGGGAAGGGGTTCGCGACAAAGCGGCGAAACCCTACGCGGCTGGTCGCCTGTCCGCTGTGGGGATGATCCGCGAGAAGGTCAATTGCGGTCTGTAGGCGCTGCTTGACGTTCTGAGCGCCCTTTGGCGAGCGCCCTTCGATATAATCAAGGATCGCGTTCATTTGGCGGAAGGCGCGAGGCGTGTAGCGAACTTTCACAGCCCATGCTTCGCCCACATGGCGCGAACGTCCGCGTCCGAGACAAACTCGCCGCGCTCGGCCTCGGCAATCGAAGCGTCAAGGTCGGCTTCTTCCTCGGGCGTGAGCTGGTAAACCTCCTGCTCGTGCCCGGCGAACTGCAACAGCATGCGCGCGGCTTCGTCCTGCACGTCATCGGGCAGGGCGGACACAGTGGCAACAGCCTGTTCAAGCAAGCGGGTCATGGTCACACCATAACACGATTGCGCCGCATCCGCGAAGGGTGGCGTCGCGCACTACCGCCCTCGCCAGGCGGAGGCGTGGGAATCCCGACAAAAATGGAATGGTCAAGAGACGGGCGGCAGCCAAGGCGTATCAGAACATGTAACCGGAATATCTGTGTGCAATAAAGCACGGGCAAAAGCGGCCTTTTCTTCTTGATGCCGCGATGGCCCAACAATGACGCGCTGAATAGGCAGCATCACGCCAAGCCCCTCGAAAAGCGCAACTCGCGGAGGCCCATGCGGTGGGCGGGGGCGAACGTCTGGCAACGGCCTCTCTACGAAATCGCTGTATTCCCGTTTCGCGACTTCACTATGTGTTGCCGTCCCCGGAACGCCGACAACACGAACCTCCCGTTCCTCGCGGAAGCCCTGGTGCTTAAATAAAGTCGCGCCGGCCAAAAACTCGACAGCGGCCATGGGAGGCTGCGCCACTCCTTGAAGAAACTGCCGCAAGCTTTCGCGACCAGCCGCAATAAGACTCGGAAATTGAACCTCAAGCGACAACTCATCATCGGCATACTGGGCCGCCGCCGCGTTTAGGTGCATCCAGTACCGTGTATCGAATTCTTTCCCAAGGAGGGAGCACAATTTCGGCGTCTCGAACACAACACAATATCCGTCCCCGCCACTATAGCCGCGCCACTGGCTTAACAACCCATGCTGTCGCTCGTAAGGCTTGTCGCCTGCGTGCGTGCAAAACGACGCAACGAAAACATCTTTAATCGCGTCCGCCGCTTTATTGTGGAATGTTGCGCCATAGAGGCTTTCGACAAAGTCTTTAGCTAATTTCTCACAGCCGCCGCTTGCTTTATAAAGCCGTCTCTCATGTCGATTTAGATGGCGCTCTTGTATTATCGCGTCAAAATGAGGCAATAAAGCTGAGATGAACGGCTTTTTAAGCTCCACAAGCTGGGCAGAGTCGTTTAGATGCAGATAATGCGTCGCCCAAATCGTATTTGTTTCGACAATACCTTTAAGGCCGGCCCTCGTCGTGTAATGGAAAAGCTCGGGATGGTCCCGCTGCAACTCCACACTACAGACAGTAACATCAACTGCGGTCATTGCAGGCGCGCCCGGTGGAGGAGTCATACCTATAGCCTCGAAATAGTCGAGCCGCTGACGTTGTAGCTGCGCCCGATCGAGCGCACCGTTTCGCCGTCCACGTCGCGACGCTTGATCGCCTCACGCTTCTGGTGCGGCGTCAGCTTCGGCTTGCGGCCGAACTTCACGCCCTTCGCCTTCGCGTCAGCACGGCCGCGCGCGGTGCGCGCCAGGATGCGCCGATGCTCAAGCTTCGCAGCGACGCCAAGGGCCGCAAGAACGATCTCTTTAACCCGCATTTCTCATAGCGCGGGGTGCATCGGGGCCACGAATCAGAGATAAGTTGTTTTGCGAGAATGACTTAGCCTGAGACGCAGAGGTTCCCCGATGCAAACGGAGTGTAGCGCGAAACCGAGCCAGTTTGCACGCGTGGAGGGGCGGCCGGTCGTGGCCGAATTTGACGGCGGCGCGGTGACCTCGGACGCGGGCGGGTTGCT
>JBEKZS010000166.1:0-8852 GCA_049509635.1 Roseiarcus sp.
CGTCGGTCCTCGCATCCCCATCCCCGTCGCCGGACTCTGTGGCTTCGCTCATTCGGCTGACCCCCTGCATGATCGGAGTCCACGACGAGATGTCCGAGCGCTCGCGCAGGCCGCGTATGGCGCGCGCCGGCGACCGTCCGGGTCCCTGGCGCGGACCTGCGAGGGAGCCCGCTCGACAGGCCGACCTATACCAGTCCAACGCCATCATTCCAGTGATCCGCAGACGCCGCAGACCAGACCGGCCGGGTGCGCCGCCGACGTTTCCGGCGTGTTTTCATCGCCTCCGGGTCGAAACAATGCGCTAATGATAATCAGAAATGGACCGTTTGCGGCTTGCTCTCTGAAGCGACAATTCACCCCATTGAAGCGGAAATTCCTTTTCGTCTGATTAACGCGGGCGCAAATTTGGAAACCCGCGCACGACCGCCCGGGCGGGGCGGCGGCGATGGCCAAAGCCCTGCGCGGGAAAAGGCTTGACGGACGCCGTCCGCCTCGCTAATCGCTTTTGGGACAGTGACGGAGCAACCAGCCATGGATCGGAATCTCATCGTAGTGGCGACGCTGGAGGCGGGACGAGCGTAACGCTTGGATGTCCGGCTCTGGCGTTATCCGAAGGCCCGCGAGGGCCTTTTTTATTGCCTGAAATTCCTTGGCCGCGTTCTGACTTTGACGACGAAAGACGCGGCGTCGCCGTCGAACCGTACGGAGCATGACAATGTCGAAGCAGATGACCGGCGCTGAAATGGTCGTCGAGGCCCTGAAGGATCAGGGCGTGGAAGTCATGTTCGGCTATCCCGGCGGCGCCGTGCTGCCGATCTACGACGCCATTTTTCATCAGAGCAAGGTGCGCCACGTGCTGGTTCGTCATGAACAGGGCGCCGCCCACGCCGCCGAAGGCTACGCCCGCTCGACCGGAAAGGTCGGCGTGCTGCTCGTCACCTCGGGGCCCGGCGCCACCAATGCGATCACCGGCCTCACCGACGCTCTGCTGGATTCCATCCCGCTGGTCTGCATCACCGGGCAGGTGCCCACTCATCTGATCGGCTCGGACGCGTTTCAGGAATGCGACACCATCGGCATCACGCGCAGCTGCACCAAGCACAATTATCTGGTGCGGCGCATCGAGGATCTGCCGCGAATACTTCACGAGGCTTTCTATGTCGCCTCCAGCGGACGGCCCGGGCCGGTCGTCATCGACATCCCCAAGGACATTCAGTTCGCGATCGGCGCCTATGCGTTCCCGAAGAACATCCAGCACAAGACCTATCGCCCGCAGATGAAAGGCGAGCTCGGTCGCATCAAGCAGGCCGTCGAAATGATGGCCAAGGCGCGCAAGCCGGTGTTCTACACCGGCGGCGGCGTCATCAATTCCGGGCCGGCCGCCTCGACCCTGTTGCGCGAGCTGGTGCGGCTGACCGGATTTCCCATCACGTCGACCCTCATGGGGCTGGGCGCCTATCCCGCTTCGGACAGGCAATGGCTCGGCATGCTCGGCATGCACGGCTCCTTCGAGGCCAACAATGCGATGCACGACTGCGACCTCATGATCTGCGTCGGCGCCCGGTTCGACGATCGCATCACCGGCCGCCTGGACGCCTTCTCGCCCCATTCGAAGAAAATCCACATCGACATCGATCCGTCCTCGATCAACAAGAATGTCAAGGTCGACCTCGGCATCGTCGGGGATTGCGCGCATGTCCTGGAAGACATGGTGCGGCTGTGGCGCGCGGGCGCGCTTCGGCCCGACGGGCCCGGCCTCGCCCGGTGGTGGAGCAGCATCGACCATTGGCGCGCGAAGAACTCCTTCGCCTTCCGCCCGTCAGCGACGGTCATCAAGCCGCAGCACGCGGTGCGCCGACTCTATGAATTGACGCGCGGCCGCGACGTCTACATCACCACCGAGGTCGGCCAGCACCAGATGTGGGCGGCGCAGCATTTCCATTTCGACGAGCCGAACCGCTGGATGACCTCGGGCGGGCTCGGGACGATGGGCTACGGCCTGCCGGCGGCGATCGGCGCCCAGATGGCGCATCCCAAAGCGCTGGTGATCGACATCGCCGGCGAGGCTTCGATCCTCATGAACATGCAGGAAATGTCGACTGCGGCGCAATATCGCCTGCCCGTGAAGATCTTCATCCTCAACAATCAGTACATGGGCATGGTCCGCCAGTGGCAGGAACTGCTCCACGGCGGCCGCTACTCCGAGAGCTATACGGAATCGCTGCCCGATTTCGTCAAACTCGCCGAAGCCTATGGCGCGCACGGCATCCGCTGCGCCGATCCCGCCGATCTCGACGCCGCGATCCTGGAAATGATCGACACGCCCGGCGCGGTGATTTTCGACTGCCTGGTCGACCAGAAGGAAAACTGCTTCCCGATGATCCCGTCGGGAAAGGCCCATAACGAAATGATTCTCGCCGACCTCGGCGACGACGCCGGCGTCGAGATCGGCGACGTCATCGACGAGAAGGGCAAGATGCTGGTCTAACCCCGCCTCTTCCCGCGAGGCGGGAAACGGCAAGTCTCCGGCAAGGATCCGACCATGAACGCCCCCGCCCCGCCGCCCTCTCCCTATTCCTCCGCGATCGGCAAATCGAACGCGGAGAGCCACACGCTTTCGGTCCTGGTCGACAACGAGCCGGGCGTGCTCGCGCGAGTCGTCGGCCTCTTCTCCGCGCGGAGTTTCAACATCGAGAGCCTGACGGTCGCCGAGGTCGCGCATGAGACGCATCTGTCGCGGATCACGATCGCAACCTCGGGCACGCCCGAGGTCGTCGATCAGGTTCGCCATCAGCTCGAGCGCCTCGTCCCGATCCATTCGGTGACCGACCTGACCCTGTCGGGCCGCGCGATCGAGCGCGAGCTCGCGATGGTCAAGGTGCGCGGCAAAGGGGAAAATCGGGTCGAGGCGCTGCGCCTGGCCGAGGCCTTCCGCGCCAAGGTCATCGACGCGACGATCGAGAGCTTCATCTTCGAACTGACCGGCGCACCCCGCAAGATCGATGATTTCGTCGACTTGATGCGCCCGATCGGTCTCGTCGAGGTCTCCCGCACCGGCATAGCCGCGATTTCGCGCGGCCCCGAGCCCATCTGATCGCAAAGTCGGCCGATCCGGGCGAAAAAGCGTGAAGGAACGCGCGTGACGGCGCCGCCGCGCTTGCATTCGGGGGCCGGAGCGAACAGATTCAGGCCTTGATGCCGCCCGGCGCCGAGCGGCGGGAGGCAGGCCATGAACGAGATCGCCCCGATTCCCTCGACGGACGGCCTCGCCGACATTGCGCTGACCGATCGATTCGATCTCGCCAAATCCCGCGTCCTGCTGAGCGGCGCCCAGGCCGTCGCGCGGCTGCTGCTGGCGCAGAAGGAGCGCGATCGCCGCGCCGGGCTTCGCACCGCCGGTTTCGTGTCGGGCTATCGCGGCTCGCCGGTCGGCGGCCTCGACCTGCAGTTCACGCGCCTCGCCGCGCTGTTCGCGGCCAACGACATTCACTTCGAGCCCGGCCTCAACGAGGAACTCGCCGCGACCGCGGTCTGGGGCGCCCAGCAGGCGGAAATGCGGGGCGAAGGCCGATTCGACGGCGTGTTTTCGCTGTGGTACGGCAAAGGCCCGGGCGTCGACCGCTGCGGCGACGTCTTCCGTCACGCCAATCTCGCGGGCACCTCTCCGCATGGCGGCGTGCTCGCGCTCATGGGCGACGACCACACCGCGGAATCCTCGACGACCGCCCATCAATCCGAATTCGCCTTCGTCGACGTCATGATGCCGGTCCTCTCGCCCGCCGGCGTGCAGGAGATTCTCGACTATGGCGCGCTCGGCTGGGCGCTGAGCCGCTGGGCCGGCGTCTGGGTCGGCCTCAAATGCATCAAGGATACGATCGAATCGACCGCGGTCGTCGACGCCTCGCTCGATCGGGTCGCGCCGGTCACGCCGGCAGATTTCCCCATGCCGCCAGGCGGGCTCAACATCCGCACCCCGGACGGCATCCTGGACCAGGAGGCGCGGCTCCAGGAGCACAAGCGGGCCGCCGTGGTCGCCTGGATCGCCGCCAACAAGCTCAACCGGATCGTCGCCTCGGGCGGCGCCAATCCGAAGATCGGTGTCATCACCATCGGCAAGTCCTATCTCGACACGCGCCAGGCGCTCGACGATCTCGGCATCGACGAGGGCGGCTGCAACGAACTCGGCCTTCGCCTCTACAAGATCGGTTGCGCCTGGCCGATCGAGCCGGAGGGCCTGCGCGAATTTGCGCGCGGGCTCTCGATGATCATCGTCGTCGAGGAAAAGCGCTCGCTTCTGGAAGTGCAGGTGCGCGAGGAGCTGTACGGCGCGCCCGATCAGCCGGTGTGCATCGGCAAGAAGGACGAGGAAGGGCGCTGGCTGTTCCCCGTCAAGGGCGCGCTCGATCCCAACGAGATCGCCATCGCGATCGGCGAACGCCTGCTGAAGTTTCACCCGAGCGAGGCGCTCGCCGCCCGCGTCGCGAGCGTGCGGCGCTCGCAGGCGGCGCTCGCCGAAATCAAGGAGGTCGCCGCCCGCACCCCCTATTTCTGCTCGGGCTGTCCGCACAATCGCTCGACCGTCATTCCCGAGGGCGCGCGCGCCTATGCGGGGATCGGCTGCCACTACATGGCGCAGTTCATGGATCGACGCACCGACGGCTTCACGCAGATGGGCGGCGAGGGCGCCAATTGGGTCGGCGAGGCGCATTTTTCCCAGCGCGGCCATGTCTTCCAGAATCTCGGCGACGGCACTTACAACCATTCCGGCGCGCTCGCGCTGCGCTGGGCGATCGACGCCAAGGTCAACGTGACCTATAAGATTCTGTTCAACGACGCCGTGGCGATGACCGGCGGTCAGAGACACGAAGGCGGCCTCAACGTGCCGCAGATCGCCCGCCAGGTCGCCGCCGACGGCGCCCGGCAGATCGTCGTCGTCGCCGACGACATCGGCAAATATCCGCCCGGGACCGACTGGCCGATCGGCGTCACCCTGCGGCCGCGCGATGACCTGATCGAGGTCGAGAAGGAACTCAGCGCGGTTCCGGGGGCGACCGTTCTGATCTACGACCAGACTTGCGCCGCCGAAAAGCGCCGACGCCGCAAGCGCGGCGACTACCCCGATCCGGACAAGCGCGTCATCATCAACGAGCGCGTCTGCGAGGGCTGCGGCGATTGCGGCGTCAAGTCCAATTGCGTTTCGGTGCAGCCGCTCGACACCGAATTCGGCCGCAAACGGGTCATCGATCAGTCGAGTTGCAACAAGGATTTTTCCTGCGCCGACGGGTTCTGTCCATCCTTCGTCACCGTGCATGGCGCAAGGCCGAGGAAAGTCGGCGGCGAGCGGCGGACGGCGCCGCAGAGCCCCGAACCGCTCCGGCGGGAGATCGGCGACAGGCCCTACGGGATCATCGTCACCGGGGTGGGCGGCACCGGGGTCGTCACGATCGGGGCGATCATCGGCATGGCCGCGCATCTCGAGGGGAGGGGCTGCGGCATGATCGACATGGCCGGCCTCGCGCAGAAGGGCGGGGCCGTCTTCAGCCACGTCAAGCTCGCGCGCTCTCCGCAGGACATCCACGCGATCCGGGTGGCGGCTGGCGACGCCGACCTCATCCTCGGCTGCGACCTCGTCGTCTCCGGCGCCAAGAAGGCGCTCGCGGCGGTGCGGGGCGCCGAGACCGGCTTCATCGTCAACAGCGCCGAGGTCTATCCCGGCGACTTCACCCGCAACGCCGATTATTCGCTCCCCGCCGAGCGCCTCAAGCGCGCCATTCTCTCGGCGAGCGGCGGCGCGGCGAAATTCGTCGACGCCACCGCGGCGGCCAACGCGCTGGTCGGCAATGCGATCGGCGCCAACATGTTCATGCTCGGCTACGCCTATCAGCAGGGCCATCTGCCGATCTCGGCGGCCGCGATCCGACACGCGATCGAACTCAATGGCGAGGCGGTGGCGATGAATATCGCCGCGTTCGATTGGGGCCGTGCGGCGTCGGCGGACCCCGCCGCGATCGAAGCGATCCTGCGCCGCGAAGGCCGGGCGCCGGAGGCTGCGGAGCAAGCTCCGGAGGCGCTCGTCGCGCGCCGCGCGGCGTTCCTGACCTCGTATCAGAACGCCGCCTGGGCCGAGCGTTACCGCCGCCTCGTCGCGGCGATCGCGAAAGCCGAGACCGAGCGCGCGCCGCACGCGTCCGGCCTCGCCCGGGCCGTCGCGCACAATCTCTTCAAGCTGATGGCTTACAAGGACGAATACGAGGTCGCGCGGCTCTACGCGGACGGCGCCTTCCAGCGTCAGGTCGCCCGGGCCTTCGAAGGCGACCTGCGTTTCGAATTCCACCTCGCGCCGCCCCTGCTCGCGCGCCGGGATCCGGTGACGGGCGAGGCCAAGAAGATGAGCTTCGGGCCCTGGATGATGAAAGCGTTCGGCGCGCTGGCCAAGTTTCGGTTCTTGCGCGGCACGAAGCTCGACCCGTTCGGTTACAGTTGGGATCGGCGTCAGGAGCGCGCGCTGATCGCCGATTACGAAGCGCTGTGCGGCGAATTGATCGCCGGCCTGACGCCCGCCAACCACGCGGCGGCAGTCGCGCTGGCGTCGCTGCCCGAGAAGATCCGCGGCTATGGACACGTCAAGGCGCGCGCGATCGCGGCGGTCGACGGCGAGCGGCGCGCGCTGCTCGATGCGTGGCGCGCCCCGACGGCGCCGGCGCGGCAGGCGGCGGAATGAGCGGACCGGGGATCGGCCGCCGGCCTTGATCACGTCGCCGCTCCGCTCGCGCCGTGAAACCCGAACCGGCGCGGGCGTGAGCGACGGCGCCGTGCGAATCTCCCCGCCCGGTCGCCTTCGCCGCCCTGCCGGCTGCCGCGCCGCCCCCGCTCCGGATCGGCGCGCGGGTCAGGCTCGGGCGGGGCGCCGCCGCCCGGCCCGGCGAGCCGGCGCCGGGACACGGCCGGCCCCGCCAGGGTTTCCTTCCCCGGCCCGCGCTGCTATGCCCCGGTCAGCCCCGATTGCGGCCGCGCATCCAAAGGCCATCCCCGCCGACATGACCACCCACGCCATCGACAACATCCGCAACTTCTCAATCGTCGCCCATATCGACCATGGCAAATCGACGCTCGCCGACCGGCTGATCCAGGAGACCGGGACGGTGGCGGCGCGCGACATGAGCGAGCAGATGCTCGATTCCATGGATATCGAGCGCGAGCGCGGCATCACCATCAAGGCGCAGACCGTGCGGCTCGACTATGTCGCCAAGGACGGGCGCGCCTACATTCTCAATCTGATGGACACGCCCGGCCATGTCGACTTCGCCTATGAGGTCTCGCGCTCGCTCGCGGCCTGCGAGGGCTCGCTGCTGGTGGTCGACGCCAGCCAGGGCGTCGAGGCGCAGACGCTCGCCAATGTCTATCATGCGCTCGATGCGGGCCACGAGATCGTGCCCGTGCTCAACAAGATCGACCTGCCGGCGGCCGAGCCCGAGCGGATCAAGCAGCAGATCGAGGACGTGATCGGCCTCGACGCCTCCGAGGCGGTGCCGATTTCGGCCAAGACCGGCCTCAACATCGATCTCGTGCTCGAGGCGATCGTCAAGCGTCTTCCCGCGCCCAAGGGCGACGGGGACGCGCCGCTGAAGGCGCTGCTGGTCGACAGCTGGTACGACGCCTATCTCGGCGTCGTCGTGCTGGTGCGGGTCATCGACGGCGTCATCCGCAAGGGCATGCATATCCGCATGATGGCCGCCGACGCGCATTACGAAGTCGACCGGATCGGCATTTTCCGCCCGAAGATGACCGACGCGGCGCAGCTCGGGCCGGGCGAGATCGGCTTCATCACCGCCCAGATCAAGCAGGTCGCCGATACCCGCGTCGGCGACACGATCACCGACGACAAGCGGCCGACCGCGACGGCGCTGCCGGGGTTCAAGCCGGCGCAGCCGGTCGTGTTCTGCGGCCTGTTCCCGGTCGACGCCGCCGATTTCGAGGATCTGCGCGCCGCCATGGGGCGGCTGCGGCTCAACGACGCGAGCTTCTCCTACGAGATGGAGACCTCGGCCGCGCTCGGCTTCGGCTTCCGCTGCGGCTTCCTCGGCCTCCTGCATCTCGAAATCATCCAGGAACGGCTGGAGCGCGAGTTCAACCTCGACCTCATCGCCACCGCGCCGTCGGTCATCTATCGGATCGCGCTGACCGACCGCAGCGTGGTCGAACTGCACAATCCCGCCGACATGCCCGACGTCGTCAAGATCGCGGAAATCCGCGAGCCCTGGATCAAGGCGACGATCCTGACCCCCGACGACTATCTCGGCGCGGTGCTGAAGCTGTGTCAGGACCGGCGCGGCGCCCAGGTCGACCTCAACTACGTCGGCAAGCGCGCGATGGTCGTCTACGACCTGCCGCTCAACGAGGTCGTGTTCGATTTCTACGATCGGCTGAAATCGATCTCAAAGGGCTATGCCTCGTTCGACTATGCCTTGACCGACTACCGACCCGGCGACCTCGTCAAAATGTCGATCCTGGTCAACGCCGAGCCGGTCGACGCCCTGTCGATGCTCGTGCATCGCGACCGCGCCGAGGCGCGCGGGCGCGCGATGGTCGAGAAGCTGCGCGAGCTGATCCCGCAGCACATGTTCCAGATTCCGATCCAGGCGGCGATCGGCGGCAAGATCATCGCGCGCGAGACGATCCGCGCGCTGCGCAAGGACGTCACCGCCAAATGCTACGGCGGCGACGCCTCGCGCAAGCGCAAGCTGCTCGACAAGCAGAAGGCCGGCAAGAAGAAGATGCGCCAGTTCGGCAAGGTCGACATCCCGCAGGAGGCGTTCATCGCGGCGCTGAAGATGGACGGCTGAGGGGCGCTG
>JBEKZS010000167.1:0-8745 GCA_049509635.1 Roseiarcus sp.
GCGGATCGGCGTCGTCGGTCAGCGTTCGCAGATCGAGATCGTCGCCCTTCCCGGATGTTTCGATGGCGACGCGCATCCGATCCCTGACCGGCCGCCTCAACATCCGCGCTCCCTGCGGAGCCAGTGCGAGCCGGCCCGCCGCTTGCATTTCCCCCATCTTCGCGCGGGACACGCCGAGTTCGGTCGCCAGCAGGCGGTCGACGCGCAGGCAACTGGGCGTGGGGACGCCGAAGACGATCTCGATTCGCGCCGGCGGCGCCGATGCGATCGACAGCGTCTGCTTGCCCACGTCGACCGCGGCGAACTCTTCCACCAGGTTCGACGCGCGCCTCAGGTTTTCCACGTCGAAGGCGACGCGACGCACGTAGTCCCGGTCGTTGGTCCGGAGCGCATGCAGCAGCGACGGATCGAACTCGCGGATGTTCCGGCGCTCGAACAGCGGCCGGTTCCAGCTGTTGTCGCAGTCGAGGCATTTGTAGATCAGCCAGACGTCGAGGCGTGGGCCATTGGCGTTGATCCTGATCTTGCCGCTGCTCCGGAACGGCCGCGGGCGACCGCATCGGTTGCAGGCCAGCCAGGGTTGTGGCGCGATTCGGGGCGTCACCGTCCATTGGACGCGCAGGACATTCGACATGCCGGCTTGCTCTTCCCGTCGGGAAGTTCGTCAAGACGACGGCGTCGAGGGGCCTCGGGCGGAGGCGCGGCGTGGCGGCGGACGGGGTGGCGCAGGGGATGGATGCGGAGCGCGGCGGCTCTGCGGCGCGGCCATGCCGGTCTCAAACCGCCACCTCGAAGAACGCGATTCATCGATTGCGGTAGCGCGAAGACGCTACCGCGCGTGCTGGGTGGAACTGTCGAGACCGGCGATTACGTGGGCAAGGCGGCGCTCGCGAGGAAGGCGGCACTGCGCCATCTAACCCCGGAGGACCAGGCTTGGGAAGGGCCTTTGTGAGGCGGTCGCTGTCAGTGCGCCAGCAACAGCGGCGTGTCCGAGCGCGCGATCATGTCGCGGGTGACGCCGCCGAGCACCCATTCGCGCAAGCGCGAATGGCCATACGCGCCCATCACGATGAGGTCGGCGTTCATCCGCCGCGCCTCGTCGAGCAGGACGCCGGCGACGGTTCCGCCGTTGGCGTCGACGGCGCTGATCTCCACCTTGGCGCCGTGACGATCGAGATGGGCGGCGATGTCGGTCGCACGGCCGGCGCGATCCTCGCCCTCGCGCTTCGGGTCGATCGTCACGATCCGCGTGACGTCGGCGCGAATCAGGAACGGCAGGGCTTCGGCGATCGCGCGCGCCGATTCGCGGGTGTCGCGCCAGGCGACGAGCGCGTTGCGCACGCCGCGCGCGGCCTTCCGGCCTGGCGGCGCCAGATAGACCGCGCGGCCCGCCTCGAAGATGATCGTTTCGACGAGGTCGCTCCAGTCGAGCCCGGCCCCGTTCGGCCAGCCGCCGGTGGCCAGAAACAGATCGGCTGAGCGCGCCTCCGAAGCGCAGAGCCTCGGCAGGTCGCCGGGCCCAGCCTCGATCTTCCGGACCTCGCCGGGAAGATCGATCCTCGCCAGGCGGGTCTTCAGTCGTTCGCAGATGACCTCGCCCTCTTCGTGGAGCCGCTCCTGCAATTGCGCGACGCCGGCGATCGAAGAGTATGCGGGGTCCATGCCGGAGGCCATGACATATTCCGGCAGCGGGTTGGTGAACAGCCCGGTGATGCGGACGCCACGCGTCTCGGCGACCGACTCGGCGTGGCTGAGCCGCGTCTCGTCCTCGGGCGTGCCGTCGAGATGCACGATCATGTCCTTCAGCACGGGCGTTTCCTCTCTCCAATCGCGGCGCCCATCGGCGCCGCGCGTCCTCAGTTGACGATCAGGCGATCCGCGACGATTCCGACGCCGGGAATCGCCCATGCCGCCTCCCTCCTAGCTACGCTCCGGCTTCCCGCATTGATCCAGATCAACCGAATCCGGCCGCGCGCCTATCGCCTGAATGCGCCGCACGGCGCGCCCGCCACCGCCGCGGCGAACAGTGCGGCGTCGTGAAGCGCGAGCAGGCGCGGCGAGGGCGAACAATCCCGGTGGATCGCGATCGTCTGCGGCGGAGCCTGCGCCGGCCGGGCGAGGTAGCGGTTGACGATCGCGATCGCCGCGGCCGCGCCGGCCAGGGCGAACAGCGTCGCGTGGAACGCGAACGCCGGCTCATAGGCCTCGGCGGCGATGAAGATCGACAGGAAGGCGAGCAGCGTGAAGACGATGACGAGGCCGATCTCGCCAAGAGTCATGCCTTTTGCAGGCGCCGAAGTCTGCGTCATGGCAGCCCCCGTCTCGGCGGCGCGTGCGAACGGGCGCCGCGCCGACCCGCCGCAGCAATGCGGGAGCCCGTCGGCGCCGTCCTTGATCCATGTCAAGCAGGGACTTCGGCGTCAGTCCGGGGTCGCGCCGGGCGCGCGGAGGAACACGCGGCTCGACAGGATGTCGGCGGCCTCCAGCGTCATGATGTCGCGCGCGGTGAGGTCGCGATCGAGGTCGCCGACGAGACGGTTGGCCTGGCGCAGCCGCGCGCGGTCGAGCGCGTTGCGGATCGAGCGCGCGTTCGAGAACAGCGGCTGCCGCTTGCGCAGCGCGATATAGCGGCCGAACGCCTCGCGCGCCTCGTCGCTGAACTGGTAGTTCTGGCCTTTCAGCATGATCTCGGCGATGTCGGCGAGCTCTCCCTCGCCATAGTCGGGGAAGTCGACATGGTGGGCGATTCGCGAGCGAAAGCCTGGGTTGCTGGTGAAGAACTTGTCCATGCGGTCGGCGTAGCCGGCCAGGATCACCACGAGATCGTCGCGCTGCGTCTCCATCACCTGCAGCAGGATTTCGATCGATTCCTGCCCGTAGTCGCGCTCGTTCTCGGGCCGGTACAGGTAATAGGCCTCGTCGATGAACAGCACGCCGCCCATCGCCTTCTTGAGGATTTCCTTGGTCTTGGGCGCGGTATGGCCGATGTACTGGCCGACGAGGTCGTCGCGGGTGACCGATACCAGATGGCCGCGCCGCACGAAGCCGAGCTTGTGGAGGATGTCGGCCATCCGCAGGGCGACGGTGGTCTTGCCGGTGCCGGGATTTCCGGTGAACGACATGTGCAGGGTCGGCGTCTCGCCGGTCAGGCCGAGCTTGCGGCGGACCCGTTCGATCAGCAGCAGCGAGGCGATTTCGCGGATGCGGGTCTTGACCGGCGCGAGGCCGACGAGTTCGCGGTCGAGCTGTTCGAGCACCTCGTTGATGCCCGCCCCCTCGATCTCGTCGCGGAGCCGGATTCGCGGTTCGTGGTCTGTCGATTCCGGCATGAGAGGCTCCGGGGGGCGGGGGCGAGGCGCGGCCTGCGGTCCGTCGCGCCGGCGGCTTCCGGGGAAGCGGCCGCGACGCCCTGGCCGGCGCCGCGGCGGGCTCGGCTATCGGTAGCGGCGACCCTCCGGCTTGTCGGCGGCGTAGGGCCGGGTCGTATAGCGGATATTGCGGCCGGCGCCCTCCTGCCGGTCGAGCCGGAAGCCGTCCTCGTTGGCCGGACGGTTGACGAGGAACGAGATGCGAATCGATTCCCAGCCATGCGCGCTGTCGAACGCCGACAGCCGGATGTAGCGGTCGCCGTAATGCTTGCGGCATTCGCCGAGCTCCTGCATGACGCCGGCGGCGTCGAGCAGGTCGAACATCGGCAGGCCCCACATGTCCCAATAGGTGTTGCGCGGATGCGGATCGTCGGTGAATTCGAGGTTGATCGCCCAGCCCTTGTCGAGCGCGTACTGGACCTGGGTACGGATCTGCGCGTCGGTCAGGTCGGGCAGGAAGGAAAAGCAGCCTTGGGTGATTCGCATGGTCGCCTCCTCAGTTCGACACGGACACGGACGGGACGTAATCGGGCGAGTCGGTCGAGGCGTAGTCGAAGGTGACGTCCTTCCAGATGTCGAGCGCCTGGCGCAGCGGCAGGCACGACCTGGCCGCATCCGCCAGGATTTTCGGGCCTTCCTGGATGAGGTTGCGTCCCTCGTTGCGCGCGAAGATGATCGCCTCCAGCGCGACGCGGTTGGCGGTGGCGCCGGCCTGGATGCCGGCGGGATGGCCGATCGTGCCGCCGCCGAACTGCAAGACGACATCCTCGCCGAGCAGGTCGACGAGCTGGTGCATCTGGCCGGCGTGGATGCCGCCGGAGGCGACCGGCATGACCTTGTTGAGCGAGGCCCAGCGCTGCTCGAAGAACAGGCCGTGCTCGAGCCGCATCGGATTGAAGTCCTCGCGGCAGATGTCGTAATAGCCGCGGGTCATGTTCGGATCGCCCTCGAGCTTGCCGACCACGGTTCCCGCGTGGATGTGGTCGACCCCGGCGAGCCGCATCCATTTGGCGATGACCCGGAACGACACGCCATGCGCCTTCTGGCGCGTGTAGGTGCCGTGGCCGGCGCGGTGGAGGTGGAGGATCATGTCGTTGCGGCGCGCCCATTTGGCCATCGACTGGATCGCGGTGTAGCCGATGACGAGGTCGATCATGACGATGCACGAGCCGATCTCGCGGGCGAATTCGGCGCGCTCGTACATGTCCTCCATCGTCGCGGCGGTGACGTTGAGATAGGTGCCCTTGACCTCGCCGGTCGCCGCCTGGGCGCGGTTGACCGCCTCCATGCAATAGAGGTACCGCTCGCGCCAGTGCATGAACGGCTGCGAATTGATGTTCTCGTCGTCCTTGGTGAAGTCGAGCCCGCCCTTCAGCGCCTCGTAGACGACGCGTCCGTAGTTGCGCCCGGACAGGCCGAGCTTCGGCTTGACCGTGGCGCCGAGCAGCGGCCGGCCGAACTTGTCGAGCCGCTCGCGCTCGACGACGATTCCGGTCGCCGGGCCCTGGAACGTCTTCACATAGGCGACGGGAAACCGCATGTCCTCGAGCCGCAGCGCCTTCAGCGGCTTGAACCCGAACACGTTGCCGATGATCGAGGCGGAGAGGTTGGCGATCGAGCCCGGCTCGAACAGATCGATGTCATAGGCGATGTAGCAGAAGAACTGGCCGGGCCCGTTCGGGACCGGCTCGACGCGAAAGCATTTGGCGCGGTATTTCTCGGTCGCGGTCAGCCGGTCGGTCCACACCACCGTCCAGGTCGCGGTCGAGCTTTCGCCCGCCACGGCGGCGGCGGCCTCGATCGCGTCGACGCCGTCCTGCGGGCTGATCCGGAAGCAGGCGACGACGTCGGTGTCCTTGGGCTCGTAATCGGGCTCCCAATAGCCCATCTTGCGATATTCCATGACCCCGGACCGGTAGCGGTCCTTGCCGCGTACGGTCTGGCTGGCCTGGTTGATGTCCTGCGGCTTGCTCGGGGCGTTCATGCTTGTTTCCTTCCGTTGGACTCGAGTCTCACGCTCGTCGACGTTTCTCGATCAGCTGCATGATCATCGGGGTGAGGATGAGCTGCATGGCCAGATCGAGCTTGCCGCCGTGGATGACGATCGAATTGGCGCGCGACATGAACGAACCGTCGATCATCGACAGCAGATAGGGGAAGTCGATTCCGCGCGGGTTCTTGAACCGGATCACGACCATGGATTCGTCGGGCGTCGGAATCCAGCGGGCGATGAACGGGTTGGACGTGTCGACGGTCGGCACGCGCTGGAAGTTGATGTCGGTCTCGCTGAATTGCGGCACGATGTAGTTGATGTAGTCCGGCATGCGGCGCAGAATTGTGTCGGTCACCGCCTCGGTCGAATAGCCGCGCGTGCTGCGGTCGCGATGCAGCTTCTGGATCCATTCGAGGTTGATCACCGGGGTCACGCCGATCTTCATGTCGGCGTATTGGGCGACATTGACCTTGTCGGTCACGACCGCGCCGTGCAGGCCCTCGTAGAACAGCACGTCGGAGGCCTCCGGCATCGGCGCCCAGGGCGTGAACGCGCCGGGCGGCGCGCCGTGCCTGCGCGCGTCGTCGTCGTCGTGGATGTAGACGCGCAGGTCGCCCTTGCCGGTCCGGCCGTAGGTGCGGAAGGTCGCCTCGAGCTCCTCGAGCAGATTGGTCTCGGGCGAGAAATGGCTGAAATGCTTGTTGCCCTCCTGCGCCGCCAGCGCCATCTGCCGGCGCATTTCCTCGCGATCGTAGCGATGGAAGCTGTCGCCCTCGATGTAGACGGCGTTGACGTTCTCGCGCCGGAAAATGTTCTCGAACGTCCGCTTGACCGATGTCGTGCCGGCGCCCGAGGAGCCGGTGACCGAGATGATGGGGTGCCTGACCGACATCGGCTTCCTCAGGAGCGGAACAGGCCGCGGCGGCCGAACAGCGGCGATTGCTCGGCCCGGCCGCCCGGGGCGGCGTGGAGCCGCTCGATCAGCGCGACCTTCTCGGCCGAACCGAAGATCAGCGGCGCGCGCTGGTGCAGGCTGGAGGCGACGAGGTCGAGCACGCGCCCGCGCCCGGTCGAGGCCTTGCCGCCCGCCTGCTCGACGATGAAGGCGATCGGATGGGCCTCGTAGACGAGCCGGAGCCGGCCTTCGCGGAAATTGGGGCGCTGGTCGGCGGGATAGAGATAGACGCCGCCGCCCGCCAGGATGCGCGAGGCCTCCGCGACCAGCGCGCCGAGCCAGCGCATGTTGAAATTCTTCTCGCGCGGCCCGTCCGAGCCGTTCAGGCAATCGTCGATGTAGACGCGCACCGGTTCTTCCCAGTGGCGATAATTGGAGACGTTGATCGCAAATTCGGGGGTTCCCGCCGGGATCATCGCCCGCGCCCGGGTCAGCCGCCAGCTCTGGTCGCGCCGGTCGAGCGTGAACACGTCGACGCCGGCGCCGAGCGTCAGCACCAGCGTCGTCTGCGGGCCGTAGAGAAAGAATCCGGCGGCGAGCTGCGCGCTGCTGCGGCCGATGAACGGATCGTTGGCGCCCTTGGCCGGGATGATCGAGAAGATCGTGCCGATGGCGAGATTGGCGGGGATGCTCGAGGATCCGTCGAGCGGATCGAAGGCCACCGCGACCGGCCGTTCGGCGTCGAGGAGCTCCCAGTCTTCGAGCTCTTCCGAAGCGATCGCCGCCACCGGGGCGCGCCGCAGCGCGTCGGCGAGAATCTGCTGGGCGCGCAGGTCGAGCGCCTTCTGCGCGTCGCCGTCGGCGTTGACGCCGACCGTCTCGCCCATGTCGCCGGCGAGCGCGCCGAGGCCGACGACCGCGGAAATCTCCCTGGCGGCGTCGGCGAGCGCGCAAATCGTCTCGCACGCGGCCGCCAGCTGCGGGCTCGCATGCGCCGCCTCGCCGAGATAGCGGTCGAGCGCGATGGACTCCAGCATCGATGGTCCCCCCTTCAGGCGCGTTTGGCGATCGAGGCTGCGTCGGGCGCATATTGACTGAACGCGACCATTAGGAGAAATTTCATTTTCTGACAATCGGCGAAAGTTTCACTTATATGTCGGTCCTGCTCCGCACCCTCACCCTGCGCCAGTTGCGCGCCTTGTCGGCGGCGGCCGCCGAGGGCAGCCTGACCGCGGCGGCGCTGAGGCTCGGCGTCACCCAGCCGGCGATCTCGCTCCAGCTGCGCAACCTCCAGCAATCGGCGGGCATGCCGTTGCTCCAGCGCACATCGGAGGGAATGACCCCGACCGAGGCCGGCCGCGCGCTGCTGACGCTCGACGAGCGGGTCGGGCGGGCGCTGCGCGACTGCGTCGAGACCCTGGAGACGATCCGCGGCGCGACCGGCGGCCGGGTCGCGATCGGCGCGGTCTCGACCGCCAAATATTTCGTCCCCGCCGCGATCGGGGCGTTCGCGCGCCGCCATCCCGGGATCGACCTGAAGCTCAGCATCGGCAATCGCGCCCAGATCATGCAGGGCCTGCGCGATTTTTCGCTCGACGGCGCGATCACCGGCCGCCCGCCCGCCGACCTCGACCTCGAACGGCGCCTGATCGGCGACCATCCGCACGTCATCGTCGCGCCCGCCGATCATCCGCTCGCGCGGGCGCCGCGTTTCGCCCTCAGCAGCCTTGCCCAGGATTCGTTCCTGTTCCGCGAATCCGGGTCGGGCACGCGCCTGATCATGGAGCGATTCTTCGAGGACCGCGCCTTCGCCCCGAAGATCGGCATGGAGATCGATTCGAACGAGACCATCAAGCAGGCGGTGATGGCCGGGCTCGGCGTCGCTTTCATCTCCGGCCATACGGTGGCGACCGAAATCGCCGACGGGCGGCTGGCAGCGCTCGACGTCGAGGGCCTCCCGGTGGTGCGCCAATGGTTCGTCGTCTACCGGCGCGACCGGCATCTGCTGCCGCCGGCCGCGGCGCTGCTCGATTTCCTGTCGAGCGAGTCCGCGCAATGGCTGCCGAAATCCGCGCCGCTCCGGCCGGCCGGCCGCGCAGCCGGCGCCGCGCGGCCGCTCGCCGCTGCGCCGGGCTGAGGGGAGGCGCGTTCGGCCGACGGGGCGAGTCTGCGCTGCCGCTCCGGCGCTTTCACCGGACGACTTCGCCGCCGGGGGCGGCTGCGTCTCGCCGGCGCGGCGGTCGGCGCCCCGACGTGCGGTCGCTCACGTTCCACACGCTGCTCGTCATCGCGAGCGCAGCGACGCGATCCAGCGGTCGTGAAAGTGCAGGACGGAGCGCGGACACGCCGGCCGGGGGTCGTCTGAGCGCCGGCGCCAGCGCCAAACCCCGGGGGCCACGCCCGCTGGATCGCTTCTCAAGGCGAACGCGTACCGTTCGTCTGGGCTGCGCGTGCGATGACGGCGGCGGCGGAGGCGGCGCGATCAGCGC
>JBEKZS010000168.1:0-14949 GCA_049509635.1 Roseiarcus sp.
GATTGCGCAGCAATCGCCCTGACTCGACGGCGCGACGGCGGCGTGGCTCCGCGGCGTCGGGCGTTCGCGTCCTTCGAGTCGGTAGCTCATCCCGTTTCCCTCTTGCCCGTCGCCCCACCGCTCGCGCCTGTGCGACCCAAGTCAGCATCGCCGCCGGACGCATCGTTCGAAGCCCTTTCGGCGTGGAAGTATTTGGAAATTCATTTCTCGGCCCGATCGAGGAAAATCAGAGGGTTGCAGGCAAATTGAAACCGCGCGGGGTCGGCGGCGCCCCGCCTTCGGGCGCCCCGCGCGGGGCGGCGCCCCGAGCCGCATCGCTCGACAAGTCCATTCGGTGTGGAAATATTTGGAACTCCATTTCTCGTCCGATCGAGGCAAATCAGAGGGTTGCAGCCAAATTGAAACCGCGTTGCGGGTCGGCGGCGCGCCGCCGTCCGGCTTCCCCGCGCGGGGCGGCGCCCCGAGCCGCATCGCTCGACAAGTCCCTTCGGGGTGGAAATATTTGGAGATCCATTTCTCGGCCGATCGAGGGAAATCAGAGGGTTGCCGGCAAATTGAAACCGCGCGGGGTTGCGGCGACCCGCCGTCCGGCTTCCCCGCGCGCCGCGGCCCGCGCGTTGTCGACGGCGGCCGTGCGGACGCGTTGGTCGCAGCTCCATCCGCGGAGCGCGCGCTCCGTGATGCGATGCGGGCGGACTCCCCGCTCGATGGCGCCGAGGCGGGCGGTGGCGCGGGGACGGCTGGGTCGAACATTGGCGGGCTCCTGCCGAGGGGCTAATGATGGGACTATAGCCGACCATTTGGAATTTGGGAAGAACTATCTCAATTTTCTGCTTTGCAGACGTCCGCGCTCCGCTCGCGACGACTGCTGTCGGCGACAGGGCTGGCCGATCCTGAAACAGCCGAGGCGGAATGACGCGGGATCGGCGCGCGCCGCGATCCGGCGCGCGCCCGAGGCGGCAGGCGTCGAGAGGGAACGACCCGCCGATCCGCCGCGCCGCACGCCAGGCCGGCGACTGCGACGGCAGGCTCGCCGCGTTGGCGCAGCCGCGAATCCCTGCTTGGAGGTCGACGCCGGTCCCGGACTCTATTGCGCTTTCGCGCCGACCTGGCGCAGCAGCGCGATTTGCGCCTCGAGCGCGTCGAGGCCGACGGCGCCCGTTGCAGGCGCTCCATGTCGAAGCCCGATTCGCGCGCCGCGGCGAGCGCGGCGTCCTGCGTCACGGGCTCGCGCGAGCCGAGCAATCGCCGGTGGAAGGCGAAATATCGGTCGCCCCCGGGATCCTGCATGCGCGCGGCGACGGCTACCTGCGCCGCATCGACCGAGCGCGGCCCGAGAATGGGAAATTCCTTGAGAACCAGACGCACATGCGCGTCGGCGCCGAGAAGCATGACCGTATCCGCCAGGGCGCGTCGGCAATAGCCGCAATTATAGTCGAAGAACTCGACCAGGGTGACGTCGCCGCCGGGATCGCCGAGCGTGACCTGACGCGGCGAATTGAAGAGATCCTGGGCATGGGCGGCGATCTTTTGCGCCCGCTCCCCGGCGAGAGCGTCCGCCTTCGCTGCGACATCGTTCTGCGAGGCGGCCTTCTGCCGGCTCAATTCGACGAGGATCTCGCGCAGGACTTCGGGATGGCGGACCACGTAGTCCTTCACGAGCGCGCCGATCTCGTCGGGATGGGCCTTGATGTAGGCGGCGACGATCGCCTCGATGCTTTCGCGCGACATCCCCTCCTCCGCCCGCGCCGGCAGAGGCGCGAGCGAAAGGATCGCGAGCAGCGACAGCGCATATTTTCCGGCTTTCATATCGCCCCTCCGGGTCACCCGTTTCGCTCGAATCCGTCAGAATGCTCGCGGTGCAAAGCCGGCGCCCCCCGGCTGGAACAGGCCGGGACGAAATCCGCCGGGGCGCGGCGCGCGCCAGACCGGCGGCGGGCCATAATTGTTGGGCGGCCCGTATTCGCCCGGAGGCGGCCCATAATCGTCGGGCGGCCCATATCCGCCCGGCGGCGGCGCGAATCGCACGCAACGATTCGCGTGGGCATTGGCGACCGTGCCTGGCGGGCAGCGGATGCAGAGGGACGGATTGTTCTGATCGTTGATGAAGCGCGGGCCGCGCGCGGCGCAGTCGACGAAACGCTGCGGCGCCGGACGCACGCAGACGGTCGCATCGGCGTTGGCGAGCGTGCCCGGCGGGCATGGGATGCAGGCGGAATGATTTTGGGGACTGGCGATATAATGCGGCCCTCGTGCGGAACAGTCGACGGACGGCCTGCGGACGACGGGCGGCGCAATCGGCGCCGGCAGGGAAATCTTCTGGCAAGTCTTGCCGTCGCGCGACACATGCGAAGCCAGACAGCAGCTCTTGTCGGGCATGCGCGTATAGCCGGGATGGCAGGCGAGGACGGCCTGGGTCTGGGCCGGACAACTGCCCGGTTCCTGTGGATTGACCGGAATCGGGCAGCAGATTCCCTGGGTGGTGATGTTCGTCGTGGGGCAGCACTGGCCGTTCATCGTCATGGTCTGGCCGGCGGCGCAACAGGCGGGGCCGGGCGGCGTGAAATGGAACGGCTGGCACAGGTCGCCGACCGGCGTTTCGCCGACCGGACAGCAAGTCCCGTTGGCGGTCGCCTGACCGGCGAGACAGCAGATGTTTCCGGTGGCGACATAGCCCGCGCTGCAACAGGGCGGCGTCTGGCCCGGCAGGCATTGCGGATTGCCGGGAACATTGGGCGTTCCCGGCTGGCACTGGCCGTTGACCACGTGGCCGGCGCAGCAGGCGCTGGCGCCATTGGCGCCGGTATAGACTTGCCCGGCCGGACAGCAGGAATTGCTCGGCCCGACTGAAACCTGGCCGCTTTGACACCACGAACAGCCTGCTGTCCCGGGCTGGCAGCAATTGCCGCCGACCAGGGCGCTGGGCGCGGGACAGGATATGGGCTGACACTGGCCGTCGCCGCCGCGCCGCTCGTCGGGCCGACAGGCGGGCGGTGGACAATTGGGGGTCGTGCAGCCGGACGGCGGCGGCGGCGGGCAGGCGCCGATCAGCGTGCATTTCGCCGGCGGCGGTTTTTTCGGCGGTCCTTTGGGGCCGCCGGGCGGAAACCCGAACGGCGGCGGGCCGCCGGCGAAATCGGCGCCAAGATTTTCGGCGAGGCCGCACTCGCGCGCGATCGCGATGTCCCCGGAATGGCCGCGCGCAGATATGTCGTCGAACCGGTCGTCGTAATCGGTGAAATAGGCGTGCAATGGCGGCTCGTCGTCGCGGCGAATCCGCCAGCTTTCCTCGCCCTGCAGACCCCCGAGGTGTTCGGCGCCCCAGTTGCGCAACTGCGCCGCCCGGGCGGGATCGGTGGAAAAGCGCAAATCCTCGCCGGTCGCCCAGACGAAGCCGCCGCAGGACTGGCGTTCGATCCGCCCCCTGCTGTCATAGCGATAGGAAATCGCGACGCCGCCATTGGCGTTGCGCAGGGCGAGCGGGAAGCCGATCGCGTATTCCTCCGGCAGCGCCCGCCAGCGCGCCCCGCCCGCCTCCGGCGCGTCCAGGCGCTGATAGCGCAGCACCCGGCCGATCCCCTCCTGCGTCAGCTTCTCAAAATCGAAGGCGCCGGTCGGCGCAGCTCGTTCGGCCAGATACATTCGGCCCTGTTCGTCGAAAGCGATCTTGGCGATTTCGGTGGGTCCGGCCGCGGGCGGAACCACGATTTCGACCCGGGGATCGGCCTGGAAATCGCCGTCCGGGCCGAGCCCCACCGACCAGATCTGCTGATCGGCGGCGACCGCGTAATACAGCCGCCCCGCCGCGACGGCGAGGCCGTCGACCAGCCGCTCCGGTGGCGCGTAATTCCAGGTCGCCGGATCGGCGCTGTCGAATTGTGGACTCTCGACGTCGAGTTTTCGCGCGGGATCGAAGGCGACCGGCTTCAGCCCCAGGGCGCCGCGTCCGGCCACGCCATGATCATAGCGGCCGAGGTCGGCGCCGTCGGGGCCGAAACGCTGGATCATGCCGGTCTCGCGGTCGGCGACGTAGAGCGAGCGCGATTGCGGGTCGAAGGCGAGGCCGCCGAGCGCCGCGCCGGAGTTTCTTCTGCCCTCGAGCGTCGCATTGGCGAACAGCGAAATCGCGCCGCTGCGGCCGTCGATCTTCCAGATCGAGCCGGGGCCCCCGTCGGGCGCCAGCGTCCCCCACAGGCCGGGCATGAAGCGCGCGCCCTGCCGGCCGCCGCGCAAATGTTTCAACTGGCCGTCGGGGTCCGCGACGACGATCGGCAGGCCATAGGCTGAGCTCGCCGCGACAAAAATATCGGGCGGCTTGGCGGCGTCCAGCGCGACGCCGAAAACCTGGCCGATCTGGCCGGCCCTGGCGGTGAAATTCTTTTGGGTCTGGACCAGTTGCGCCACCGCCGGGCCGCGCAAATCCTGGAGGTCGATCACGCGCAGCGACGGGCCGTCGAGATCGATGAAGGTGTTTTCGGCGGGATCGAGGCCTGGCGCGATCTGCACCGGCAGGGGCGCCCCGGAAAAGCCGGTTACGGCGGCGTCGCCCGGGGCCATCAGGCCGCGCGCGTCCTGCGCCGACGCGCCTGCCGCAAGCGCAAGGATCAGGCCGACGCCAAGAAGCCGGGCGGCGATGCGGAAGGTCATGGCCGGTCCCGTCATGCGCGCCTCCTCAAATCCGGCGGCGCGGATTGGGCGCGAGGGGCCTCGGCGTGAAAGCCTTGGCGCAGCCGCCGGTGCGCGGATCCGGCGACTGGCCGGCCGGGCAGCACTGGCCGCAGGCCGAGGCCTGGGAAGGCGCGCAGCACAGGCCGTTGGCGAGCGGCGCCTGGCCCGCGGCGCAGGTCGGACGGCAGGTTCCCTGATAATTGGTCTGGCCGCTCGGGCAGGGGAGCCCGGTCAGGGGAAGCGGGCACATGCCGGTCGGATTGGTCGGCGGCTGGGCGACCAGTCCGGTGTTGTCGCAGATGCAGACGTTGACCACGCCGCCCGCGTTGGACGGAGCGTGAGTTCCCGCCGGGCAATTGCAGGACAGGGTCTGATAGACGCCGCCGGCGGGATTGTCCGGCCCCGCCGTGCCGAGCACCATCGGGGGCGGGCAGGAACAGGCCCCGACCACCTCGCCGCACGGCTGGAAGCACACGGTCTTCGCCGAATTGCAGATGATCGGGCAGCCGTCGCTGCCGGCCGGCGCGCAGCCCAATTGATTGCAATCGCCCCAACTGACGCTGATGTTGGTCGTGCACGCGGAAATCCAGCCGCCGGTCACGCCGCTGAGCCAGTTCGACAGGGAACAGAGCGCGCTTTCCACGCAGGAGCCGAGGTCGGAAAAGGTCTGGCCGAGGCCAGCCGCGATCGAACACGCGCAGGTGAAAGGCGTCTCGAACGAGGCGATGTCCGCGGCCGCACTGCCGATGCCGTTCAAATAGGACTCGAGCTGCGCGGCGAGCGAAGGATCGATCTGGCCGAGCAGATTCTGGGCGTCCTGCGCGCCGCCGCCAGCCTGGGCGGTCCAGTTGCTCGCCTCGCTGACCGCGTTGCAGAAGCCCTGGGACTGGCCGCCCATGCCGCCGACCAGCACGGTCGCCCAGACGGCGAGCCCGCAGGTGACCGGATCCGCGCAGGCCGCGGCGCACTGGCCGTTGGTGAAGCCGTTGTAGGTGTTCTGCAGGGCGTTGCCGATATCGGTGAGGGAGCAGCTCGGCCCCTGCTGGCCCGTCGGCGGTCCGCCGGTCTGGATCGGGCAATTCGCCCAATCGTCCGCTCGCGCCGGCGATGTCGGCGGGAACAGGATGAAAAGGGCTGCTCCGACCAAGGTGAGCGACGAAATCAAACGACGTCTGGACATGCGCTAACGCCCGCGGCCGCCGACGCCCGTGTCCGGGGCGACACCCGCCAAGCAGACTAAGCGCCGCTGCTTCGACAGGCAACCACGCCGCAATGATTTGGCCTCATTGCAGACTCCGAATCGGCGAGTGGGCGGGCGCCGGTCGGATGTCGCACGCAAGAATGATTGCGTTGCCAGAAGTCCCGTCAGGAAATACAAAAATCCGGTGCCGGAAGGCGCCGCGCACAAGTGGCGAAACCAATCACCGAAACCGCTACCTTTCCGGCGGCGGAAATCGCCGCTCCAGCCATAGTGCGCAATTCGCCACGACTCTCCATACCTTGCGACGGCTCGCGGAGCGCGCCCACACGAGGCGCCGTAGCGAGCGAGCCGTCAAAATTTGGGTACGCTCGCAATGATGATGAAGACGCATGGTTGGGATACTTCCGCAGCGGAGGCGATTCTGGAACAGCTGCCGGATGCACGTCCGAAGTCTGCGGTCGGCAATGAGATAGGTCGATCTGGGCCTTCCCTTTCGTCCTCCGCCCCTCCATCGTACGCCAACCGCTATGGCCTGCGCCGAGCAATCCGAATGGGCGGATCCGACTGAAAAATCAGAACTGACGTGGCACGGGATCACGGTCAGGAATCGGGTAGGAGTCATGATTGCCCTGGGCTCGACGACAATCGCCTCGAACAGCTCGCGCAGTTTCTGCTCGGTGGAAATGCCTCGCGCAGACCCCTGATCTGAGGTGGCGGACGGGCACGCCAAGGGCCGGCGCTGTGGCGTGTCAGCGACAAACAGGACTCGTTGGGACTCCGGCGTTCGGCGATGCGGCCGAGGACTCTGACGCTCATGGACGGCTGTCCGCGTTCCACTTGTCCAACGTAGCGAACGCTGAGCCCGACCCGGTCAGCGAGTTCCTCTTGGGTCCAGCCATTCCTTGGGCGGAGCCGCCGCAAATTACTCGCTGGCGCGTCCTTGAGATCGCCCATGGCGCATCGGGGCGCACCGACCGGCCTGTTGCGCGGGAGGCAACGATGCGGTACGGAAATGAAAGCGCTTTCATCATCACACAACAGCACGGACATTCCCGCGATCGGCATCGACAATAGCCAAGCGAGCCGCGAAATAACCGAGTACCTTCTAAAGTTGGGTCACCAGCGATTTGCGATCGTCGCCAACACCGCCCTGCCCAATGACCGATCGCAGGCTCGCCTCGAAGGCATCCTGTCGGCCTTGAGCGATCATGCGATTAATCTCGCGCCGAATGGCATTGTCGAAGTGACGCTGCCTACGATCGCCAACGGACGGCGCGCTTTCGTGACCCTGCTTGCGGCCAACCCGCGCCTCACGGCGATCCTGTGCACGACCGACGCCCTGGCCGTTGGAGCCCTTGCTGAAGCACGCAATCTGGGAATTCGCATTCCCACGGATTTGTCGGTCGTTGGTTTCGACGATGTGGAGATCGCCGCAGAGGTCGATCCGCCCCTGACCACGGTGAATGTTCCGGCGGTGGAAATCAGTCGACTCGCGGCCGATCATCTGGTCAGCGCGATCGCAGGGAATCCCATTCCGATGACGACTCAACTCGTGGCGCGCCTTATCATTCGGGAGTCGACCGACCGTGCGCGGCGCAGTCCGTCGACGCCGCGTGATGGTCGCAAGACGGTCTCGCGCTCGCGCAACGCGGAGGTGTCGAAGGGCATCGGTCGACGCGTCGGCGACGCATGAGCCGCCGTTTGTCCCGGTGACGATCGCCGCGGGCGGCGTCCGGGCCATCCGCGCCGTCGGCGGGACCGCGTCGCAGTCGTCGGCAGGCAGGATGATCGAGATCGAAACCGCCGGCGCGCTGGCGCGAGTTCCGGGCGGGGTCGACCCGAGGACGCTGGCGGTTGTCCTGAGCGCGTTGCGCCGGGGCTCATGATAAGCTTCCGCAGCGAGCCGAAGAACGACGACGGCCAGGACGACGAGCGCGGGAACAGGGCGCTGCGCAAACGGACAAGAAGCGCCATCGCGGCTCGATCAGCGCGACGCGCGTCTGGGCCGGCCAGGCGACGGTGGCATCGGGGTCGGCGGCGAGGTCGCGCGGCCGGGCGCCGCCGGCGGCGTCTGGGTCGTCCTTGCCCGGCGCGAAGGTGACGCCGATCTTTCCGAGGCCAGGGGCGACCTCGACCGGAGTGATGGGGAGCGGGATGGGACTGACGGGTACTGATCACGTTCACCTGCGAAGTTGGGGGAAGACCGGCGCCGTCGCCGCGAGATTTCATTTGCCGTCGTTCAGGCGCGTCGACCAGTTCGCGCGGGAAGGGCGATAGTCTTGTTTGTTCGCGGCGCTCAGGTAGGCGCCTAATTCCATTTCCTTGCGTGTGCGCTCGTCCCATTGGCGGTCGACGTTCTGTTTGAGCACCGTGATCTCGCGAACGAGCGGCATGGCCTGCGGCAGGCCCGCGCAATAGCGCTCGAAATACTGCAACTCGCGTTCGACGAAGCGCCGGGCCTGACGCCGCTCGCCCCCGCGGTTGAGCTGGGCGGCGCGGCGCACGATCTCGGCGTGCCAGGCGAGCGCGACGGCCATCGAGGCCGCCTCGTCGCGCGGCTGTTTCGTATTGCGCACGCCGTCGACGAAGGCGATCGACGCCTCCGCCGGACGGATGTCCAGCGATGCGCCGCCGGGCGCTGCGCCGCGCGCGCTCACGCCGAACAGCAATGTATCGCCGACGCGGCCAGCGGGCAGCGTCACCCGGAACACGCAGCTTCGGGGCCGGCCGGCGAGCAGGACGCCGGCGCTCACGGAGAGAAAGCCCGCCCCGACCTGGGTCGGCGCCGACCCGACGAATTCCGCCCGGGCGGTCGCCGGCACGTGCAAGCTGATCGAAACATCCTGCGCGACGAGGTCGCCGATCTCGCCGAGTTCGCCCATCAGCGCGTCGACGATCTCCGAACCGACCTCGGCGTCGTGCAGGCGGCCGCCACCGCTCTCCGCGATCGCCCGCAGGACGGCGGTCTCATAGCCGTCGCCGATGCCGACGCAGCTTGTCGCCACGCCGCGCTTGGCGAGCTCCGCGGCATGGACCGCCAGTCCTGCCGGGTCGATGATCCCCGCGTTGGCCGCGCCGTCCGACAGAAGGATCACGCGATTGACGGCGCCCTCCCGCGCCGCCCGGGCGACGCACTCGGCGCCGGTGAGCCAGCCCTCGCTGAGATTGGTGTTGCCGCGCGTGCGCAGCGCGCCGATGGCCGCCCGGATGCCGGTCATGGCCTCTCCGGACGGCGTTTGGGCCTCGACGTGCACGACGACGTCGTCGGCGAAGCTCACGACGGAAAGCTTGTCCGCCGGCCCGAGGCGCTCGGCGACGCCGAGGGCGGCGGCCTTGGCGTTCTCCAGTTTGTCGCCGGCCATCGAGCCGGAGGCGTCGATCACGAGGGCGAGGTTGATGGCGGGCGCGGGGGACTTGGCGGCATCCGCAGACGCCGTCCCGGCGAGGCTCGCGACCACGTATCGGACGGAATCGCCCTCGGCCCAGGCGAGGGCGCGGTCGATGGCGACGGTCAGGTTCAGGCGCTCATTCATGGTCGGCTCCTCCAGTCAACAGGATGCGCAGCAGATCGGCGATCTGCTCGACGCGGGCGATCTCTTCGGGCGAGTGGTCGCCGCGAATGGTCAGTTCGAGGTCAGGCGTGATGGGGATGTGAACGCGGACGTCGCCGCGCGCCTTCCGGCGGGACGGGCGCGGTCCGGCCAGGCGCTCCAGCGCCTCGACGAGCCGGGCGAGGCTGGACCCGGCGGGCGCGGGCAAGGGCGGCGCGGCCGGCGTGCCGGGAAGAAGGCGCGTCAGCCGCCTTGTCGCCGAAAGCGCCGCTCTTGCGCAGGTCTCGAAGATAGTCCGCAGCGCTCGTGCCGTCGGGTGGCGAAGCGTCGGCGACGGTGTTGGGCCGCTCGGCCGGCGGCGACGCCATCGCAGCATAGCTTTCGACGCGCGCCGCATCGGCGGTGAGCAGATCCTGCCGGATTTCGGCGAGGGTCATGCCGTAGATTTCGCGCATGGCGCGCGCGGCGAGGGCGCGGAGGAGGGCTTCGGGCGCGTAGCGCGCTCCGGCCGACGTTCTCGGCGCCGGGCACCACGCCCTGCGCCATCCAGCTCCGCAGCGTGCGGATTTCGACGCCGGAGCGTTCGGCGAGTTCGGCGAGGGTGAGAAGATCGTCGGCCATGGCTGTTTGCTAAACTAATAAATGCGCCATGTCAAATTATGTAATTTAGACCCAACCCATCCGTAGCCGAAGCCGAGGTCGTCAGGCGGCCATCGATCGTGTCTCCGCGCGGGTCGAAGATCGCACCCGACGTCGATACCACCTACACTGGTCGTAAATAATTGGGATCGCTAGCCCGGATATCTCAAACGGGGGTAGGGCATCGGGCCTGTTCCTCGAGGCGCACGCGCGGGCGCCCAGACAGGTCGTCCTCGACCTCGACGCGACCGACGACCCGCTGCACGGCCGGCTCAGGCGAATGCCTTCATTCGCCGGGGAGGGGCGCTTCTTCCACGGCTACGACGATGGCTATTGCTACCTGCCGCTCTACGTCTTCTGCGGCCGGCATCTGCTGGCGGCCAAGCTTCGGCCCGCCAACATCGACGCCAGCGCCGGCTCGGCTGAAGAGATTGCGCGCATCGTCGCGCAAATCCGCGCCCGCTGGCCGAGGGTTCGCATTCTGCTGCGCGCCGACTCCGGCTTCGCGCGCGAAAGCCTGATGGCCTGGCGCCAGCAGAACAGGGTCGACTTCGTGTTCGGGTTGGCGCGCAACGCGCGGCTGGTCGACGGATTGCGTCGGAATTCGCAATTCTTGCCTAACTTAGAATCCATTCCTAGCCTGTCGCGTCCGCATGGGGTCCGCAAAATTTTCCAGACTGAGAACGCCGACACGCAACTAGTCGTAAGTTATTGATTTCGATGGTGGGCGCACAAGGGCTCGAACCTTGGACCCGCTGATTAAGAGTCAGCTGCTCTACCAACTGAGCTATGCGCCCATCGAAACGCGGCGGCCGGCGGCCGCCGCGGGAGCGGGGATGTAGCAAAGGCGCGGCGCCCTGTCCAGTCTCGCTTGGACGGGCTCGGCGTCCTCAGTTGCGCGCCTTGTCGACCAGTTTGTTCTTGCCGATCCAGGGCATCATCGCGCGCAGCTTCTCGCCGACGGCCTCGATCTGGTGGGCGTTGTGGCGGGCGCGCGTCGCCTTGAACGAGGTCTGGTTGACCTTGTTCTCGAGCATCCAGTCGCGGGTGAACTTGCCGGACTGGATGTCGGCCAGCACCCGCTTCATCTCGGCCTTCGTCTCGGCGGTGATGATCCGCGGGCCGGTGACGTATTCGCCATATTCGGCGGTGTTGGAAATCGAATAGTTCATGTTGGCGATGCCGCCTTCGTAGATCAGGTCGACGATCAGCTTCACCTCGTGCAGGCATTCGAAATAGGCCATTTCGGGCGCGTAGCCCGCCTCGACCAGCGTCTCGAAGCCGCTGCGGATCAATTCGACGAGGCCGCCGCACAGCACCACCTGCTCGCCGAACAGATCGGTTTCGCATTCCTCGCGAAAACTCGTCTCGATGACGCCCGCGCGGCCGCCGCCGATCGCGCTCGCATAGGACAGGCCGAGATCGTGGGCGTTGCCGCTCGCGTCCTGGTGAATCGCGATCAGACAGGGCACGCCGCCGCCGCGCGCATATTCGGAGCGCACGGTATGGCCGGGCCCCTTGGGCGCGACCATCAGCACGTCGAGATCGGCGCGCGGCTCGATCAGATTGAAATGGACGTTGAGCCCATGGGCGAACATCAGCGCGGCGCCCTGCTTCATGTGCGGGGCGAGTTCGCCGCGATAGATTTCCCCCTGCAATTCGTCCGGGGTCAACATCATGACGATGTCGGCCCATTTGGCGGCGGCGACGACGTCGAGCACCCGCACGCGTTCGGCTTCGGCCTTGCCGGCCGACGTCGAGCCAGGCCGCAGCGCGACCACGATCTCCTTGACCCCGCTGTCGCGCATGTTGAGCACGTGCGCATGACCCTGGCTGCCATAGCCGACGACCGCGACTTTCTTGCCCTTGATGAGATTGAGATCGGCATCACGATCGTAATAGACGCGCATGGCAGCTCCTTGGCCGGCGGTTTCCGTCGCTCCCGGATTCCGGCCGGGCGGGTCCGGACCGCGCCGGCGCGGTGGCAGCCTTCTAGGGAAAAGGCGGCGCGCGATCAAGCGCGTGCTCGCGCGCCGTCCCGAACGATCGGAGAGCGACGGCCGTTCCGGGGCGCGGGCTCCGGCAGCCCGAACGCCGATCCCCGGAACGCCGCCGGCGGCCGTCCCGCCGCGCGGCGCCCTGCGCGGCTCGGTGTGGCCACGCCATGGCGGGCCGGATAAGATCCGCAGCCGCCGGTCGCAGGCGAGGGAAGGCGAACGCATGCGCGAATCCTACGAAGTCGTGATCGCCGGCGGCGCCGTGATGGGCTCGTCGATCGCCTATCACCTCGCCGCGCATCCCGCCTTCGCCGGCCGCATCCTCGTCATCGACAGGGACATGACCTACCGCAGGGCCGCCAGCTCGTTGTCGCTCAGTTCGATCCGCCAGCAGTTTTCCAGCCCGATCAACATCCGCGCCGGCCTCTACGGCGTCTCCTTCCTGCGCCGCGCGCCCGAAATCCTCGCCGTCGACGGCGAGCGCCCCGATCTGCCGCTGGTCGAGAACGGCTATCTCTATCTCGCCGGCGCTGCGGGCGCGCCGATCCTGGCGGCCAATCACGCCGCGCAGATCCGGGAAGGCGCCGACGTCGTCCTGCTCGACCCCGACGCATTGGCCGCCCGCTTTCCCTTCATTAATCGGGAAGGGATCGCCGCCGCCGCCTGGGGCCGGTCGGGCGAGGGCTGGTTCGACGGCTACAGCCTCATGCAGGCGTTCCGGCGCAAGGCGCGCGCGCTCGGCGCCGCCTATCTCGAGGCCGAAGTCGTCGGCGTCGAGCGCGCGGGCGAGCGCGTAGCGGCGGTCCGGCTCGCGGATGGCGCGCGCATCGCCTGCGGCGCTTTCATCGACGCGGCGGGGGCCCTGGGCGCCGCGCGGCTCGCCGAGTCGATGGGCTTTTCGATCCCGGTCCATCCCCGCAAGCGCTGCGTCTTCCAGTTCGCGGCGCGGGAGCGGATCGCCCGTTGCCCGCTGATCGTCGACGTCGCCGGCGCCTACGTGCGCAGCGAAGGGGATTCCTATCTGTGCGGCATTTCGCCGCCCGAGTCGGACGATCCCGACAGCGAGGATTTCGAGGTCGTCTGGAGCCAGTTCGAGGACCTCATCTGGCCCGCCCTCGCCGCGCGGATTCCCGCCTTCGAGGCGATCCGGCCCGGCCGCGCCTGGGCGGGCCATTACGACCTCAACACGTTCGATCACAACGCGATCGTCGGGCGCGCGCCCGGCCTCGACAACGCCTATCTGGCCGCCGGATTCTCCGGCCACGGCATGCAGCAGTCGCCGGCGGTCGGACGCGGCCTCGCCGAGCTCGTCGTCGAGGGCCGCTATGCGAGCCTCGACCTCGGCGATTTCGGCTACGAACGGATCGCGGCGGGCCGGCGGCTGCTCGAGCGCAACGTGATCTGACCGCCGCCGCTCACCGGGGGAACTCATGCGCGAGCAGGCCCATGACGACATCGTCGTGGCGCTCGCCGGCGACGTAGGCGGCTTCGCGCTCGCGACCTTCGACGACGAAGCCGCAGGCGCGATAGCAGCGGATCGCGCGGGTGTTGTAGGCGACGACGCGCAGACCGATCCGGTGGAGGCCTAGGACGCCGAAGGCGTGGCGGGCCACGAGGCGGATCGCCTCGCGGCCGAGCCCCATGCCGAGCCGAGCGGGGTCGTAGAAACCGATCGCCAGTTGTGCGCGCCCGTCGTGGCGGTCGAGCGCGTCGAGGCGGATCTCGCCGAGCAGCCTGCCGTCGTGCTCGATCGCCCACGCGAAGGGATGGACGAGCAGCGCGTCGAGCCAGCGCTGCGCGGCGATCTCGTTCATCTCCGGCAGATCGCGGGGATCAGCGCCGAGCATCCGCATGATTCCCGGATCGTTGCCGAGCGCGAGCCTCGCCCCTGCGTCCCTCGGTTCGGGCCGCCGCAAAACAATCCGGGATCCCGACAGGGAGGGCAAGTCGATCATTCCTCGAGATTTAGTGCTTTCCGCCCGGGCGGCAAGCCTCGCCGGCGCCGACTCTCGGGCGCGGCGCGCGTTTGCGGGTGGGCCGGGGCGCGCCGGCGCCGCGCCTTTCCATTGGCGCGCCGCCGGCTTAGAATCGGGTCGGTCCGGTGCGGCCGCCGACCGCGAGGTTCGAGACGGCGGCGAGGGGAGCCGTTTGTCATGCTTGAGGAATTCAAGGCTTTCGCACTGCGGGGCAATGTCGTCGATCTCGCGATCGGCGTGATCGTCGGCGGCGCGTTCGGCAAGATCGTCGATTCCCTCGTCAACGACATCGTCATGCCGGTCGTCGGCGCGCTCGGCGGCGCTGATTTCTCGAATTATTTCTTCGGGCTGTCCCGTGCCGTGACGGCGACCAACCTCACCGACGCGCGCAAGCAGGGACCGGTTTTCGCCTACGGCGATTTCATCACGGTCGCCGTCAATTTCCTCATCGTCGGCTTCGTCCTGTTCCTGCTCGTCAAGGCGCTGAACAGGCTGCGCAAGCCGCCGCCAGCCGCCCCCGCGGCGGCGCCGCCGAGCCCTGAGGTCGTCCTGCTCACCGAGATCCGCGACGCGCTCGCCAAGGGCTGAGCGCGCCCGCCTACCAGAGGAACGGCGCAGTCGTCGAGCGCCGGCCGACCAGGAACGCGTCGGCGACGAGCTGGAACGGCGCGACATCCATCGCGCTGCGGCCCTCGTCGAGCAGATGGGCGAAGCGGCTGTAGATGCCCTCGTATTCGGCCATCGGCGCCTCGACCGCGACCGCGCCGCCGACCAACAGCCTCGAGCCGCCGTCGGTCAGCCGCAGCGCGGTCCCCTCCGCAATCTCGATGTCGATGTTCCAGCTCTGTTCGCCCTCCTGGCGCCAGTCGAATTCGGCGGTGATCGGGCTGTCGGGGCTCTCCGAAGCCGGGCTCGAC
>JBEKZS010000169.1:0-8705 GCA_049509635.1 Roseiarcus sp.
GCGCCGTCGGCGCGGCAAGATGGCGACCGTGACCTTTTGCTGTGCTGCGCGGCCGAGATCGGCCGCGCTACACACCAAAAGGTCACGGTTGCAACGGGCCAGGACCGGGCGCGCGGGTCAAGGTTCGCGAAGCGCCTCTTGGCGCGAAGCGACCGGCGTAGCCGGCTTGACCTTGACGCGTGCGCCCGGCCCTGGCAGCGCGGACGCCTGCCGGTTGGGACGCGCGCAGCGCGCCCCACCCCGCCCGGTTTTCTCTTTTACAGAATTTTTCTTGACTCCAGCGCTTCGCCGGTCCAGGATGATCGTGTCGATCAACGGCCGGTCCGAGCCGGAGCAACCGAGGGAGAGTCACCGCTGCGCCGCGAACCGCCCAGGACTCCTGCAGCGCGTCGCTCGCAAGGCGCGCCCTCCGTCGACGGCGACAAGCCGCTCCGGGGCGATCCTCGCGGAGGCCGACTTTGGCTTGTTGGTGATGCGATTGGTCTTGTCGCATCGCGACCCCTCGGGGGGCTTCGAGCGCCCGGAGAGCGCGGGCGCCGCGGGGGCAGAAAAGCTTCCGGCCTCTCGCAAGCCGCTGAAATATAAAAGCATATGCCATGAGACCGGGAAATAAAAAGATTTCCGGGAGCTTCCAAAAGCTTCCAAAAATTTCCCCGGCTCTCGGGCCCGGGCGACGCGGAGGGTGGCGGGTCGATTTCGGCGATCGGCCCGGCGGCGCCATTCGGCCTTGCTCCATCGCCGCCGCCGACGCGGCCCCGCGCGCGCCTCGAGGGCAAGGGCAGGCTCGGGAGTCGCCGCGGCGCTTCCTTTTGCTCGCAGACCCATGAATTCGCTCGAGACCCGGAGATTGAAATTTCCAAAGGTTTCCACGGCTCCGGGACCCGGGCCGTGGGAGAGGCTGGTGGAATCGGGGGGATGGGGGCGCCGAACCCCTCATCCGACCGGCTGCGCCGGCCACCTTCTCCCGCAAGGGGAGAAGGAAGGGGGCGGCGGCGCCGAACCACTCCTCCCGCCGACCCCCTTCTCTCCTTGCGGGAGAAGGTGGCGCGAAGCGCCGGACGAGGGGCTGGCGCCGCGGGTTTGACATCGGTCCGCCATTCGTTATACCGCAGAACCATTCTGGAGCCCGCTCATGCCGGCCGGCCTCGCGCACCCCGAGAATGCGGTCGTCGCCACCGAGATCGAGGGCGCGATCGCGGTGGTCCGGCTCGATCGGCCGGCCAAGCGCAATGCGCTCAACGATAAGGCGATCCTCGGGCTGGAGGCGGCGTTCCGCTCGCTGCCCGGCAGCGTCGGGGCGGCGGTGCTGCATGGGGCGGGCGAGCATTTCTCCGCCGGGCTCGACCTTTCCGAACTCGTCGAGGTCGATCTGCCCGCCGCGGTCGAGCATTCCAGGCTTTGGCATCGCGCGTTCGAGGCGATCGAGTTCGGCCGGGTGCCGGTGGTCGCCTGCGTGCATGGCGCGGTGGTCGGCGGCGGGCTGGAGCTCGCCTGCGCGGCCCATGTCCGGGTCGCCGAGGACTCGGCCTATTATGCGCTGCCCGAGGGTCAGCGCGGCATTTTCGTCGGCGGCGGCGGCTCGGTGCGGCTTCCGCGGCTGATCGGCGTGTCCCGGATGATGGAGATGATGCTGACCGGCCGCGTCTACGGCGCCGAGGAAGGCTACGGCTTCGGCCTGTCGCATTATGTGGTTCCCGCCGGCGAGGGGCTCGCCAAGGCCAAGGCGCTCGCGCGCAAGATCGCCGGCAATGCCGGGCGCACCAATTTCGCGCTGATCCAGGCGCTGCCGCGGATCGCCGAGGGCGATCGGGCGGCGGGCTTCCTGCTCGAGGCGCTGATGTCGGCGATCGCCCAGGACGATGCCGAGGCGAAGGCGCGGCTGCGCGCTTTTCTCGAAAAGCGCGCGGACAAGGTGGCGCCGCGATCGTGAACGGCCGGGTTGGCAGATCTCTCGAGTTGTGGAGCGATTTGATGCGGCGGAGCGACGACCTTGCGCTCGATGTGATCGAGCCCGGCCCCGCGCCGCTGCGCAAGCTGAAGACGGCGCCCAATTCGGTCACCGTCGAGCGGCGCGCCGACGGCGCGATCCTGGTCAGGCCGACCCAGCGGCTCGGGCGCCATCCCGTCAGATTGACCAGCCGGCTGGCCCGCTTCGCGCGCGCGACGCCCGACCGGGTGTTCATCGCCGAGCGGGTGTCGGGGAGCGACTTCCGGCGGGTCGGCTATGCCGAGGCGTTCCACGCCGCCAAGGCGATCGGCAGCGCGCTGCTGGCGCGCGGCGTCTCGCCCGAACGCCCGCTGATGATCCTGTCGGGCAACGACGTCGACCATGCGCTGCTCGCGCTCGGCTGCCTCCATGTCGGCCTGCCCTATGCGCCGATCTCGCCGGCCTATTCGACCGCGACCCGCGATTTCAGCCGGCTCGCCCATATCGCCGCGCGGCTGACGCCGGGCCTCGTGTTCGCCAGCGACGGCGCCCCGTTCGCCGAGGCGATCGCCGCGGTCGCGCCCGCCGACGCCGAAATCGTGGTCGCGCGCAACCCGCCGCCGGGGCGCGCCGCGACCGATCTGGCGCAGCTGCTGGCGCACCCGATCGACGAAGCGGCGCTCGCCAGGGCGCATGCGGCGATCCGGCCCGATTCGGTCGCCAAGATCCTGTTCACCTCGGGCTCGACGGCGCTGCCCAAGGGCGTCATCAACACCCATGCGATGTGGACCGCCAATCTGGAGATGATCACCAACTACTTCCGCTTCATGCGCGACGAGCCGCCCGTCCTCGTCGACTGGCTGCCGTGGAACCACACGTTCGGCGGCAATCACAATTTCGGCATGGTCATCTACAACGGCGGCTCGCTCTACATCGACGAGGGGCGGCCGACCGCCAGGGGAATCGCGGCGACGGTGCGCAACCTGCGCGAGATCGCGCCGACCGTCTATTTCAACGTGCCCAAGGGCTTCGAGGAGCTCGTGCCGTTCCTGCGCGCCGACCCGGCGCTGCGCGGGACGTTCTTCTCGCGGCTGCACATGAACTTCTTCTCGGGCGCCGCGCTCGCCCAGCACGTCTGGGACGAGATGGACGCGGTCGCGGTCGAGACGCTCGGCGCCCGGGTGCCGATGCTGACCGGGCTCGGCGCCACCGAGACCGGCCCGTTCGCGCTCGCCTGCGCGCCCGAGCATTGCCGCTCGGGCCATGTCGGCCTGCCGGTCCCGGGCGTCGAATTGAAGCTCGCCCCGGTCGACGGCAAGCTCGAGGCGCGGCTGCGCGGGCCGGCGATCACGCCGGGCTACTGGCGCGATCCCGAGGCGAACGCCAAGGCCTATGACGAGGAGGGCTATTATCGGCTCGGCGACGCGCTGAAATGGGTCGACGAGGCCGATCCGGCCAAGGGCTTCCGGTTCGACGGCCGGATCACCGAGGATTTCAAGCTCTCGACCGGCACCTGGGTCAGCGTCGGGCCGCTGCGGGCCAGGATCATCGCCCATTTCGCGCCCTACATCCAGGACGCGGCGATCGCGGGGATCAACCGCGACGACATCGCCGCGCTCGCCTTCCCCGATCTCGACGCCTGCCGCGCGCTGGCGCCGGGACTGCCCGCCTCCGCCGATCCCCCGACCGTGCTCGCCGACCCGCGGGTGCGCGAGGCGATGCGCGGGCTGCTGCGCAGCATGGCCGCCGCCGCGACCGGTTCGTCGATGCGGGTCGCCCGGCTCGTGCTGCTGGAGGCGCCGCCCTCGCTCGACCGCGGCGAGATCACCGACAAGGGTTCGATCAACCAGCGGGCGGTGCTGAGCCATCGCGCCGAGCTCGTCGAGGCGCTCTATGTCCGGCCCTATGGCGCGCGGGTGATCGCCCTGGAGGAGGCCTGACCATGGGACGCGACCATCCCGGCGTGTTCTCGGGCTGGGACGACGCCCATCTGCTCGGCGGCGCGCGCACGCCGTTCACCGATCTCAACGGCGCCCTCGCGGCCGTCTCGCCGATCGATCTGGGCATCAAGGCGGCCAGGGCCGCGCTCGCCCGGACCGGCGTCGATCCGGCCGAGATCGGGACCGTGATCGCCGGCTCGATGGCCCAGGCCAGTTTCGACGCCTACATGCTGCCGCGCCACGTCGGGCTCTACGCCGGCGTGCCCGAGCAGGTCCCCGCCCATCTCGTCCAGCGCATCTGCGGCACCGGCGTCGAGGTCCTGTCGCAGGCCTGCGACGCGGTCGCCCACAAGGGGATCGACGCCGTGCTGTGCGTCGGCGCGGAATCGATGAGCCGCAACCCGGTCGCCGCCTACACCCATCGCAGCGGCTTCCGGATGGGCCAGGTCGAGTTCAAGGATTTCCTGTGGGAGGCGCTGCTCGACCCGTCCTGCGACACGACGATGGGCGGAACCGCGGAGAATCTGGCGAGCCGCTACGCGATCACCCGCGCCGAGGTCGACGGCTTCGCCGAGCGGTCGTTCGCCCGCGCGCTGAAGGCGCGGGCGGAAGGCTTCTTCGACGACGAGATCGTCGCCGTCGTCGCCGAGGTTTTTTCATCCCCGGGACGCAAGGATCGGGCGATCCGGCTCGACCGCAAGATCGAGGCGGTGACCCAGGACGGCCATCCGCGCGCCACCGACATGGCGACCCTCGCACGAATCCGGCCCGCCTTCGGCGGCGTCCAGACCGGCGGCAACAGTTCGGCGGTGGTCGACGGCGCGGCGGGCGCGGTCGTCGTCAGCGGCGGCTGGCTGCGGCGCGCCGGCCGGACGCCGCTCGCGCGGCTGATCGGCGCGGTCGCGGTCGGCTGCCCGCCCGAAATCATGGGCATCGGCCCGGCGCCGGCGATCCGCGCGCTGCTCGAGCGCACCGGCCTCGCGCTCGGCCAGATCGACCGCATCGAGATCAACGAGGCGTTCGGCGCGCAGGCGCTCGCCTGCGTGCGCGAGCTCGGCCTCGACGAGGACAAGTTGAATGTCAACGGCGGGGCGATCGCGATCGGCCACCCGCTCGGCGCCACGGGCGTCCGGCTGACGCTGACGCTCGCGCGCGAACTGGCGCGGCGCGGCCTGCGCTATGGAATCGCCTCGGCGTGCATCGGCGGCGGCCAGGGCATTGCGATGCTGATCGAGAACGGCGCCGCGGCGCGCTGACGGCTCAGGGACAGGCTGATATGGGATTCGCGTTCACCCGCAATCTGACCATCGAGTGGGGTCACTGCGACCCCGCCGGCATCGTGTTCAATCCGCGGTTCTTCGAGTTCTTCGACTGGTCGACCGCGCTGCTGGTCCAGGCCGCGCTCGACCTCGGCGAGGTCGACATGCGGACCGCCTATGGCGTCGCCGGCATACCGCTGGTCGACACGCGGGCCAATTTCACCCGTCCGGCCCGCTACGGCGACCGGATCGAGATCGTCTCCCGGGTCAGCGCGGTCGGGCGGTCGAGCTTCGAGATCGACCACAAGCTGTTCAACGCCGGCGAACTGGCGGTCGAGGGCCATGAGAAGCGGGTCTGGACGGTCCGCGACCCGCAGACCGGCCAGCTGAGGTCGCGCCCGCTGCCCGAAGAGGTCGCGCGCAAGCTGAACGGCGGCTGACCGGCGGCCCGATCGCGGCCAATCTACCGAGCCTGCGTGTGATATTCGTCGTTCGGCCGCATGTCGACCGCGGACGCCATCCGGTTGGACATCGCAAAGAACGCCGCGACCGCGGCTATGTCCCAGATTTCGCTATCGGAAAAGCCCGCCTCGCGCAGTCCCTGGCGATCGCTTTCGGCGATCCGCGCGCTGTCGAGCGTGACCTTCTCGGCGAAGGCGAGCATCGCCGTCTGGCGCGGCGGCAGGCCGGCGGCGCGCCAGTTCATCGCGACCGCTTCGCCGAGCGCGGGCACGCCCGACAGCCGGCGCACCGCCGCGCCATGCGCGGTCAGGCAATAGAAGCAATGGTTGTGGGAGGAGACGGCGACCGCGATCATCTCGCGCTCGAGCCGCGACAGGCCCGACGGCGCCAGCATCAGCCCGTCATGGAAGGCGATGAAGGCTTCGAGCTTGGCCATGTCGTGGCCATAGGCGGTCAGCACATTGGGGACGAAGCCGAGCTTGGCGCGGCATTTGTCGAAATAGGCGGCGACCGCGGGGGACTGCGCGGCCTCCTCCAGGTCGAGCGCCGTGACCTTGCGGCGCCCAGCGCCGCGCTTCGCCGCTTTCCTGGCCATAGCCCGGTCCTCCGATGCCGCCGAGGCGGCGCTTCGATCTGGACCGCCCGGCCGCCGCAAGGATAGCGGCGGCCGGCAGAATGTCGCAAGATGGAACGTCAGGCCGCCTGGGCGAACTTGACCGCAATGCCGCTCGCGGCGACGCGCCGCAGCAGGGCGCCGTCGATGTCGGCGCGCTTGATCGCATCGATTTCGAAATCCAGGCCGATGATCGCGTCGGCTTCGTAATCCTCGGCGGCCTTGATCAGCGCCCGGACCGCCGCCAGGCGGTCGGCCTCGCCGGGGGCTTCCGCGCCGCGCCAGCCGGAGGCCGCGGTGATGCGGCCGATCGAGTAATGGCCGCGGCCGCCTTCGAGTTCATTCGTCTCACTGACTTGCATATCGCTACCATTTTCTTTTTTTCGCCCACCCGCCGTCCGATCAGATAGCCGGCGGCGCTTGCGGAGCGCTTAATAAATCCTGATCCTGGCCATCCCGTGGCTTTAAGGTTGATGGAATCCTAATCGCCGGGCGAGCGGCCCGGTTCCGGGTCGCATCGACTTTACGGGATGGCGAGGAGGGCGCGCCGGAGGCATGGCGACGCGCCCCGCGGCCGGCGGCGCGCCGTCGCTGGAGCCAAGCCAGGCCGGAGGCCGGCGCTCAATCGGCCGGGCTGGTCTCTTCGGCCGCCTGCTGCTTTTCCAGATCGGCGCCGGTCTGCTGGTCGACGACCCGCATCGACAGGCGAACCTTGCCGCGATCGTCGAAGCCGAGCAGCTTCACCTTGACCTTGTCGCCCTCCTTGACGACGTCGGTGGTCTTGGCGACCCGCCCCTTGGACAATTGCGAAATGTGGACGAGGCCGTCCTTGGCGCCGAAGAAGTTGACGAACGCGCCGAATTCGACGGTCTTGACGACCGTGCCGTCATAGATGAGGCCGATCTCCGGGTCGGAGGCGATCGACTTGATCCAGTTGATCGCGGCCTTGATCTTGGCGCCGTCGGCCGAGGCGATCTTGACCGTGCCGTCGTCCTCGATGTTGATCTTGGCGCCGGTCTTCTCGACGATTTCGCGGATGACCTTGCCGCCGGTGCCGATCACCTCCCGGATCTTGTCGGTCGGGATCTTCATCGTCTCGATGCGAGGGGCGAATTCGCCGAGTTCGGCGCGCGCGCCGGTCAGCGCCTTGCTCATCTCGCCGAGGATGTGCAGTCGGCCGTCCTTGGCCTGGCCGAGCGCGACCTTCATGATCTCCTCGGTGATGCCGGCGATCTTGATGTCCATCTGCAGCGAGGTGACGCCCTCGGTCGTGCCGGCGACCTTGAAATCCATGTCGCCGAGGTGATCCTCGTCGCCCAGAATGTCGGAGAGCACGGCGAAGCGCTTGTCCTCGAGGATCAGTCCCATCGCGATTCCGGCGGTCGGCCGCTTGAGCGGCACGCCCGCGTCCATCAGGGCGAGCGAGGAGCCGCACACGGTCGCCATCGACGACGAGCCGTTCGATTCCGTGATCTCCGAGACGATGCGGATCGTGTAGGGGAATTCGGCCGCGGTCGGCAGCATCGGCCGGATCGCGCGCCAGGCGAGCTTGCCGTGACCGATCTCGCGCCGGCCCGGCGCGCCCATGCGGCCCGTCTCGCCGACCGAATAGGGAGGGAAATTGTAGTGGAGCATGAAGCGCTCCTTGTAGGTTCCCTCGAGGCTGTCGATGAACTGCTCGTCCTCGCCCGTGCCGAGCGTGGCCACGACCAGCGCCTGCGTCTCGCCGCGGGTGAACAGGGCCGAGCCATGGGTGCGCGGCAGCACGCCGACCTGCGCCACGATCGGGCGCACCGTCGTCAGATCGCGGCCGTCGATGCGGCGCTTGTGGTCGAGGATGTTCCACCGCACGACTTTGGCCTGGGCGTCGTGGAACGCCTCGGCGACCAGATCGGCGTGGAATTTCGGCTCGCGCCCCTCCGGAAGCAGCGAGGAAAACACCTTCGCCTTGACGGCGTCGACCGCCGCGTAGCGCTGCTGCTTGTTGGTGATCGCATAGGCGGCGCGAAGATCAGCTTCGCCGATCTCGAGCACCGCCTTCTCGACCGCGGACTTGTCGATCGTCGACAGGTCGCGCGGCTCCTTGGCGGCGCGCTCGGCGAGCCGGATGATCGCCTCGATCACCGGCTGGAACGACTTGTGGCCGGCCATGACGGCGCCGAGCATCACCTCTTCGGACAATTCCCTGGCTTCCGACTCGACCATCAGCACCGCTTCGCCGGTCCCGGCGACGACCAGATCGAGCTCGGATTCCTTGAGTTCGTCGATGGTCGGATTGACCTTGATCTCGCCCTTGACATAGCCGACGCGCGCCGCGCCGATCGGCCCCATGAACGGAACCCCCGACAGCGTGAGCGCGGCCGAGGCGGCGATCAGCGCCAGAATGTCCGGATCGGTCTCGAGGTCATGGCTGAGCACCGTGACGATGATCTGCGTCTCGCAGCGAAACCCGTCGGGGAACAGCGGGCGGATCGGGCGATCGATCAGCCGCGAAGTCAGGGTCT
>JBEKZS010000017.1:0-43185 GCA_049509635.1 Roseiarcus sp.
CCGCGACGGCGCGTTCAGCGCGTTGCATTTCCATTCGTAGCGGCGATAGCCCAGCTCGTCGAAGACATGGCGAGCGAACAGATATTGCGCCTCCGTGGCGCCGATCGAGCGCTGGATTGCGGGCGTATAGAGAATATTGCCGACCTCGATGACGCGGTGCTGCGGCTCGATGCGCAGAAACGTCTGATAGCCGACCGCCCGGCCGCTCGGCTTGTCGACGATCGCGAAGAACAGGGGGTCCTCCGATCGCGCCTTGGCTTCGATGCCGGCCCGAAAGACGGCGCGGTCCGCATAGGGCCCATCGAACAGATAGGTCCAGACTCGGTCCTTCTCGCCGCCGTTCGCGCCGTCGAACAGCGCGTCGGCGTGGGCGTCCGCGCTGAGCGGAACGAGCGCGACGGCGCGGCCTTCGATCGTGACCCGCCCGGGCCGCCGCGCGGGATGCGTCGCCACGGCGGCCCCGACCGGCTGCTCGTTCCAATCCATGGCCGCGCCCCGCTCCTCATCGCGCCTGCGTCGCTTCGAGCGCCACGGGCGGCGCCGCCCGCATCCTCGCCGATCCGCCGTCAGTGATTGTCGCGCGGCGCGCCCATGGTCTGGGCGACGCGCTGATATTTCACCGCCGGCTTCAGCACCATCCCGGCGCCGAGCTGGTCCTCCATGCCGCGCTGGATCTCCTGCCACGGCGTCTGGCTCGCCGGGTAGGCAAATCCGTGCTTCTGGTAATTTGCGCGCCGCAGCGCGAGCTCCTCCTCCGCGATCAGCATGTTGGCGGTGCGCTTGTTGAGATCGATGCGGACGCGGTCGCCCGTGCGCACCAGCGCGAGACCGCCGCCCACCGCGGCTTCGGGCGAAGCGTTGAGGATCGAGGGCGAGCCCGACGTGCCCGATTGCCGGCCGTCGCCTATGCAGGGCAGCGCGTGGACGCCCCGCTTGATCAGCGCCGCCGGCGGCTGCATGTTGACGACCTCGGCGCTGCCGGGATAGCCGATCGGCCCCGCGCCGCGAATGAACAGCACGCAATGCTCGTCGATCGCCAGTCCGGGATCGTCGATTCGGTGGTGATAGTCCTCGGGGCCGTCGAACACGATCGCGCGGCCCTCGAACGCCTCGGGGTCGCCGGGCTTCGACAGATAGCGCTTGCGAAACTCCTTGTCGATGACGCTGGTCTTCATGATCGCATTGTCGAACAGGTTGCCGTGCAGCACGATGAAGCCGGCGTCGGCCTTCAGCGGCGCCCCGACCGGGAAGATCACGTCGGCGTCGCCGCTCTCCTTGCCCTTGCAATTCTGGCCGATCGACCGGCCGTTGACCGTCAGCGCCCCGCCATGGATGAGATTCTTCTTCATCAGCTCGTTGACGACCGCGGGCACGCCGCCAGCGCGATGGAATTCCTCGCCCAGATATTTGCCCGCCGGCTGCATGTTGACCAGCAGCGGCACCTTGTGGCCGACCGTCTCCCAATCCTCGATTTCAAGGCGAACGCCGATATGGCGCGCGATCGCATTGATGTGGATGGGCGCGTTGGTCGAGCCGCCGATCGCGCTGTTGACCACGATCGTGTTCTCGAACGCCTCGCGGGTGAGAATGTCGGACGGCTTCAAATCCTCCCAGACCATCGCGACGATCCGCTTGCCGGTCTCGTAGGCGATCTGGCCGCGCTCACGATGTGGCGCGGGAATCGCCGCGCAGCCGGGCAGGCTCATGCCGAGCGCCTCGGCGAGGGCGTTCATCGTCGAGGCGGTGCCCATGGTGTTGCAATGGCCGACCGAGGGCGCCGAGGAGGTGACGATGTCCATGAATTGCTCGTAGTCGATCTTGCCGGCGGCGAGCTCCTCGCGCGCCTTCCAGACGACCGTGCCCGAGCCGGTGCGCTCGCCCTTGTGCCAGCCGTTCAGCATCGGGCCGCCGGAAAGCACGATCGCGGGGATGTTGACGGTCGCCGCGGCCATGATGCAGGCGGGCGTGGTCTTGTCGCAGCCGGTGGTCAGCACGACGCCGTCGAGGAAATAGCCGTAGAGGATTTCGACGAGGCCGAGATAGGCGAGATTGCGGTCGAGCGCGGCGGTCGGACGCTTGCCGGTCTCCTGGATCGGATGGACTGGAAATTCAAACGCGATCCCGCCCGCCGCGGTGACGCCGTCGCGGACGCGCTTGGCCAGCTCGATGTGGTGGCGGTTGCAGGGCGAGAGGTCGGAGCCGGTCTGGGCGATGCCGATGATCGGCTTGCCCGAGCGCAGTTCGGCCGGCGTCAGGCCGAAATTGAGATAGCGCTCGATGTAGAGCGCGGTCATGCCCGGATTGTCGGGATTGTCGAACCACAGGGTCGAGCGCAGGCGCCGCCCGCCGTTCACCCGTCCGCCGGCGTGGTTCGCCGCTTCGTTCCTGCCGGTCATCGAGGGTTCCTCCCCATGATTGTCGCCGCGCGCGGCGCAAACGCTTTTCCGCCTCTAGCATGCTACCAATTGTATGGTAAAATCAACGCCGGGTTTCGAGCCAGTTTGAGCGCGGCCGGCGCCATGCTATCCCCTGGCTAGGCGCCCGTAGCTCAACTGGATAGAGTATCGGTCTTCGAAACCGAGGGTTGGAGGTTCGAACCCTTCCGGGCGCGCCAAGATCAATGGCGGATTATCGCGCAGATTCAGAGATTTGTCTGAATCGACGCGTCTGCGGCGGCGGATTCCGCCTGGATTCCAGTCGCGTTGGCTCGCCGCCCGCCGACGTGCCCCGGAATGTCCGCCATGACCCTCTTGCTCGGCAGATTCCTCGGCGTCTACCTGATCGCGATTTCGGTCGGGATGATCCTGGGGAGGCGACGCACGCTGGCGACTCTGGAGGAGATGGTTCGGAGCGGGCCGTGGATGCTGTTCTCAGGCATGGTCGCCACGGCGGCGGGCCTGGCGATCGTGCTGGCCCACAATGTCTGGAGCGGCGGCGCGCTGGCGATCGCGGTCACGCTCGCGGGATGGGCCGCGCTGCTGAAGGGGCTCGCGCTGTTGATGGTCCCGCCGAGCGCAATGGCCTCGCTCTACCGGGCGGCGAACTACCAACGCTATTTCCTTGCCTGGATGGGAATCGCGCTGGCGCTCGGAGTCTGGCTGACGCTGGAAGGGTTCGGGGGCTGAAGCGGCAATGCGTCCCCGCCAAAATGGCCCGGCCTCTATCGCCGACCACGACGATTAGGAGGTGCGAGTCGCGCCGGCGCCGTAACGCCCTGCCTCACTCCCGCGCCCAGACGACGTCGTCGTCGATCGCGTAGGGCCGGCAACCCTCATGCTTCTGCTGGCAATTCCGCAGGGCGCTGGCCAGCACGTCGAAATCGCGCGCGCTGAACGCCCAGGCGCCGTCGGGCGCGATCACGAACGCACGCGGCTTGGGCAGGGTGAGAAACCGGCGATATCCTTCGGGCGCCGCGCCCTTGAGATAGGGGACGGCGCCGACGTCGTCGATGGCGGCGAAATGGGTCGGCTGCGGGCGCGGCAGCGGCTTGGGCCAGACGACCTGGTCGTCGATCGCGTAGACGCCGCAGCGCAGCTTCTTCTCCGCGCAGAGCGCCCGCGCGCGTTCGAGCGGATCGTAGCCGCCGTTGGTCGAGACGGTCGATCCGTTGGTCGCGACCAGAAACGCGCGCGGCGGCTCCTTCAGCAGGAACTTCTGGTAATCCGCCCGGCCCGCGTCCGCCGCCAACGGCAGCGCCGAGACGTCGTCCAGGGCCGCAAAGCCGCTCGGCGGCGGATAGGGCGCCGGCAGAAGTTCGGGATGCAGCGGCGCGTGGGGCATTCCGATCCGCTCGAGGAAGGCGTCGAGCTTCGGCGTCCAGATCGGCAGCGCTTCGATCATGCCGAGGAAATTGTGCGAATCCTTCATGAACGGGCCGTAGGCGACGAGTTCGACCGGGGCGCCGCCTGCGGCGTAGCCCCGCTCCATCGCCCGCCAGACGGCGGGTTGAAACTTGCTGTCGTTGTCGCCGTAAAACCAGATCGACGGCGTTTTCGCGGTGCGCCCGAAATTCCTGGCGGCCTCGACGAGCTTGTCCTGCCACGAAGGGCATTCCGGCGCCCTGACGCCGCCCGCGAAATCGACGAGCCCCCGGACCTCCGGCATCGCCAGCGCGCCCAGCGCCAGCGTGTTCCAGCCGCCCATGCTCTGGCCGAACACGATGACCCGGCCGGCTTCGACGGCGACGCCGATGTCCTGACGCGGCAAGGCGCGGATCACGTCGCGGATATCGCGCGCCTGGTTGGCGCCCATCGCCTCGAGATCGCAGCCCTTGAGCCAGGTCTCGCCGCCGGACTTCGAGAAGCCCCGCATCATCGGAACGACGACGGCGTAGCCGCGCGACAGAAAATAACGGGCGGCGTAGACGGAGCGGTACCTCTTGGCGTCCCGCGGCAGCCCCTCGTCCTTGCCGTGGTTGAGGATCGCGACCGGAAACGGTCCGGCGCCGTCCGGCGCGAAGATGGTGACCTCGAGCTCGACCGGCGGCTCACCGACCGCAATCCTGACGACGCGCTCGTGCAGGCTCGCATCGAGGACGTCGGCGTCCTCGGCGGCGCGAGCCGACCGGCTCGTCGCGACGCACAGCGCAAGGCAGGCCGCGAGCGCCGCCAGCAAGAGCCTAGGGGCGCCCGATCGCCGGCGACAATCGGCGGAGGTCGAGGCTCCGTTCATCGCTGTGCCGCTCCCGAAGCGATCGCCGGTCGGCGGCGCCCCGCGCGCGCTTGCTGGTGACGAGGCGCGGGCAGGTGGTGGCGTGGGCGGCGCGCCGGCGCCGCCGTAGGATCGTGGGCCGGCTCGCCGTTCGCCCGCGTGGCCCCGATCCAAAAGCCGGGGAAAATTTCTGACCATTCCTATTTTCCCCCCATTGTACGATTCCAAGGATTTGCGAGCGAGGGAACGAGGGAAAGAAACTCCCAAGCCGCCCCCCTTCTAGGGCGCTCAATGGCCCCGGCGGCAGTGGCGATAGAACAAAGCCGAATGGCGCCGCAAAGCCCATCGTCGCAATCGGACCGCCGTCCCTCCGCGTCGCCCGGGCCCGCAGGAAACTTTTGGAAATCTTTTGAAGCGCTTTGAAACGCTTTGAAACGCCTTTGAAATCCTTTGAAATTGAAATCTCTGACCTCGGGGCGCCAAGACATCTCTTTTGTATCTCAATAGCTTGTGAGAGGCCGGAAGCTTTCTTGACCCCGCGGCTCCCGCGCTTTTGGGGCTCTCGAAGTCCCCGGCGGGGGCGGCGTTGGAACAAATCCGAATCGCATCGCGAGCCAGCCAGAGTCGGACTTCGCGAGGATCGCCTCAGACGGGGCTTCTCGACGTTGACCGAGGGGGCGCCTTCGGAGTCAGGCGGGAAAGCCAATTCGAAACCTCGGGCGGTTCGGCCGCCGCCGTGATTCTCCTTCGGTGCGCCTGGCGCGGATTGGCCATCGGTGTGATTGTTGATCTTGGACCGGGGAACGGCCGGAGTCAAGGAAAATTCTGTAAAAGCGAAAGACGGGGGTCGGGCTTGGCCCCGGAATCCCTGCGGACAGAACACGCTGCCGGACGTCGAGCGATCGCAGCGCCGCCGACGGCCGTGGTCACATCGAGTTCAACGAGAAGGCGGCCGGGGACGCGCGGATGAAGGTGACCGCGTTTTTCGGGACATCGCTCGCGGGAGGCCGGTAGAGCCGGGCCGGTAGCTTGGGCGCGCCGTCGTGAGACACCGTCATTGCGAGTTCAACCTCGGCCTTCGGCCAACCTCCTGGATGAATTGGGTGCGGCGCAAGGCGCGTCCCATTGCGCTCACGTGGCGGCGAAGACGTGCGCGAGCGCAAACGCCGAGCCGATCAGCGCCGCGGTCTGGAAGCCGACGATGCCGATCACCCATCTGAGGGTGGCGCCGTTGGCGTGCCCGATCGTGCGCAGGAGATCGGAGCCCTGGATTTTCATCTCGGAGCGCAGCGCCGCGATTTCGGCGGTCAGCTTCGCCTCCGTCTCCTTCAGATCGGTGCGGAGCGCCGCGATTTCGGCGGTCAGCTTCGCCTCCGTCTCCTTCAGATCGGTGCGGAGCGTCGCGATGTCGGAGGTCAGCTTCGCCTCGGTCTCCTTCAGGTCGTCCTTCGAAGCGGCGCCGTCGCTGATCGCCTCGGCAATGCCGGTCGCGATGGCTTCGGCCTGTCGACGCGGCATGCCGCCATCGCCCTCCAGCGACTTGGTGAGTTTGAGGGTGTCGAGCGTGGCCATGACCGCCTTTCTAGCACGGATTTCGGCGGCTCCCAGCCATGCGCCGCTGCGTTTCGGTGGCGGGTTCGGTCAGCGGATCGTCGGCGATCGAACGCCGCGGCCCATCGACCATCCGGCGCGCATCGGCGCGTACGCCTCGACCTCGGCGACCTTCAGCAGACAGCGCTGAGCAGACCTGAAATCCGGCCCCTAATCCATCCGCACCCCGCCCGTCACATTCACCCCCTGCCCAGTCATGAACCGGGCGGCGTCGGAGGCGAGGAAGAGGACGACGTCGGCGACGTCCTCGGGCTCCTCGATCCGCGCCATCGGGGTCAGCGCGACATATTCGGCGCGCACCGCCTCCGGCGTCATGCCGCGCAACGCGCCTTCCCAGACGATCTCGCGCTCCTGCATCGACGTCTTCACGAAGCCGGGGCAGACCGCATTGACGCGGATCGCATGGGGCGCCATTTCCCGCGCGAGCGCCTGGGTCCAGCCGAGCACGGCGAACTTGCTCGCCGAGTAATGGGCGAGCAGCGGCGCGCCGACCTTGCCGGCGAGCGAGGCGGTGTTGACGATGACGCCGCGCAGCTTTTCCCGGAGGAAATGCCGGCAGGCGATCTGGTTGCTGAGGAATATCCCGCGTGTATTGACCGCGAAATTGAACTCCCATTCCTCGTCGGTGATGTCGAGCGCGCGCCGCATCGTCGAGACCCCGGCGTTGGCGCAGAGGATGTCGAGGCCGCCGAGCTGGCCGATCGCGGTCGCGAAGGCCGCCTCGCTCGAAGCGCGGTCGCGCACGTCGATCGCCACCGCCGCCGCGCCGCCGCCGATCCCGGCGGCGAGCGCCTGCGCGGCGGCGATGTCGAGATCGGCGATCGCGACCCGGACGCCGGCGCCGGCGAGCGCGCGCACGATCGCCGCGCCGATGCCGCGCGCGCCGCCGGTGACGAGCGCGCGGCGCCCCGAGAGGTCGAACGGTCCGGCCATGGGTCTGCTCCTGATTGCCGCGCGAGATTTTCACAGCGCGCGCCGATTCTCAACATTCCCGCGCGCTGGACTTGGCGATTTTGTTTGCCTACGATCAGAATCGCTCAATCCGATTTGCAGAGCTGGAAGCCGCGCGATTGACCCCCCACGCCTCCCTCGCCCCGGACCCCGACGCCGGCTCCCGCCGCATCCCGGCCGGCGCCCGCCACGCGCGCATTCTCGAACGGGTCGACCGCGACGGCTTCGTGTCGGTCGCCGAAATAGCCGAGAATTTCGCCGTTTCCGACATGACCGTGCGCCGCGACCTGTCGACGCTCGAGGAAAAGGGCATGCTCGCGCGCACCCATGGCGGGGCGGTCAGCGTCGGCCGGCGCGAGGTGTTCGACGCCGCCGAGCCCGCATTCTCGAGCCGGCGCCGGCACAATGCGGCGGCCAAGACCGCGATCGCGCGCGCCGCGGCGCGGCTGATCGGCGTGCGCGAATCGATCGGGATCGACGTCGGGACCTCGACGCTCGCGCTCGCCGAGGAGATCGCCAGCCGCCTCGACATCGCGGTCTTCACCGGCAATCTCCACGCCGCCGCCGTGCTCGCACGGCGCGGCTGCCCGGTCCATGTGCTCGGCGGCCTCGTGCGCGGCCCCGAACTCTCGGTCGTCGGCTCCAACCCGATCCGGCAACTGCGCCAGTTCTGCATCGGCAAGCTGTTCCTCGGCGTCTCCGGCCTCATCGCCGAAGGGCTGTTCGATTATTCGCCCGAGGACACCGAGATCAAGCGGGTGTTCATCGAGCAGGCCGACCAGGTGATCGTCCTGTGCGATTCCTCGAAGTTCGATCATCGCTCGGTCGCCAAGGTGTGCGAACTCGCCGAGGTCGCGACGCTCGTGACCGAAGCCCGACCGCCCGCTCATCTCGCGGCGGCGCTCGGCCGCGCGAACGTCGAGATCATCGTCGCGCCGCCCGAGCCAGCGTGAGCGGACCGCCAAGCCAAAGGACCTCGCCATGCCATTCGACTTCTTCGGCGCGCGCCGCAAGGCCGTCATCGCGATGGCCCATATCGGCGCGCTGCCGGGCGCGCCGCTCTACGACGCCGGCGGTGGTATGGACCGGCTGATCGAGGGCGTCGCGCGCGACGTCGAGAAGCTGCAGGCGGGCGGCGTCCACGCCATCATGTTCGGCAACGAGAACGACCGCCCCTATCGCTTCAAGGCGACGCCGGAGACGCTCGCGGCGATGACTGCGGTGGTGATGGCGATCAAGCCGGCGCTGAAGATTCCGTTCGGGGTCAACTATCTCTGGGATCCCTGCGCGAGCGTCGCGATCGCCTGCGCGACCGGCGCCGCCTTCGCCCGCGAAATCTTCACCGGCCTGTTCGCCTCCGACATGGGGCTGTGGCAGCCCTGCGCCGCGGACGCATTGACGCTGCGGCGCAATCTCTGCCGCCCCGATCTCAAGCTGCTGTTCAACATCAACGCCGAATTCGCCGCCTCGCTCGATGCGCGGCCGATCGCGATGCGCGCCCGGAGCGCGGTGTTCTCCTCGCTCGCCGACGCGATCCTCGTCTCTGGTCCGTTGACCGGCCACCCGGTCGACGCCTCCGATCTGAAGAGGGTGCGCGAGGCGGTTCCGACGACGCCGCTGTTCGCCAACACCGGCGTCACCATCGACAATGTCCGCGACATATTCGCGATCGCCGACGGCTGCATCATTGGCACCCATTTCAAGGTCGACGGCGACACCTGGAATCCGGTCGACGGCGACCGGGTCAGGCGCTTCATGGACGTGGCCGGCGCAATCGCCTGACCGGCAGGGGGAGGCGCGGCATGGCGGGCGATTGCGTCATCGGCCTCGACATCGGCACGACCTCGACGATCGGCGCGCTGATCGGCCTGCCCGCGACGATCCTCGCGGTCGCCTCGCGCCCGACCACGCTGTCCTCGCCGCATCCCGGCTGGGCCGAGGAGGACCCGGCGCAATGGTGGGGCAACGCCTGCGCGGTGCTGCGCGAACTCGCCGCCGCCGCACCCGGCGGCGCCGGCGCGCTACGCGGCCTGTGCGTTACCGGCATGGTGCCCGCGCTGGTGCTGCTCGACGAGGCCGGCGCGCTGCTGCGGCCGAGCATCCAGCAGAGCGACGGCCGCGCGGCGGCCGAAGTCGCCGAACTCGCCGCCGAGATCGATCCCGCCGCCTTCCTCGCGCGCACCGGCAATGGCGTCAACCAGCAGCTGATCGCGACCCGGCTGCGCTGGATCGAACGCCACGAACCGGAGATATTCGCCCGCATCGCGACGGTGTTCGGCTCCTACGACTACGTCAACTGGCGGCTCACCGGCCGCCGCGGGATCGAGCAGAACTTTGCGCTGGAGGCCGGGATCGTCGATCTTTCCGACCACGCGATCCACGACGATCTCGTCGCGCTCACCCATCTCCCGCGCGAAGCGATCCCGCCCAAACATGTCTCGCATTGCGCGTACGGCGCGGTGACGCACGCGGCGTCGGCTGAGACCGGCCTGCCCGAAGGACTGCCGGTGTTCGGCGGCGCGGCCGACCACATCGCCTCCGCGCTGGCGGCGGGGCTGGTCGAGCCTGGCGACGTGCTGCTGAAATTCGGCGGCGCAGGCGACATCGTCGTCGCCTCTGACGTCGCGCGGCCGGACTGGCGGCTGTTCCTCGACTATCATCTGGTGCCCGGCCTGTACGCGCCCAACGGCTGCATGGCCGCCTCCGGCGCCGCGCTCAACTGGCTCGCCTCGACCTTGCGGCTCGACGATTCCGGCGGCGCGCCGCACGCCGTCTTCGACCGACTCGCCGCGACGGTCGCGCCGGGCAGCGACGGCGTCCTGTGCCTGCCCTATTTCCTCGGCGAGAAGACACCGATCCACGACCCGCTCGCGCGCGGGACCTTCACCGGGCTCAGCCTCGGCCACGGGCCCGCGCATCTCTGGCGCGCGCTGCTCGAGGCGATCGCGTTCGGCTTCCGCCATCACGTCGAGGTCCTCGCCGAAATCGGCTACGAACCGAGGCGCTTCCTCGCCTCGGACGGCGGCTCGCGCAGCCGGGTCTGGATGCAGATCGTGGCTGACGTTCTGCAGGCGCCGGTGCGGCTGATCGACAACGCCCATGGCTCGGCGATCGGCGCCGCCTTCGTCGCCGCGGTCGCCTCGGGCGGCGCGGTCGGCTGGGGCGACGCCGCGCGGCTCGCGCGGCTCGGCGTGACGATCGCGCCCGACCCGGCGCACGGCGCGGCTTACGACCGCGGCTACCGCGACTATCGTGCGCTCTACGCGGCGCTGCGGCCGCTGTTCGCGGCTCGGGCGCGGTGACCCGACGCGCCGGCGCCGCGTTCGAAGCAGGGATCGCCGATCATCGACGCCTCTGAGCCGCCCGTGGGATCGCCGAGATCGGCGATGAGCGTCGTGTCGCCGGCGGACATCGGACGCACGCCTCGACGCTCAATCGCGCGAGGCGGGCGGCGTCGACGGGGTCGCGCCCGCGAACGCATGGAACGTCATGCGGTCGGCGTTTTCACGCTCGACTTTCGTTTCGTCGCCGAACGCAACGTAGCTCTCGGTTTCCGGCGTCCATTCCGGCCAGGGCGTCGCCTCGGTGGCTGGATTGCCGGTGCGCGCGAAGGCGACCAGACAGTCCGCCATCCGATCCGAGAGCGCGCGGTCGAACGGCGTCCAGGCGCGCGTCGCCCGAAACAGGTTGAGGGCGTCGAGCGTCCCGAACCAGTAGGGCACGTCGGACGTGTGATAGGCGCCGATCGCGCGCGGATTGTCGAACAGGATCGCGCCTTCGGCGAAGGGATGCACGCGCGAGAACATGTACATGTAGAACGGCGCGTTGCCGGTTGCGCGCTGGGCGAGCGCCCAGTTCCGCGTTCCCGCCTCGGCCTGACCCTCGCGCGCCGCGAGCAGACCCATCCGCTTCGCCGCGGCGTCGTCGGCGGCGGGATAGAGTTCGAGGAAGCGATCCGCGCGGTCGCCGTAGAGCTTGCGCGCCGCGGCGACATAGGCGGCCAGATTCGGCGCCGTCCGCAGTTCGTTCGAACTCTCGTCGCGCGTGAAGCCCGAAATGGTCGGGACGTCGTTCTGCCGACCGGCCGCGAAAATGGCGGGCGCGCCGTCGGGGAGGAAATAGCCGTCGATATCGGGCGAGACCGCGATCGTCCCAGCGCAGCCGAGCTGGCAATCCCTTTGCAGGGCGAGAATCCGATCAGCGGGAATCTGCCGCATTTCGTCGATCGAGGCGGCGCCGAGCGTCTTCTGGATCGCCAGACCCGTCCGTTCCGCCTCCGCGAGAGGGGCAAAACGAAAGCGCTGGTCGAACAGGCTCAGGCTCATGGCGAAGCCGCGCTGGAACAAGCCCCGGGCGAGCGGACTGGCCTCGAGCGCTGAGACCGACATCGCGCCCGCCGACTGGCCCGCGATTGTCACATTGCCGGGATCGCCGCCGAATTTTTCGATGTTGCGCCCGATCCAGCGCAGCGCCGCGATCTGATCGAGGAAACCATAGGCGCCCGAGGCGCGGTGCGGCGATTCCGCCGTGAGATCCGGATGCGCCATGAAGCCGAGCGCGCCGACCCGATAGTTGAAGTTGACGAAGATCGCGCCCCTGCCGGCGATCGCCTCGCCGCCGTACATCGCCATGCCGCCCGAGCCCAGCGTGAAGCCGCCGCCATGGATGAAGACGATGACCGGCAGCTTCGTCCCCGGCGCAGCATCCGCGCTCGCCCAGAGGTTGAGGTACAGGCAGTCCTCGCTGGTCGGCTCCTCGCCGAAATAATGGTTCAGGTCGTGCCGGCGCAGCACCTGGATGCATTCCGGGCCGGTCCTGTCGGCATGATAGACGCCATTCCAGCCGACGACGGGTTGCGGTTCGCGCCAGCGCAGGTCGCGCACGGGGGGCGCCGCATAGGGAACGCCGAGATAGGCCTTCACGCCCGAGGCGAGGGTCTTGCCGGAGATGGCGCCGCTGTCGATCGCGACGGGATCTCCTGATATCGGCGTCTCGACGATCTGCGCCAGCGCGACCTGACCGGCCGGCGGCGCCAGCGCGCTGATCGCTAGCCCCGACAGGACGAGGCGCGCCAGAGCGCGGCGAAGCACGGATTTCGAGGCGTTTCCGCCCAACTGCGGCATGGAGAGCTCCTTTCCGCTCGCCTGACGCGGCGTCGGTTCGGTTTCGATGGACCGGCGCCGCCAACCCCTCGGGCTCGTCGTTCCGGCCCAGCGCGCATGATTGCGAAACTGCCGCCTGCCCGGAATTGCGCGTCAATATCCAGCTTTCAGGGAAACCTCCATCATTTTTGTAACGTCGCCGCGCGGCTTCGGTCGGTGGCGCCACGTTCGACGAGGCTGTCGATCAGCGTCGCCGAAGCGTGACCCCTGCCTCGAAGTCCATTGTCACCGCCGGTCCCCGCCGCTAGACGTGGATGCACAAGGTCGGTTCCAGCTCGCGCGCTTTGCTTCATACGAGGTTTTCTAAGAGACATAGGAGATTCCCCGAATGCTGCGATGGTCGATCGCTACCGTCTGCATGGGCGGCGCCCTCGAGGCGAAGCTCGCTGCCGCGGCCAAGGCGGGCTTTCGCGCCGTGGAAATCTTCGAGAACGACCTGACCTTCTTCAGCGGCAAGCCGCGCGACGCACGCAGGATGGCCGCCGACCTCGGGCTGGAGATCGTCGCGCTGCAGCCGATGCGCGATTTCGAGGCGATGCCCGATCCGATCCGGGCGCGCAATTTCGAGCGTGCGGCGCGGAAGTTCGAACTCATGCACGAACTGGGGACCCGGCTGCTCTGCCTGTGCTCCAATGTCTCCGACGAGGCGATCGACGACCCTGCGCGCGCCGCCCGGGATCTCGCCGAACTCGCCGACCTCGCCCACCGGAACGGCTTCAACATCGGCTACGAGGCGCTCGCCTGGGGGCGGCGCGTCAAGGACTGGACCGCCGCCTGGGACATCGTGCGCCAGGCCGATCGGGCCAATCTCGGCATCGTGCTCGACAGCTTCCACGTCTGCGTGCGCGGCAATCCGATCGAGCCGATCGCCGCCCTGCCCGCCGATCGCATCGCCCTCGTCCAGGTCGCCGACGCGCCGGCGATCCAGATGGACCCGCTTTCGCTGAGCCGCCACTACCGCTGCTATCCCGGGCAGGGCGAGTATCCCATCGGCGACTTTCTCGACGCGGTCACCCGCGCCGGCTATCGCGGCCCGGTCTCGCTGGAGATATTCAACGATCAGTTCCGCGGCGCCGCCGCGCCCGCGATCGCGCTCGACGGCCTCCGCGCGCTGCGCGTCGCCGGCGAACAGCTGGCGGAGCGCCGCGCGCAGCGCGGCGACGCGCCGCTCGCAGACCTGCCGCCGCTCGCGCCGGCGACGCGGGTCGAGCGCATCGCCTTCATCGAATTCGCCACCAGCCAAGCCGATCACGACGCGTTCGTCGCGCTGCTCGAGGGTCTGGGGTTCGTCTTCTCCGCGCGGCATCGGTCGAAGGACGTCGACCTCTATCGCCAGGGCGGGATTTCGATCGTCGTCAACCGCGAGCGCGAGGGCTTTGCGCATTCCTTCAACATGCTGCACGGCCCATCCGTCTGCGCGCTGGCGCTGCGGGTCGATTCGGTCGCACGCGCGCTCGAGCGCGCCGGCGCGATGGAATGCCCCACCTATTTCGGCAAGATCGGGCCGGGCGAGGCGCTGATCCCGGCCGTCGGCGGCGTCGAGGGCAGCCTGATCTATTTCATCGATGCGGGCGAGGAGTCGCACTGGGAGCAAGACTTCGTCGCGGCGCCCGCGGGCGCCGCCGAGGGCCCGTTGCGCGAGGTCGACCATCTCTCCAACGTCGTGCGGCGCAGCGAGTTTCTCACCTGGTCGCTGTTCTACAAGTCCGTGCTCGGCTTCCGCCTGGAGCCGCAGGTGGAGATCGCCGATCCTCACGGCGCCTTCTTCAGCCGGTCGCTGCGCAGCCCCGGCGGCGAGGTGCGGATCGCCCTCAACGTCGCCGAGGGCGGCGCGACCGGTCCGACGCGGTTTCTCGACGCGTTCGGCGGCGCCGGCTTCCAACAGATCGCGCTTTCGACCGACGATATTTTCGCCGCGGTCGAGGCGGCGCGCGCGCGCGGCGTCGCATTCCTCGCGATATCCGACAATTACTACGACGACCTCGCCGCGCGCTTCGACATCGCGCCCGACCTGCTCGCGCGCATGCGCGCGCTCGGCGTGCTCTACGACCGGGTGAAGGACGGCGAATTCTTCCACGTCTATTCGCAGACCTTCATGGACCGCTTCTTCTTCGAGATCCTGCAGCGGAAGAACTATGACCTGTTCGGCGCCGCCAATACGCCGGCGCGGCTCGCCGCGCAGGCGCGCGCCCAGGACGACGAGAGCGGCCTGAGGTTCGACCTCGGGCTTTGAACGCCTGCAGGGCCGGCGCAGTCAGGGATCGCGACCCAGCAGCCGGGCCATTTCCGCTTCGAGCGACTCGAGCCCGCCGAACGGGTCGGGCTTGGCTTCGGCGGCGGCCTGCGGCGGGGCCGGCTCCTTCCGGGCCGGAGCCGCACTCGTCATCGGCGTCACGCCCGCCCTCGGCGGCGCCGGCGGGCCGCCCTGGCCGCCCACGACGATCGGAGGCGGCAACGACGGCGAGCGGACGGGAAGCGGATTGGCAGGCCGCAGGGGCAGAACCGACGGCCTCAGCGCCGGGCGGCCCGCCTGACCCTGGTCGGCGCCCTGGAGCGCCCTCGGGGCGCCGCCCGCCGCCGGGGGCGGCGGCTGGGGCTGACGGGCGGCGGCGGCCGGCGGCTTGGGATGGGCGGCGGGTGCGGCCTCGGTTCGAGCCGGCGCGCGCGCCGCTGCCGGGATCGCGGCTGGCCGCGGCGGCGGTCCCGCCGGGGCGACGGTCGGCGGCGGCGCCGCCTTGGTCGGCGGCGGCGGCGCGGGCGGCGACGGCTTGGGCGGGGCCGGCGCGACCGCGAGACCCGCGCCATCCTTGTCGCGCGGCTGGGGCTGGACCTGTGCCTGGGCCCGGACGATCTGGGATTCCACCACGACGTCGTTCGGGCCGCCGATCATCAGGAGATGCTCGACATTGTCCCGGCGCACGATGACGAGCTGGCGCTGCCCGTCGAGGGAGAAGGCGTCGACCAGACCGAGCCGGGGCTGGCGCGCCTTGCCGGCGGCGGAAAAGCGCAGACGATGGCCGAAAATCGTGCGGTAGAGAACCACCAGCGCCGTCAGGAGGATCAGCGCCGTTCCGCCCAGCAACGCCGCCTGCACGGCGCGATTGTCGCCGAGCGGCAAATTACTTAACCATTGCATGCTCTATCCTATACCCGGGCGTCCGGGGGCGATCCTGCCCGCCGCCGGCCGCGACGTCCAGGAATGTCAATACCAGATGACGGGGCGACGCGCGACGGGCGACATGCTGTTATCACCCATGAAGGTTTCCGCGCGCGGGCGCGCTTCGGCGCGGCGAAGCCCGCGGACCTGATTGCCAAGCGGCGCTCCCCGCCCCATTCTCGTCGAATCGGCTTATTCTGCGGGTAAGGCGGGTTCCGTCGAAGTGCGGTATGGATCGCCCCGAGAGAGTTTGCCGATGAGCCCGCTGACGACTTCCGCCGCCATTGACCGCACCGACCGGGGCGCCAATCCGGCCCTGCTGCTGTTGCTGATCGGCTGCCTGCTGGCGGCGGTCGGCCTGTTCTATTTCCTGCCGGGCGGGCAAGGCGCCAAGCTGCTGTTCTGGATCATAACCGGTCTCGCGGTGCTCGGGATTTTCTCGACGCTGCTCTATACTTTCGGAATTCTGCAGTTCGCCGGCCAGACCGCGCGCAACGATACGACCAAGGCGATCGCCGACACCAATTCCGACGGCCTGATCGTCACCGACGCGGAGTCGCGCATCCTCTACGCCAACGAAGCCTACATGACCTTTTCGGGGGCCCATGGCGCGGCGGACCTGCGCGTGGTCGAGCGTCTGTTCTCCGGCGCGCCCGAGGTGTCCGAGGCGATCTACCGGCTCGCGCAGGCCGCGCGCGAGGGCAAGCGCGGCGCGGAAGAACTGCGCATGTCGCCGCCGCTGACCGGCGACGCCGCGGTCGCCTGGTACCGCATCCGCGTGCGCCCGCTGGACACTCTGGGCCGCGGCCGCTCGACGCTCTGGACCGTCTCGGACATCACGCGCGAGCGCGAGCGCCACGAGAACGTATTCCAGGAGCTCCAGCACGCCATCGACTTTCTCGACCATGCGCCCGCCGGCTTCTTCTCGGTCGAGCCGGGCGGCGCGGTCTCCTACCTCAACGCGACGCTCGCCGGCTGGCTCGACTACGATCTCGCGCAGTTCGGCTCGGGCGGGCTCAAGCTCTCCGACATCGTCGCGGCGGACGGCGCCGCCCTTATCGACGTCGTTTCCGGGCGGCCGGGCGAGGTGAAGACCGAGCAGTTCGACGTCGACCTCCGGCGCCGCGACGGCCGCTTTCTGCCTGTCCGCATCCTGCATCGCGTCTCTTATTCGAGCGACGGAACGCCCGGGGCGTCGCGCACGCTCGTGATCAACCGCGCGCCCGGCGAGGAGAAGGCCGAGGATCTGCGCGCCGCCGAGGTGCGGTTCGCCCGATTCTTCAACTCCACCCCGATGGCGATCGCCTCGGTCGACGCCGAGGGCGTCATCCTGAGGTCGAACGCGGCCTTCGCGCGGCTTGCGCCGCTCGCGCTGCGGACCATCGCGGGTGACGGCGGCCCGGCGATCTATCGTGGCATCATCGAGCGGGACCGTGACGGCCTGCAAGCGGCGATCGCGGCGGCCGGCCAGGGCAAGGGCGACATCGACCCGGTCGACGCCACACTGATCGGGCCGGGCGAACGCTCGGCGCGCTTTTATGTGTCGGCGGCCGATCCGAGCGGCGACGACGGCGCCAGCGCGACCGTCTTCGCGCTCGACACGACCGAACAGCGCACGCTCGAGAAGAACTTCCTGCAGAGCCAGAAGATGCAGGCGATCGGCCAGCTCGCCGGCGGCATCGCCCACGACTTCAACAACGTCCTGACCGCGATCATCGGCTATTCCGATCTGCTGCTGGCCAATCATCGGCCGACCGACCCGTCGTTCCAGGACATCATGCAGATCAAGCAGAACGCCAACCGCGCGGCGGGCCTCGTGCGCCAGCTGCTGGCGTTCTCGCGGCGCCAGACCCTGCGCCCGCAGATCCTGCAGCTCAGCGAGGTTCTTTCGGAACTGGAAATGCTGCTTCGCCGCCTCGTCGGCGAGACCATCGTGCTCGACATCAAGCACGGCCGCGATCTCTGGCTGGTCAAGGCCGATCTCAACCAGTTCGAGCAGGTCGTCGTCAATCTCGTCGTCAACGCGCGCGACGCGATGGCCGAGGGCGGCCGCATCTCGCTGCATACGCGCAACGTCAGCGCCGCCGATTGCGCCGCCTTTCAGGAAAAGGCGCTGCCGCCCGGCGACTACGTGCTCGTCGAGGTCCAGGACACCGGCCACGGCATCCCGCCCGAGGTGCTCGACAAGATTTTCGAGCCGTTCTTCACGACCAAGGAAGTCGGCAAGGGGACGGGGCTCGGGCTTTCGATGGTCTACGGCATCGTCAAGCAGACCGGCGGCTACGTTTTCCCGGAGAGCAAGCCGGGCAGCGGCGCGACGTTCCGCATCTTCCTGCCGCGCCACCTCCCGACGATCGCGGACGAACCGGTCCGCAAGGAGATCGTCAAGCCGCCGGCCGACCTCACGGGCCGGGGCGCGATCCTGCTCGTAGAGGACGAAGAGGCGGTGCGCGCCTTCGCCTCGCGCGCGCTCGCCTCGCGCGGCTACACCGTGCTCGAGGCCGAATCGGGTCTCGAGGCGCTCAAGGTCGTCGAGGCCGCCGGCGGCGCCATCGATCTCATCGTTTCCGACGTCATCATGCCGGAAATGGACGGGCCCAGCATGCTCGCGGAATTGCGCCGGACAGGCCTGACCGCCAAGATCATCTTCGTCTCCGGCTACGCCGACGACGCCTTCGCCAAGAACCTGCCCGAGGGCGAGGAATTCCTGTTCCTGCCCAAGCCGTTCACGCTGAAGCAACTGGTAGAGGCGGTGAAGGGCGCGATGAGCTGAGCGGCGCCGGCGAAGCGCCTCGTTGCGGCGCTCCGCCGCGCTTTGCGCCGGCTCGCGCGCGCTGCTAAGCCTGCGCGTCACGCAGCGAGGCCGTCCATGCGCTTTGAGGGCACCAAGACCTACATCGCCACCGAGGATCTCAGGATCGCGGTGAACGCCGCCATCGTGCTCGAGCGGCCACTGCTGATCAAGGGCGAGCCGGGCACCGGCAAGACGCTGCTCGCGGAGGAGATCGCCGGCGCGCTCGGCGCGCCGCTGCTGTCCTGGCACGTGAAGTCGACGACCAAGGCCCAGCAGGGCCTCTACGAATATGACGCGGTCTCGCGCCTGCGAGACTCCCAGCTCGGCGAGGCGCGCGTCTCGGACATCAGGAACTACATAAGGCGGGGTAAATTGTGGGAGGCGTTCACGGCGCCCGAGCGGCCCGTGCTGCTGATCGACGAGATCGACAAGGCGGACATCGAGTTTCCCAACGACCTCCTGCTCGAGCTCGACCGGATGGAATTCTTCGTCTACGAGACCGGCGAGACCGTGCGCGCCGCCCGGCGCCCGATCGTCGTCATCACCTCGAACAACGAGAAGGAGCTGCCCGACGCCTTCCTGCGGCGCTGCTTCTTCCACTACATCCGCTTTCCCGACGGCGATACGATGCGCGCGATCGTCGAGGCGCATTATCCCGGCATCAAGAAGCGCCTGGTCGAAGAGGCGCTGCGAATCTTCTTCGACCTGCGCGAGGCGCCCGGCCTGAAGAAGAAGCCGTCGACTTCGGAACTGCTCGACTGGCTGAAGCTGCTGCTCAACGAGGACGTTTCGCCCGAGACGCTGCGCGAGCGCGATCCCAAGAAGCTGATCCCGCCCCTGCACGGCGCGCTGCTGAAGAACGAGCAGGACGTTCACCTGTTCGAGCGGCTCGCCTTCCTCAACCGGCGCGAGCGGTGAGCGGCGGGCGGCGCGCCCGAACGTGCAAAGCGGCCGCCGGCTTGCTAACCTGCGGCGATGCTGCGTCTCCTGCTCCTGCGTCACGCCAAAGCCGCACCGTTCCGCGGCAGCCGCGACCATGAGCGGGCGCTGACCGAGCGCGGCCGCGGCGACGCCGCGCTGCTGGGCGGGTTCATCGCGGGGCTGGCCCCCCCGCCGCGGACGGCGATCCATTCGGGGGCGCGCCGCGCCAAGGAAACGCTGGCGATCGTGCGCGGCAGGCTCGCTCCGGGCCTCGGCGTCCTGGCCGAGCCGCGGCTTTACGGGGGCGCCGACGCCGCCTTCCTCGCCGTCGTGCGCGGCCGCCCCGACGCCGAGGGCCCCCTGCTGATCGTCGGCCACAATCCCACGATCGCCGAGGTCGCGCGAGGCCTTGCGGGCGAGGGCGCGCCCGAGGCGCTCGCGCGCATGGCCATGAGGTTCCCGACCGCGGCGCTCGCCGTCCTCGATTTCGAGGCCGAACGCTGGAGCGCGATCGAAGAGGGACTCGGCCGGCTCGTCCATTTCGTCACGCCGGCGAGCCTGGGCGGCGAGGACGACGGCTGAGCCGGCCTTTAGGCCCCGCCGCGCGCAGGCTGGGAAAACCCGCCGGCGCCCCCTAAATAGGCGTCCGATCCCTCGCATCGGCCCCCGCTTGTCGCTCCTCAACGATTTTCTCTTCGAAGCCGGCGTCGCCGCGCGCAGCGTGGCGGACTATCTCGGCGGCGGCGCGCTGCGGCTCGGGGTCACCGGCCTGTCGCGCGCGGGCAAGACCGTGTTCATCACCGCGCTGGTGAACAATCTGGTCGGGCGCGCCCGGCTGCCGGTGCTCGCCGCCGCCGCCGAGGGCCGGATCGCGCGCGCCATATTGGAGCCGCAGCCCGACGACGCCGTGCCGCGCTTCGCCTACGAGGATCACCTCGCCGCGCTGACCGGCGCCGAACGGCGCTGGCCGCAATCGACCCGGCGGATTTCCCAGCTGCGGCTCAGCATCGAATTCGAGCGCGCCAAAGGCTGGGGCGCGCGATCCTCGGTCCTGACCCTCGACATCGTCGACTATCCCGGCGAATGGCTGCTCGACCTGCCGCTGCTCGGCAAGAGCTACGCGGAATGGTCGCGCGAGACGCTCGAGGCGAGCATGAGTCCGGCGCGCTCGCCGCTCGCCGCCGACTGGCGCGGGTGGCTGGCGACGCTCGATCCGGGAGCGCCCGCACAGGAGGACGACGCCCGACGCAGCGCCGAACTGTTCACCGCCTATCTCGGCAAGTCGCGCGCGGAGGTCTATGCGCTTTCGACGCTGCCGCCGGGGCGGTTCCTGATGCCCGGGGATCTCGAGGGGTCGCCCGCGCTGACCTTCGCGCCACTGCCGGTAGGCGAAGCGGCCGAGTTCGGCGCGGGCTCGCTCGCGGCCATGATGGCGCGCCGTTTCGAGGCCTACAAGACCCACGTCGTGCGCCCGTTCTTCCGCGACCATTTCTCGCGGCTCGACCGGCAGATCGTGCTGGTCGACGCGCTGACGGCGCTCAACTCGGGGCCAGCGGCGTTGCGCGATCTCGAACTCGCGCTGTCGGACATCCTCCAGGCGTTCCGCGCCGGCCGCTCGTCGCTGCTTTCGACCCTGTTCCGCCCGCGAATCGACCGCATCCTGTTCGCCGCGACCAAGGCCGACCACCTTCACCACACCAGCCACGATCGGCTCGAGGCGATCCTGCGCCAGCTCACCGCGCGGGCGATCCAGCGCGCCGAAGGGGTCGGCGCCGGCGTCGACGTGATCGCGCTCGCCGCGATCCGGGCGACCCGCGAGGCGCGGCTGCGCCACGAGGGCGCTTCGATGGATGCGATCATCGGCGTGCCCGAGGCGGGGGAGAGGCTGGGCGGGCGCGTGTTCGACGGCCGGGAGGAGGCCGCGATCTTTCCCGGCGAACTGCCGGCCGACCCAGCCGCGGTCTTCGCGGGCCATGGAATCGGGCTGCCCGAAGCCGAGAACGACTGGCGCTTCCTGCGTTTCCGGCCGCCGACGATCGCGCCGGGCGCCTGCGCGCCGCAGATACGGCTCGACCGCGCGCTGCAATTCCTCATCGGGGACAGACTGGCATGAACGATCCGCGCCCACGCCCGCGCGCGTTCCGGCTCGACGATTCGGCGGTCGTGATCGAGCCGCAACTCGAGCCGATCCCCGCCGACGCCGCGGGCGCCGCGATCGACGAGGACGAGCGCGAGGTCGAGATCGCCCAGCAGCGGGGCCTGCTGGCGCGCTGGCGCCCGCGGCTGGCGACGCTGCTGTGGTCGGGGCTCGGCGGCCTCGTCTCGCTCGGCCTCGGCCTATGGTTCACCGACCTCGTCGAGAGCCTGTTTGCGCGCGCGCAGGCGCTCGGCTGGATCGCCGTCGCGTTCGGCGCGCTCGCCGGACTGGCGCTGGCCGCGATCGGCGCGCGCGAAGTCGCCGCGATCCTGCGCCAGACCCGGATCGCGCGGCTGCACGCCGATCTGGCGATCGCCCGCGCGCGCGACGACCGCGAGGCCGCGCGGCGGCTGGTCGCCCGGCTGGTCGCGCTCTATGACCGCCGGCCGGAGACGGCGGCCGGCCGGTCGCAGACGATGGAGGCGGTCCGCGCGATCATCGACGGGCGCGATCTCGTCGACATCGCCGAACGCGCGTTGCTGCGACCGCTCGACGAGCGGGTCCAGCGGGAGATCGCCGACGCCGCCAAGCGGGTCTCGATGGTCACCGCGATCAGCCCGCGCGCCGTGCTCGACGTCCTGTTCGTCGTCGCGCAGATCGTCTATCTGATCCGGCGCATCGCCGAAATCTACGGCGGCCGGCCGGGCCTGCTCGGCTTCTTCAAGCTCGCCCGGTCGGTCGGCGCCCATGTCGCGATCACCGGCGGCATGGCGGTCGGCGACAGCCTCGTCCAGCAGCTGGTCGGCCACGGCCTCGCCTCGAAGATTTCGGCGCGCCTCGGCGAGGGCGTGCTCAACGGCCTGCTGACCGCGCGCGTCGGATTGTCGGCGATGGCGGTGTGCCGTCCGGCGCCGTTCGGCGCGCGCAAGCCGCCGGGAGTGGCCGAGGTCGCGCCGTTCCTATTTGGCCCCGGCAAAAAGCCCTGACAGGCCGGGGACCCTGGCGTTGCGGGCGAAATGGACGAGGACCAGCGCGACCCCCGCCGCCAGCACATAGACGCTCGGCCGGAAGCCATTGTCGAAGTCGACGTTCCCGCCCAGCACGCGCCAGAAATCGATGTGGCGCACGACCGCATACCAGGTCGCCTCGAGCAGCGCGGTGGCGAGCGGCGCGCCGACCGCCGCCCCGAGCGCAACCGCCCAGCCGGGCAGGCCGCGCTTCTGCAGGATCCGCCAGAACATCACGATGAAATAGAGCCCCATCATCAGCACCGGCTCCGACACGTCGACCTTGGACTGGAGGTAGAAGTGGAAGATCGCCAGCGCCGCGATTGCATAGATCAGCTTGTGCAGCCGGTTCCAGCTCTCGGCGCCGAGCCGCTTGATCATCGCGTCGGTCGAGGTCGCCGCCAGCGCGGCGAGGCCGACGAGCGCGACGAAGCCGATGGTCAGATAGAAGCGCAGCGCGATTTCGGACGCGACATGGAGCAGCGCGAATTTCTGGTCGAGCACGACATAGAGGCAAAAATGGGCGAAGGCGTAGCCGAAGGCGGCGACGCCGATCATCCGGCGCAGGGCGATGAGCTTGGGCCATTGGGCGACGCGGCGCAGCGGCGTGACCAGCAGCGACAAAAGGATCAGCCGCACCGCCCATTGCCCGGTCGCATGGATCGCCTCGGTCACCGGCTTGGGCGCCAGCAGGCCGGTCGCCCATTCCCAGCCGATCCAGATCGCCGGCGCGAACAGCGCGAGGAAGACCACGAGCTTGAGCGGCGACAGCCTGCCGTTGCGTTCGTTCCATGGCGCCTTGAGAGCGATCATCGGTCCATTCCTTCGCGGGCAACCGAGGGCAGTTCGGGGCGGGCGACTGGTTTGTTACATCGCGCCGCGGCGGCGCCCGGCCGGCCGCCGGGCCGAAGCAAGACGGGCGCCGGAGGCCGGCCTTTGCCCGGGATCGTTCCGCCTCGCCCCGCGTTGAGATGCAGGGGTCTGCGTTCGAGAGTGCGAACCGGAGCGTCGGCCCACCAGAGGAGCCAATCATGAAATCGACATCCTACCGCCCGGCGGCGCTGGCCGCCGCACTCGCGCTCGCCTTGGCCGGTGCGCCCGCAATGGCGGCGCCGCTGGCGAGCGCCGGCCCGCTGGCGGTCGCGGCCGCCGAGAAATCGAGTCCGGCGGTCGAAACCGTCGGCTGGCGCCATTACCATCGCGGCTATTGGGGCGGGCCGGGACCGTGGGTCGCGGGCGCGGCGCTCGGGGTGATCGGCCTCGGATTCGCCAACGCCTATTACGACGGCGGCTACGGCTATGGCTATGGCGATCCCGGCTATTACGGCTACGGCTACCCCGGCTATTACGGCTATGGGGGTGGCTACGGCTATGGCCGGGGGTTCCATGGCGGTCATTACGGCGGCGGCCACTTCCACCATCGCTGAGGCCGCCGCGCGGCGCCCGGTCACTTCACCGGCGGGGTGCAGACCACGTATTGATCGGCGATGATCTCGCGGTCGCCCTGCTTTTCCCGCTGGAAATACAGGTAGCAGATGCTGAGCGAGCCCGTGCGGAAGTCGACCCGGAACACGCCGCCCTCCTGCTCGTGGCGGGTCGCCACGAGCCCGTATTCGCCCGGCTCGAGCTTGCCCGCGCCCTCGCCGGCGCGGTAGCAGACGGTGACCCCGAAGGCGCCGGGCTCGATGTCGGTTTTCCCAGGATTATGGCCATACTGGCACGCGATGATCTCGCCGGTCAGCTTGTCGAGCCGGTAGACGAGGCTGAGGTTGATCTGCGGCGCGGCGAGAAATTCATAGTTCGAGGCCTGCGCCGCCGCCGGCAGGATCAGCATCGCCGCAATCAGGTTCGCCACGCGCATCGAAGCCCTCGTCGAGAAAACCGGCTTCGCGGGCCGCCGCGAATCGCCGCCGACACTCTGGCGCGCGGGGCTTGCGCGAAACCGCGCATGGCGCGCCGCTTGATCCGGCCGCGGCGATTCTCTATCCAGACGCATGCCTTCTCCGCCCGTCCTCGTGTTCGATCTCGACGGCACGCTCGCCGAAACCGCGGGCGACCTGATGGGCACGCTCAACGTGATCCTCGCCCGCGAGGGGCTGACCCCGCTGCCGCTGGCCAGCGCGCGCAGCCTGCTGGGCGCGGGCGCGCGCGCGCTGATCGCGCGCGGCTTCGCGATGGCGGGCCGGACGCTCGCGCCCGACCGGCTGCAGACCCTGTTCGAGGAATTTCTCGTCCATTACGACGCCCACATCGCCGACCACAGCTTCCTGTTTCCCGGCGTCGAGGCGGCGCTCGACCGGGCCGCGGCGGCGGGATTCCGGCTCGCCGTCTGCACCAACAAGCTCGAACATTCCTCCCATCTGCTGCTGCGCGCGCTCGGCGTCGCCGACCGCTTCGGCTTCGTGTGCGGCCAGGACACGTTCGGGGTCGCCAAGCCCGATCCGACGCCGCTGATCGAGACGGTCGCCCAGGCCGGCGGCGCGCTCGCCGACGCGATCATGGTCGGCGATTCCGGCACCGACGTCGAAACCGCCCGCGCCGCAGGAATCCCGGTGATCGCGGTCGATTTCGGCTATACCGACCGGCCGATCGCCGAATTCGCGCCCGACCGGATCATCTCCCATTTCGACGCGCTGTGGGACGCCGTCGCCTCGATCCGCGCCGCCCGCCGGCCGCCGTCGTCGCCTTGACTCGCCGCCCGGCTCTACTTAGACGAAGGCGCCGCAAGCGGTCGGGGCGATTAGCTCAGCGGGAGAGCACTCCCTTCACACGGGAGGGGTCGCAGGTTCGATCCCTGCATCGCCCACCATCCTCCCGCCCGGCCCCGGCTGCGTGGGGCGGCGGAAATTTTTGGAAATATTTGGAACGCTTTGGAACTTCCTTGGAACGTTTTTTTATTTCCCGGCTTCATGGGGATTCCGTGGGATTTCAAGGGTTTGCGCTCAAGTGGAAGCACTTTGCCCCCATTGCGGCCACCCCCTGGGAGTTACGCTTCTGGGGGGCTGGCTGCCTCTGCGCCGCCGCCAATCTCCTTGCTTTCCCCTCGCTCGACCCGGGTCTCCATCGCGTGGATTGTGGACCGGGGAATGGCTGGAGTCAAGCAAAAATTCTGTAAAAGAGAAGAAGCGCGGCGGCCGTGCGGGTCGCGATCGTGATAGGCCGAACGCAGCCGACCGGCAAGCGTCGGTGCTGCCAGGGCCGGGCGCGCGCGTCAATGTCATGCGGCCTCCCGGCGGTCGCTACGCGCCAGGAGGCGCTCCGCGAACATTGGCACTGGCCCCCGGCCCCGGCCGTCTCCAGAACCGGGCAATATTCGGCCGCTCGACAGGAATTCAACGCGCCGTGGAAGACGATGAGCGGGGCTTGCTGGAGCGGCTTTCCCGACGGCGTCCGCGCGAGGCGCCGACAGTCGGGATGGAGCGCGGCATGGGCCGCAAACCCCTTGCCCGCGCCGCGCCGGCGGCGCCGGATTTCGTCGTCCATCGAATTCATCGCCAGGATGGCGCCGAACTGGCGGCGAACCGCCGCGTCCGATCGGAGCGATCTCGTGACTCCGTCGTCGCGATCGCTCGACCTCGAACAGCGTGTTCTGTCCGCGGGGATTACCGGGCCGCGACCACCCGCCCGCGCTTCATCACCAGGATGCGCGCCGGCCTGCCCGCGACCGCCTCGGGGATCGAGCCCGCCGCAATCGCGACGAGATCGGCGGCGGCGCCGACGCGCAGGCCGTGGTCGGATAGACCGAGGACTTGCGCGCTGCGCGCATTGGCGAGATCGAAGGCGAGCGCGAGGTCGGCGTCGGCGAGCAAGCCCTGGCGGTAGCCGATCAGCATCGCGCGCTCCAGCATGTCGCCGTTCCCATAGGGCGACCAGGCGTCGCGGATGTTGTCGGAGCCGGCGAACACCCGGACGCCCGCCGCGATCAGCCGCTTGACCGGCGGCATCGGGACCGGCCCCGGCCCGTTGGTCATGATCGCGACGTCGGCGCGCGCGAGCGCCCCGGCGGTGCGCCCGAATTCTGCGCCCTCGACCGCGCCGAGCGCGAAAGCGTGGCTCACGGCGACGCGGCCCTGGAGCCCGGCGGCGATCGTGCGCGCGGCGATCTGGCGCAATTCGAAGCAGCCGAGCTCGGCGGGATCGTGGAGGTGGATGTCGAGGCCGACGCCGCGCCGCTGCGCGACCGCGAAAATCGCGTCGAGATGGCCCTCGATGTCGTCGTCGATGCCGGCGGGGTCGAGGCCGCCGACGAGATCGGCGCCGTCGCGGATCGCCGCGTCGAGCAGGTCGGCGACGCCGGGATCGGCGATCACCCCGCTCTGCGGAAACGCGACGATCTGGATGTCGACGAGGCCCTGCGCCTCCTCGCGCGCGCGCAGCAGCGCGTGCAGGCCCGTCAGGCCGACCTCGCTGTCGATGTCGACATGGCTGCGCACGGCCGTGGTGCCATGCGCGACGATCTGCGCGATCAGGCGGCGCGCGCGCGCCTCGACGGGATGGCCCAGTTCGCGCCGCAGGTCCTTCTCACGCGCGATCCGTGCGGCGACCGTGTCGCCCGGCCGGTGCGGCTGGAACGGCAGGCCGAGCAGCGTCTTGTCGAGATGGATATGGCCGTCGACGAAGCCGGGGACGAGCAGCGCGCCGGCAAGATCGATCGTCTCCCCGCCCTCGGCCGCCGGCGCGCTCGTCCCGGAAATCGCCGCGATGCGCCCGTCGGCGATCGCGATGTCGACGCGGCTCCCGTCGGCCAGGGTCGCGTTGGCGAGCCGGATCGCAGTCACGCGATCAGCCGCATCCGCCGCGCGGCGACGACCTGGTAGAGCCGGTCGCCGGTGAGCGCGGCCTCCTCGCGCGCGGAGAAGGTCAGGCTGAGATCGTGCTCGTCGTCGGAGGCGACCGCGGCGGCGGCGATTTGCGGCCAGTCGGGGCAGGGCGCGCGGCGCCAGCCGTCGAGCGCCTCCGCCGAGGGCAGGTCGGGAAAGCCGATCTTGGGATAGAGCGCGGCGATCGCCTGCCAGAAATAGCGCAGCGCGGTTTCGGGCGCCGGATTGACCGGCGCGATCAGCCGCAGCCAGTGGCAGCCGGTCACCGCATGCAGCGCGCAGAAATCCATCGTGCCGGCATAGAGCGCGAGCGAGGCCGCGCGCATGCGGGCGAGCGTCTCAGGCCCGATCGCGAGCCGGTCGACGAGACCGCCGAACTCCGGCTTGGCGCCCATCGCACGCATGAAATGCCACAGCAGGTCGATCTCGACTTCGACGTGGCGGAACGCCTCGACCGGCCGCATGGCGACGAGCACCGCGGCCGGATCGTGGGTCGTCGGCGGCGCGCCGGTCGCCGCGCCGAGCTCGAGGTACGTCGCCGACCAATAGCCGAGCGCGGCGGCGATTTCGCCGTCGTCGGCGCGCATCGCGCCATAGGCGAGCCGCATCAGGCCGTGGGTCGCGCTCGCCGCGAGGCCCGGCAGCAGCCGCGGCAGATGGGCCGCGACGGCGGCGCGGGCGCCGCGCCGCGCGACTTCGCCGTCGAAGAAGGCGCGATAGTCGGTCTCGCGCGCGCGATCCCCCAGCGCCTCCGTCCAGCGTTCGCGCGTGATCCTCTCGACCGGCGGCGGCGCGGCGACGAGGCCGTTCGCGTCCCGGTAGCGCGCGAAGAATTCGGCGAGCCGCGCGTCCGAGCCGCCGAGCCGCTGCATCGCGACGAGGACCATCGGCAGATGATTGGCGAGGAACAGCGGGAATTCGCCGCTGTAGCGGCGGGCGTCGGCGAGCAGTCGGTCGAGTTCGCCCTCGCCGCCGCGCGGGCGGCGAACAGACCGGAGAGCTGACGCCATCGGAAGCCTCCATCACATCGTCGGCGCGGAAATGCGCGCCATCATAGCCCATCAGGCGGACGAGGCGTAGGTCGACGTCCCGGCGGAACAGGTGCGCGCGCCCGCGGCGCCTCGATCGGCGCAAGGCGCCAGCCGACCTGAGCGTCGAGACGATCGAGCGGCGAGTCCGATGGTTCGCCCGTCGCGGCCATTCCGAGCCCCGATCCGCCTTGCTGGCCCCAAGGCGCCACAATGGCCCCTTCGGCCGAAAGCGGAAACCGGAAATGTCGCCGCTTCGCCCGCCTTCCCCGGCGCGGCTCCGCAATCGAACAGCAAGCGCCCGCGGCGCCAAACATCGGAGGCCGATCGCGAAATAAAACAGCATGGCGCCATCCGTCAGACCGGCCGACGCCCGCGTGAGCCGTGTGGACATGACTTTGGAAACGCGCGATGCTGCCGGCCAGCGCGTGTATCTGTCGGCGCGATCCCAGGCTTTGCCAATGCCACAGCACCAAGGGGATGTCGATGAGTCACCACCGGATGTTTGCAATCGCCGCGGCGGCCGGGCTCGCCGCGCTGTCGCCGGCGCGCGCTGCGGACAAGCCCTACGACGGCTTGACGCTGAACCTCGCCTCGCAGAACGACCAGTTCGCGACGGTGCTCGCCGATCTCTCGTCGAAGTTCAAGGAGGCGACCGGGATCACGGTCAAGGTCGACATTCTCAGCTATCCTGAATTGCTGACCAAGGTCACCGCCGACTTCGTCGGCCACACCAAGGGCTATGATCTCCTGACGATGGACATCGTCTGGTCCGGTCAGTTCGCCGAGAGCGGCTACACGGTCGACCTGACCGACTGGATCAGGCGCGACGCCGCCGAGATCAAGGTCGATGACATCTATCCCGTGCTGATGGCCTCGCTCGGCGGCTACAAGGGCAAGCAGGTGGCGTTCCCGTTCGCCGGCTACGCCAACGTGCTCGCCTATCGCACCGATCTCTACCAGCAGGCCGGCCTGAAGCCGCCGGAGACGATGGAGGACATGGTCGCCAACGCGGCCAGGCTGACCGATCCGCCCAAGCATTACGGCTTCGTCGCCAACGGCCAGAAGGGCCCTGCGGTCGCGCAGGACTGGATGCAATACAATGCCGAGATGGGCGGCTCGATCCTCGGCGCCGACGGCAAGCCGGCGCTGAACTCGGACGCCAACGTCAAGAGCCTCGCGGTCTACAAGGCGCTGTTCGACAAGACCGCGCCGCCGGGCGCGGCCGACTACGACTGGGGCGGCCGCGAGGAGAGCTTCCGCCAGGGCCTCGCCGCGCAGATGCAGACCTGGTCGGTCGGCGCTCCGGGCTACTTCAATCCGGAGACGTCGAAGGTGGTCGGCAAGGTCGCGCTGATGGTGGCGCCGCCCGGCAAGGGCCTGCCGAAGAAATATGGCGTCGGCGGCTGGGGCCTGGCGATCAACGCCGACATCGACGCCAGGAAGAAGGAGGCGGCCTGGCTTTACATCAAGTGGCTGACGAGCCCGGCGATCCACAAGGAGTTCAACCTGCGCGGGGCCGGCAGCTATCTGCGGATCAGCGAGACCCATGATCCCGACCTGCTCGCCAAATACCCGTTCCTGCCGGTGCTCGACGAGGTGTTCGTCCACGGCGACGGCGAATATCGCCCGCGCATTCCGCAATATCCGCAGATCCAGGATATTCTGGGCACGGCGGTCAATGCGGTGCTGATCGGCGACGCCGATCCCAGGAAGGCGCTCGACGGCGCGCAGGCGGCGGCGGCCAAGCTGTTCTGACCGGGCGGCGACTTCGGAGAGCGGCGCGGGTCGGCGATTTCGCCGCCTCCGCCGGCTCGGGCCCGGCCGTCGTGATTCCGGCCGGCCGCCGGGTCAGCTACCGGCGGCGGCGCCAATTGTTCCTCGGCCTGCTCGGCGCGCCGGCGCTCCTCTATGTGCTGGCGATCGCGATCTGGCCGCTCGCGCAGGGGCTCGGCGACAGTTTCTACGACTATAGCCTGCTGCGGCCGAGCCGGACCCAGTTCATCGGCCTCGACAATTATCGCAACCTCTGGGCCGACGAGGCGGCGCGGCGGTCCATCCTCACCACCGCGACCTTCACCGTCGCCGCCGTCGGGCTCGAGTTCCTGCTCGGGCTGGGGCTTGCCCTGCTGCTGTGGCGCGACAGCCGGTTCCAGCGCGTCTGCCTCGCATTGCTGCTGATCCCGGTCACCGTGACGCCGGTCGTCGTCGGCCTCGTGTTCCGCGCTCTGCTCGCCGCCGACTACGGCCTCATCGGCTATTACCTCGCGGCCTGGGGCCTCTCGAGCCCGCGCGGCTTGCTCGGCGACCCGCGCAGCGCGCTGGCGACGCTGGTCGTCGTCGACGCCTGGCAATGGACGCCGTTCATGGCGCTGATCCTGCTCGCCGGCCTGAAGTCGCTCCCGACCGACATTCTGGAAGCGGCGCAGGCCGACGGCGCGACGCCCGCCCAGCGGTTCCGCCTCGTCGTGCTGCCGATGCTGTTGCCCGCGATCTTCCTTGCCCTGGTGCTGCGGATGATGGACGCATTCCGCGTCTTCGACATCGTATTCGCGACGACCAACGGCGGCCCTGCCGACGCGACCAATGTGCTGATGATCTTCGCGGTCAAGCAGGGCCTCGAATTCTTCAACGTCGGCTTCGCCGCCGCGATCGCCAATGTGATGATCCTCTGCGTCGCGGTCTTCGCGGTCCTGTTCATCGCGCTGGTGCGCCGCGCCGACAAGCGGGCGAACGAATCGTGAGCCGCGCCGCGCCGCCGCGCGCGCTGCTGGCCGAGCGCGGCGCGCTCGTCGTCATCACCGGAGTCTTTCTTGCCCCGGTCGCCTGGATGATCGCGACCGCCTGGAAGCCCGCGCGCGACATTTTCAGCATTCCGCCGACCCTCCTGTTCACCCCCACGCTCGCCAATTTCCGCAGCGTGTTCCATTATTTCGACCTCGCCCGCCTCCTCGAGAGCAGCCTCGTGATCAGCCTCGGCGCCGCGGCGCTTTCGCTGCTGATCGGCGTGCCCGCCGGCTATGCGCTCGCGCGCGCGCGCACGAAATGGGCGATTGGCCTCGCCTATTTCTTCCTCGCCGTGCGCACCGTGCCGCCGGCGGCGACGCTGATCCCGTTCTACATGATGATGCGCGACATCGGCCTGCTCGGCACCTGGTGGGCGGTGATCCTGCTCGACACCACGCTCAACGCCGCCTTCGTCGTCTGGATGATGTTTTCCTACTTCCGCTCGCTGCCCAGGGAGATGGAGGAGGCGGCGCTGACCGACGGCTGCACCCTGTTCGGGAGTTTCCGGCGCGTCGCGCTGCCGCTGGTCAGGCCCGGCATGGTCGCGAGCGCGCTGCTGTGCGTGATGTTCAGCTGGAACGATTTCCTCTTTTCGTCCTTCCTCACCCGCGCCGACAGCAAGCCGATTTCGGTCGCGCTGCTGACCGCCTACGGCACCAAGGACATCACCTGGGGCACGCTCGGCGCGCTCGCCCATTTCTCGACCGTCCCGATCGTGCTGATCGCGCTGCTGCTGAACCGCTATTTCGTGCAGGGGCTGACGCGCGGGGTGAACTGAGCGGGCGTCTCGGGCGTTCATGGGCGGGAGGCGGGCCGCGCCGTCGCCCGGCCGATCGGGTTTCGTGTCGACGTTTGACGCTGCGCAAGGTCGTGAGCGGCCGAGGCGGACCCGTCTCGGGGCGCCGTTCCCGTTCGAGAAGCCACAGCAAACCGGAGTCCGCCATGACCGATGAAGTCGCTCCCTTCGAACCGGCGGCGCCGTCCGGCCAGACCGTCGAGATCGACGCGCAATTGCGCGCCGCCGCCGCGCTCGAATACATCGCTGCGCAGCTCGGCCAGATCAACGCGCGCCTCAAACGCGCCGGCGACGTGGCCGCGCCGAACCGCGACCCGCCGCCGGAGACCGCCGGCGGGACTGCCGACGAAGAGCTGGAGTCGCTGATCGATCGCTCGCTGAGATAGGGCGGCCGGCTCGCTAGGGCGGCCCCGGGCGCGCAGGCGACCCGTCCTATACGCCGACCGTCCGTCCGCCGATCGCCGCGCCCGTCCGCCGGTCGAACAGCAGCGCGCGCTCCAGATCGACGCCGATCGGCGCCCGGTCGCCCGCCTTGATCGCGGCGAAGCCGTCGACCAGCGCGCGCACCCGCGCCCGCTCGCCGCGCGGCAGGGTCGCGCCGGGCTCGTCGTCGAGGCCGAGGCCGTCGGCGTCGAGCCGCGGCGGAGCAACGTCGATGTCGCAATGGACCAGCAGCGCGGCGCCGAGATCCTCGACGAATGCGACCTCGCCGGTCAGCGCGCCGCCCGGCGCGCCGACGCTGAGGGCCTCCGGGCGCAGCCCGACGACGACGGCGTCGCCGACTTGATCGGCGATCGCCGGCTTGCGCGCGATGAGCGCGGCGGGCAGGGCGAGCCGCGCGGCGCCGAGCGCCAGCGCCCAGCCGGCCCCGTCTTCGACGATCCGCCCCTCGACCAGGTTGATGGCGGGCGAGCCGATGAAGCTGGCGACGAACAGATTGGCGGGGTTGTGATAGAGGTCGCGCGGCGCCCCGATCTGCTGCAGCACGCCGCGGTTCATCACCGCCACCCGGTCGCCCATCGTCATCGCCTCGACCTGGTCATGGGTGACGTAGATCGTCGTGACGCCGGTCATCTTCTGGATTCGCGCGATCTCCGCCCGCATCTGGACGCGCAGACGCGCGTCGAGATTGGACAGGGGTTCGTCCATCAGGAAGGCGTGCGGCTCGCGGACGATCGCGCGGCCCATTGCGACCCGCTGGCGCTGGCCGCCGGAGAGCTGCGCGGGCTTGCGCGCGAGCTGATCGGTGAGTTCGAGAATCCTCGCCGTCGCGGCGACCCTGGCCGCGATCTCGGCCCTCGCCATGCCGCGCACCTTGAGCCCGAAGCCGATATTGTCGGCGACGGTGAGATGGGGGTAGAGCGCGTAGCTCTGGAACACCATTGCGACGTTGCGGTCGCGCGGCGACAGGTCGTTGGCGACCGCGCCGCCGACCCGGATCGTCCCCGCGCTGATGTCCTCGAGGCCGGCGACCATCCGCAGCGCGGTCGATTTGCCGCATCCCGACGGCCCGACCAGCACCAGGAATTCGCCGTCCTCGATCGTGAGGTCGAGCCCGCGCACCGCGTGCAGCCCGTCGCCGTAGAACTTGCTGACGTTGTCGAAGACGATCTGGGCCATCGCCGCTCGGAAATTGGGGCCGCCGGGGCGCGAGCGTGCCATGCGCGGGCGCCGCGGTCAAAGCGGGAAACGGCGCGCCGGGACGCCGATCTCCACGCGCGGCGGGCGCGACGGACGATCGCATCCATCCGGGTTCCCCGACGTTTTCGCGTCATGATCGTCCGCCTTTGCGCCGCTCTCCGGCGCCTGCTGATCGCGCCGATGCTGCTTTCGACGGCCGCGCACGCCGCGGACCGGCCGTGGGAGAATCGCGCGCTTCCGGCCTCGGTCCGCGCCGGGCTGGTCGTCGGCCGGATGACGCTGGCGGAAAAGCTCTCGCTCGTCCACGGCGGCCTCGGCGCGCCCTGGGGCCACGAGGCCAAGCCGCCCGGCGCGATCGGTTCGGCCGGCTATGTGCCCGGCGTCGCGCGGCTCGGGGTTCCCCCGCTGCAGGAGACCGACGCCGAGCTCGGGGTCGCCAATCCCGGGGGAATCCGGCGCGGCGACGCGGCGACCGCCATGCCCGCCGATCTCGCGCTGGCCTCGACCTGGGACCTCGACCTGGCGCGCCGCCAGGGCGCGGCGGTCGGCGCCGAGGCGCGCGCGCGGGGCTTTTCGGTGCTGCTCGGCGGCGCGTCCAACCTCATCCGCGATCCTCATGGCGGCCGCAATTTCGAATATTTCTCCGAGGATCCGCTGCTGACCGGGCTGATGGCGGGCAATGCGATCGCCGGCGTCCAGAGCAACCGGATCCTCGCCACGCTCAAGCATTTCGCGCTCAACGCGCAGGAGACCGACCGCGTCGTCCTCGATGCGAGAATCGACCCCGCCGCCGCCCGCGAGTCGGATCTCCTCGCCTTCGAGATCGCGATCGAGACCGGCCGCCCCGCCAGCGTGATGTGCGCCTACAACCAGGTCGACGGCGCCTATTCCTGCGAGAACGCGTGGCTGCTGGATCGGGTGCTGAAGCGGGACTGGCGCTATCCCGGCTTCGTCATGTCCGACTGGGGCGCGGTCCATTCGACCGTGCGCTCGGTCCTCGCCGGGCTCGACCAGGAATCGGGCGAGCAGCTCGACACCGCAAATTTCCTGGGCGCGCCGCTCGCGCAGGCGGTGGCCGCCGGCGCGGTTCCCGAGGCGCGGCTCGACGATATGGCGCGCCGCATCCTCGGCGCGATGTTCGCCAGTGGTCTCTATGACGCGCCGCCGCGGCCCGCGCCGGTCGATGTCGCCGCGAGCGACCGGATCGCGCTGGCGATCGCGCGCGAGGGAATCGTCCTTCTGGCGAACGACGGCGTTCTCCCGCTGCCGGCGGACGCCGGGCGGCTCGCGGTGATCGGCGCCCATGCCGACCGGGGCGTGCTGTCGGGCGGCGGGTCGTCGCAGGTGGTTCCGCGCGGCGGCGTCGCCGCCACCGAGCCGAGTCCGGACGGCGACGGCGCGCTCGTCTTCGACCCTTCCTCGCCGCTCCAGGCGATCCGCCGGCAATTTCCGAGGGCGCGGGTCGCCTATGACGACGGCCGCGATCGCGCGCGCGCGGCGCGGCTCGCCGCCGGCGCCGCGACGGCGATCGTGTTCGTCGATCAATGGATGACCGAGACCCGCGACGCGCGCGATCTCGCGCTTCCGGGCGCCCAGGACGAACTCGTTGCGGCGGTGGCGGCCGCCAATCCGCGCACGATCGTCGTGCTCGAGACCGGGGGGCCGGTCCTCATGCCGTGGCTCGGCCGGGTCGCGGCGGTCCTGGAGGCCTGGTACCCCGGCCAGAAGGGCGGCGAGGCGATCGCCGAAATCCTGTCCGGGGCGGTCGATCCCTCCGGGCGGCTGCCGGTCACGTTTCCCGTCGACGCCGGCCAGCTCGCCCACCCCGCGCCGTTCGGCGACCCGAAAGCCGCGCCGCTCGGCCCCGTCGGGCGCGGCGGCCATTACGGCGCGATCTTCGCCGCCGATTACGGCGAGGGCGCGATGGTCGGCTACAAATGGTTCGCCGCGAATGGCGAGCGTCCGCTGTTTCCCTTCGGCTTCGGGCTTTCCTACGCGAGTTTCAGCCTGCGCGACCTCGCGGTCGAGGTCAGCGGCAATGACCTGCGAGCCAGCGTCACGGTGCGCAATGCGGGATCGCGGGCGGCCGCGGCGATCCCGCAAGTCTATGTGTCGGGCGGCGCGGGGGCGGGCGTTCCGCTGCGGCTCGCCGGCTGGCGCCGGATCGCTCTGCAGCCCGGCGAGGAGCGCCGCGCGACCGTTTCGATCGATCCGCGTCTGCTCGCCCGGTTCGACGAAGCGGCCGATCTCTGGGCGATCGCCGGCGGCGCCTACCGGGTCACGGTGGGCTTCGACGCCGCGCATCCGGATCTCGCGGCGGTCGCCAATGTCGAGCCGTCGCGCCTGCCGCCGTGATCGCCGGGGACGGCGGGGCGCCGTCAGGGCTTGCGTTCGTAGACCAGCCGGGCGCGGATCGTCCCCTCCAGCGCGCGGATTTCGGCGAGAACGCGCTGGCTGTCGGCGGCGGCGGCGTCGGCGTCGAGCACGACGTAGCCGACGTCGCTGCGGGTCTCATAATATTGGGCGGCGATGTTGATCGCATGGCGCGCGAGAACCTCGTTGAGTCTGCCGAGCATGCCGGGAAGATTGCGCTGGACCTGGATGAAGCGCGTCCCGGTCGGCCGCGCCGGCAGCTGCACCTGGGGAAAGTTCACCGCGCCCATGGTCGAACCATTGTCGCTGTAGTCGATCAGCTTGCGCGCGACCTCGGCGCCGATGCGCTCCTGCGCCTCCTCGGTCGAGCCGCCGATATGCGGGGTCAGGATGGCGTTCTCCAGCCCCTGCAGCGGCGAGACGAACCGTTCCGCATTGGACCTCGGCTCGACCGGAAACACGTCGATCGCCGCGCCCCCCAGCCGGCCCGCGCGCAGCGCGGCGGCGAGCGCGTCGAGGTCGACCACCGTGCCGCGGCTGTTGTTGATGAGACAGGCGCCCGGCTTCATCGCCGCGATCTCCGCCGCGCCGATCATGCCGTGGGTGGCGGGCGTCTCCGGCACGTGGAGGGTCACGACGTCGCTTTGCGCGAGCAGTTCCTGCAGGCTCTGCGTCGGCTCGGTGTTGCCGTGGCGCAGCTTGTCGGTCGTGTCGAAGAAGACGACCCGCATGCCGAGCGCCTCGGCGAGATTGGAGAGCTGGGACCCGATATTGCCGTAGCCGACGATGCCGAGCGTCTTGCCCCTGACCTCGTAGCTGCCGAGCGCCGATTTGTCCCATTGGCCGCCATGGGCGGCGACCGAGCGCGGGATGACCCGGCGCAACAGCATGACGATCTCGCCGATCACCAGCTCCGCGACGCTGCGGGTGTTGGAGAATGGCGCGTTGAACACGGGAACGCCGAGCCGGCGCGCCGCATCGACGTCGACCTGGTTGATGCCGACGCTGAAGCAGCCGATCGCGATCAGGCGGTCGGCGGCCTCGAGAATGTCGGGGGTGATCTGCGTGCGCGAGCGTATGCCGAGCAGATGCACGCCCTTGACGGCTTCGCGCAGCCCGTCGCCGGCGAGCGCCCCGGGCAGCCGCTCGAGGTTCGAATATCCCGCGGACTCGATCATCCCGACGGCGGTGTCGTTGACGCCCTCGAGCAGCAGGATGCGAATCTTGTCTTTCGCCAGCGAGAGTTGCGATGGGGGTTGGGGGCGGCTCTGCACGATCGTTTCGCATCCTTTGGCGGGAGGGTCCGGCCCGGCGCCGATCGCCGCCTCGCGCCGGGCCTCTATACACGCGCCGGCGGTGGGGTTCCATCGCCTTCGCTGCGCCGCACAAACCCGGGCGCGCGGCAGGCGGCGCGACGACCCGCTTTACGCGCCGCCCAAGCCGGGCTAGCCTAGCGGGCGATCCAGAGTCGCTCTGTCGAACTTCTGGAGAATGAAGACAATGAGGCGCGCGCCGGACGCGCCCTTTCCGGGGCGCCGGAAGGGGACAGGCGATGACGCTCGAAACCGGGAGGGACGTCAAGTGAGGGTCATTCTTCGTTACGGCATCATTGCGTCGGTGGCCTGCCTGTGGGGCTCGGGCGCGCTCGCGCAGTCCGGCGCGATCAACAAGGCGGTCGGCGGCTATTCGTTCGAGGACGCGGCCAAGGAAGCGGCGGGGACCAAGAAGGACGGCAAGCCGCTCACCTTCGCGATCATCACCCACACCGCCGGCAACGGCTTCTTCGATCCCGTCTACGTCGGCGCCCAGGTCGCCGCCAACGCGTTCGGGATCAATCTGATCCGGCTCGGCTCGGAAGCGCCGATCGACGACATCCCGCGCGAAATCCAGATCCTCAACCAGATCGTCAACGATCCCACCATCAACGGCGTCATCATGACCACGCCGCAGGTCGGCGCCTATGACGACATCGTCAAGAAGCTCGAGGAGCGCGGGGTCGTCGTCGCCACGACCAATTCCTTCGATCCGACCCTCTACGACCGCTCCAACATCAGCCATACCGGGCAGGACGCCTCGGCGGCGGCGATCGGCGGCGAGGCGATCGTGAAATGCCTGGTCAAGAACAACGTCAAGGGCGGCACGATCCTGTTCCCCAACACGGTGCCGGTCGGCAACATCGAGGTCAACAAGCGCGTCACCGCCGCCTTCGAGGCGACGCTGAAGGCGCTGAAGGCGGCCAACCGGCTCAAGGACTTCAAGGTCGACGCGGGCCCCAACAACATCGGCGTCGACGTCGGCACCGACATCACCGCGGGCCCGATCGTCCAGCTGATCGAGAGCCGCAAGGACGTCGTCGGCCTGTTCGGCCCGAACGGCGGCGTGACCCCGGCGATCGGCGACGCGATCTCGCAACTGAAGCTCAACAACAAGATCTGCGCCTACGGCTTCGATCTCGGGCCCAAGCAGCTCGAGGCGATCAAGACCGGGGCGCTGATGGGCTCGCTCGGCCAGCAGCCGTTCCTGCAGGGCTTCTATCCGGTCGTGCAGCTCTACCTGCAGCTCGACCGCAACATCGCCGCCGCCAATCTCGACACCCGCGCCCAGCTCGTGACCAAGGAGAATATCGAGAAGGTCGGCAAGCGCTACGAGAACTGAGGGCGCGTTCCGGCGCGGCGCCCTGCGGAAATTCCCTCCCCCGCCGCAAGGCGGGGGAGGGGTGGACCTTCCTGCCTTCCAGCCCACGGGAACGCCCATGACCGCCGCGGCGATCGCGACCTCCCCGAGCGAAGGCCGGCGCGACGGGTCGCTGCTGATCGGCGGCTGGGAGGTCGGGCTGCTGGCGATCATGGCCGCGCTCTATGCCGGCGGCCTCTATCTCAACCCCGCCTTCTTCGGCTCGGCCGACGCGCTCGCCTCGGTGCTGCGCGACGCCTCGCGCTACGGCGTGATGGCGGTCGGCATGACTTTCGTGCTGGTCGACCGCGAGCTCGATCTCTCCGTCGGCTCGACCTTCGGCCTCACCGCGACCTTCTTCGGCATGCTGTTCGCGCCGACCTATTTCGATCTCGACGTCTACACCGCGGTGTTCTGGTGCGTCGTGCTCGGCCTCGTCATCGGCCTCATCAACGGCGTGCTCGTCACCATTCTCGAAGTGCCCGCGTTCATCGCGACGCTGACGATGCTGTTCATCGGCCGCGGCGTCATCCTCGGCCTCACCGGCGGCAAGAACATCGCCTTCGAGATCAAGGCGCAGTCGTTCGGCAATTTCTTCCGGCTCGGCGAGGACAACGCCTTCGGCTTCAACAACCAGATCGTCGTGTTCGTGCTGATCGCCGCGGTCGGCGCGGTGACGCTCGCCTTCACCTCGATCGGCTGGACGACCTATGCGACCGGCGGCAACGAACAGGCCGCCCGCTACGCCGGCATCAACACGCGGCTCGTGCGGATGCGCTCCTATGTCCTGTCCTCGCTGTGCGCGGTCGTCGCCGGGCTGATGAACGTCGCCCAGAGCAAGGACGCCGATCCGACCTATGGCATCGGCTCCGAGCTGATCGCGATCGCGGCGGTGGTGGTCGGCGGCGCGGCGATCTTCGGCGGCCGCGGCCGGGTGATCGGCTCCTGCCTCGGCGCGGTGTTCATCGGCCTCATCGACAAGGTGCTGCGCGAGGGCGTGCCGATCACCCGGATCATCGACGTCGGCGGCGAGAAGATGGAGGTCGAGGCGGTCGCGCAACTGCCGCCGGGCGCCGTGCCCGCCTTCCTCGGCGTCGTGCTGATCGTCGCGGTCATGGTCGAGCCGTTCCTGGTCCGCCGGCGCGTCCTCGTGCGGCTGTGGGCGTGGCTGCGCGGCAAGCCGCCGCCGGTCATCCCCGATTTCGGCGGCATCGCCCTGTCCGGCGCGCAGACCCGCGGGGCCACCGTGCAGGCGCGCGGGCTCGGCAAGCGAGGACTCGCAGCCTTCTTCTATCGTCGCGACGCGGCGGCGGTGATGCTGACGATCGCGCTCTGGCTGTTCGGCCTGTGGGCGCGCCCCGACTTCTGGGGCGGCCTCGACAATTCCTTCGCGATCCTGCTCGCCTTCTCCGAAATCGCGCTGCTCGCGGTCGGCCTCACCTTCGTGATGGCCAATGGCGACATCGATCTGTCCGTCGGCTCGGTGCTCGCGCTGTCGGGCGCGGTCGCGGCCGTCGTGATGAAGGACACCGACCTCGGGCCGTTCGCCGCGGTCTGCGCGGCGATCGCGGCGGGCGTGATCGCCGGGGCGATCAACGGCTGGCTGACCGCCTATGTCGGCCTGCCCGCCTTCATCGCCACCCTCGGCACCTTCTACTGGGCGCGCGGCATCGGCTCGTCGATCGTGGCGGGCACCCAGCTCAACGGCTTTCCCGAATCGTTCAACCTGATCGGCCGCAGCCTGTTCGAACTCCTCAGCGCGCTCGGCGTCGCGCCCGACCACGGCTGGCCGCTGGCGGTCGCCAAGGCGGTCAGCGTGCAGACGATCTTCGTGCTGCTCGTCGCGCTCGCCGGCGGAATCGCGCTCGCCCAGACCTCGTTCGGCGAGAAGGTCTATGCGATCGGCGGCAATGCGCGGGCGGCGAATTTCGCCGGCATCGACACCCGCCGCGTGCGCTTCACCGCCATGGTGATGTCGGCGACCTGCGCGGCCTTCGCCGGGGTCATCTTCGACGCCTTCTACCGCAGCTTCATCCCGACGGCGGGACAATTGCGCGAGCTCGACGCGATCTCCTCGATCATCATCGGCGGCGGCTCGATCTTCGGCGGCTACGGCACGATGATCGGCTCGCTCGCCGGCGCCGCCGTCATCACGCTGATCCGGTCCCTGCTGTCGCTGCAGATCATCCTGCGCGACGGCGGCTCGTTCGTGCTGCCGCAGCAATGGCAGAACGTGTTCATCGGCGCGATCCTCATCATCGCCGTGGTCGGCGACATCTGGATCCGCCAGAACAACATCCTGGGACAATGGTTCGGGCCGCGCAAGACGGCGGCGGCCGCCGAGCGCGCCGCTGGAGAAGAGGCATGACGGATCCGATCGTCGCGATGCGCGGCGTCACCAAGAACTTCGGGCCCGTGCAGGCGCTCGTCGACGTCAACCTGCGGCTGATGCCCGGCGAGGTGCTGGGGCTCGTCGGCGACAATTCGGCGGGCAAGTCGACGCTGATGAAAATCCTCACCGGCGCCTACCAGCGCGATTCCGGCGACATTCTGATCGAGGGCGCGCCGGTGCGGTTCAAGAGCCCGCACGAGAGCCGCGCCCGCGGCATCGAGATGATCTACCAGGACTTCGCGCTGTGCGGCAATCTCGACGTCGGCCAGAACATCTTCCTCGGCCGCTGGCCGCTGCGGTTCGGCCTGTTCGTCGACCGCCCGCGCATGCATCGCGACGCGCGTGCGATCCTGACCCGGCTGAAGGTCGACGTGAACTCGGTCTACCAGAAGGTCGAGAGCCTGTCGGGCGGGCGCCAGCAGTCGGTCGCGATCGCGCGCGCGATCTCGTTCGATCCCAAGGTCGTCGTGTTCGACGAGCCGACCGCCAATCTCTCGGCGAGCGCGACCCAGCGCCTGCTCGAGACCATCCTCGAACTCAAGCGCCACGGCGTCGCCCAGATCATCATCTCGCACCGCATGACCGACATTTTCGAGGTCGGCGACCGGGTGATGGTGCTCAAGCGCGGCCGCAACGTCGGCGACCGCGCGATCCGCGACACCACCGAGAAGGAAGTGCTGGAGCTGATCGTCTCCGGCGTGCCGGAGACGGCGCCCGAGGCGGAACTGGCGGCGACGTAGGGTGAGGCCCTCACGCCGGCCCTCTCCCGCGGAGCACAGGGCGCCCCGGGGAAGAAATCCACAGTCTTTCCAACCGATTGGCGTCATGAGGCGCCCGAAGCTCGGCGCGCGCGCGATTCCGGCTCCTCGGCCGCGGCCGGGGAAAGGAAATTTCTGGAAACTGCCATCTCGGGGTTTTGAGCGATTTCAAGCGCCTGCGAGCAAAAGGAAGCGCCGCGGGGGTCCAAGGCGGTTTTCGGGGCGTTGAATCTCCTTCGGGTTCGGCTGGCTCGGACGGGGGTCGATCCGGACTGTGATGGTGGACCGGGGAGGGGCAGGAGTCAAGCATTATTTCTGTAAAAGAGAAAGACGGGCGGCGTGGCCGCGGGCGGACGGTCGCCAATGTCACGGGACCGGCGGAAGCCGCGCCGGCTGCTCGAGCCATTCGAATCCCTCGACCTGCCCGGACAGCCCTGCGCGAGGCGGGGGCGGAGACCGGGAGGTTGACGCCGCCGCCCCCCTTTGTGACAAGCGCCTCATGAAGCCCGTCCATGTCATCGGCGGCGGCCTCGCCGGCTGCGAGGCGGCCTGGCAGATCGCCCGCGCCGGCGTTCCCGCGACCCTGCACGAGATGCGCCCGGTCCGCGGCACCGAGGCCCATCGCACCGACCGGCTGGCCGAACTCGTCTGCTCCAATTCGTTCCGCTCGGACGACGCCGACAACAATGCGGTCGGGGTCATCCATCGCGAGATGCGCACGATGGGCTCGCTGATCATGCGCTGCGCCGACGCCCACCAGGTGCCCGCCGGCGGCGCCCTCGCCGTCGATCGCGAGGGGTTTTCGGCGGCGGTCGAGGCGGCGATCGCCGCCGAGCCGGGAATCGAAATCCGGCGTGAGGAAATCGCCGGGACGCCGCCCGCCGAATGGGACAGCGTCATCGTCGCGACCGGTCCGCTGACCTCGCCCGCGCTCGCCGCCGCGCTCGGCCAATTGACCGGCGAGGCCGAGCTCGCCTTCTTCGATGCGATCGCGCCGATCGTCCATTTCGAATCGATCGACATGACCAGGGCCTGGATGCAGTCGCGCTACGACAAGGCCGGGCCCGGCGGCACGGGCGCCGACTATGTCAACTGCCCGCTCGACCGCGCCCAATACGAGGCGTTCGTCGATGCGCTGCTCGCCGCCGACAAGACCGAATTCAAGGGCTTCGAGGCCACGCCCTATTTCGACGGCTGCCTGCCGATCGAGGTGATGGCCGAGCGCGGCCGCGACACCCTGCGGTTCGGCCCGATGAAGCCGGTCGGCCTCACCAATCCGCACGATCCCCAAGTCAAGCCCTGGGCGGTCGTCCAGCTGCGCCAGGACAATGCGCTCGGCACGCTCTACAACATGGTGGGATTCCAGACCAAGCTGAAATACGGCGAGCAGGCGCGGGTGTTTCGTGCGATCCCCGGGCTCGAGCGCGCCGAATTTGCCAGGCTCGGCGGCCTCCACCGCAACACCTTCCTCAATTCGCCGCGCCTGCTCGATCCGCTGCTGCGGCTGAAGGCGGCGCCGCGGCTGCG
>JBEKZS010000170.1:0-8678 GCA_049509635.1 Roseiarcus sp.
AAAGATGAGAGCGGCGACTTCACACGGGGCGTGGGTCTTTCACTGATTGTGATCGACCGCGTCATTGGATTCATGGATTCGAAAGCTCAGGGTGCGATTCGACTGAGTGAAATCCGGGAATCGCTCAGAGCCGACATGTTGTCTGCGGATGCGCCCGATCTGAGCTTGGGACGGGCTGAAATTGAGCCTGCCGCAGTCGACAATCAGAACACACTCAACCACTGGCTAAACACCGTTGGCTTGGGTCCGAGTGGCGACGACAGCTGGTACACGGAGCTTACGGAGTTTGTGAGTTGCTGCTATGCTGCCGGCTACGGTACGCGCCGCATCCGCATAGATCCCTCCGTCGTGCGCGGCCTCGAATATTACACCGGCCCCGTCTTCGAGGCCGAGCTCACTTTCGAGACGCCGGGCGAGGACGGCAAGCCGATCCGGTTCGGCTCGGTCGGCGGCGGCGGGCGCTACGACGGGCTGGTCGCGCGGTTTCGCGGCGAGGCGGTTCCGGCGACCGGCTTCTCGATCGGCGTCTCGCGGCTGCTCGCGGCGCTGCGCGCGATTCAAAGCCCGATCGTCGCGGCGTCGCGGAAGCCGGGCCCGGTCGTCGTCGTCGTCCTCGACCGCGACCGCCTGGCCGACTACCAGCGGCTCGTCGGCCGATTGCGCGCGGAGGGAATCGCGTCCGAACTCTATCTGGGCGCCGGCGGCCTCAACGCCCAGCTCAAATACGCCGACCGGCGCGGCAGCCTGTGCGCGGTCATCCAGGGCTCGAACGAGCGCGACGCCGCCGGCGGCCCGCAGGTCGTGATCCGCGATCTCGTCCTCGGCGCCCAGCTGGCGGACAAGAGCCGGGACCGCGCCGACCATCTCGAACTGCGCCAGCGCGCCCAGGCGACCGTCCCCGAGGCGGAACTGGTCGCGCGCGTGCGCGAGGTCCTCGCCCGCCATCGCGTCGACGGCGGAGCATGAAATCGCGTTAAGCGGCGGTAAACTAGTTTGAGATAAAATTCCGTTTCGTCGCAGTCGGACGACGCCGGCGAAACGCCGAAACTGCGCCCAGAGATCGGGTCATGCGGGACGTCACCGTCAAACCGCTCGCGCTCCTCGAGGATTCGGGAGAGCCAACGATCGCGCCGGACCCGGCCTCGGCCCTGGTCGCGGCGATTTTCGACGGCATGAACCAGGGCTTCGTCCTGCTCGACGGGCGCTGGCGGGTGGCGGCCTGCAACGCCCGGCTCGCCCCGATCGCCGGCCTTCCCGCCGATCTGCTGCGCCCCGGCCTCGACCTCGACGACCTCGTCCGCGCGGCGGCGGGGCTCGGGCACTATCCCGGAACCGATCCCGAGGCGGCCGTGCGGCTGTGGCGGCGCCGGCTCGCCGAGCGAAGCTCGGGCGACGAGCAGCTGCGGCTACCCGACGGACGCAGCTTGCGGATCGGCCGCGCGCCGTTCGGCGCCGACGGCTGGCTGCTCGCCTACGAGGACATATCCGCCCGCGTCGACGCCGAGGCGGCGCTGCTGCGGCGCAACGAGCGCTACGAGGCGGCGCTCGCCAATATTCCCAGCGGCATTTGCATGTTCGACCACGACCGGCGGCTGATCCTGTGCAACGCCGCCTATGCCGCGCTCTACGCGCTGACGCCCGAACTGACCGTCGCCGGAACGCCGCTCCAGCGCATTCTCGACCATCGCGCCGCCCTCGGCAGCGAGCCGCTCGACATGGCCGCCTACGGCGCGTTCATCGCCGAGGCCGAGACGTCGGGATGCCGGCGCAGCATGCGGGTGGCGCTGAAGGACGGGCGCACGATGCGCCTCGTCCACAGCGGCGGCTATGTCGCCATCCATGAGGACGTCACCGAGGCGGTTCGCGCCGAGGAGCGCATCCGCTTCCTGGGCTCGCACGACGCCCTCACCGGCCTGCCCAACCGCAGCCTGCTGCGCGACCGGATCGGCGAGGCGCTGGCGCGCGCGCGCCGCGGCGGCATGTTCTGCGTCCACTATCTCGATCTCGACAATTTCAAGTCCGTCAACGACACCCATGGCCATCAGTTCGGCGACCTGCTGCTGCGCCAGGCCGCGGCGCGGCTGACCCGCTGCCTGCGCGAGACCGACATGCTGGCGCGCCTCGGCGGCGACGAATTCGTCGCGCTGCAGGTCGACGTCGAAAAGCCCGAGCAGGCCGGCAGCCTGGCCCGGCGGCTCGTCGAGGCGATCGCCGAGCCCTTCGACCTCGAGGGCCGGCAGGTCTATCTGGGCGTCAGCATCGGCGTCTCGGTGTTCCCCGGCGACGGGCTGGACGCGGACGAGCTGCTCAAGCACGCCGACATGGCGATGTACCGATCCAAGTCGGAGGGGCGCGCGACCTATCGCTTCTTCGAACTGGCGATGGACGCCCGGATCCAGGAGCGCCGCCTGCTCGAACTGGACCTGCGCCGGGCGGTCGCCAACGGCGAGTTCGAGCTCTACTACCAGCCGCAGGTCGACGCGATCACCGAGGCGGTGATCGGCTGCGAGGCGCTGGTGCGCTGGCGCCATCCCACCCGCGGCATGGTGGCGCCGGGCGAGTTCATCGGGGTCGCCGAGGAGATCGGCGTCATCGTGCCGCTCGGCGCCTGGGTCCTCCAGCAGGCCTGCCGCGACGCGGCGACCTGGCCGGACCAGATCGGCGTCGCCGTCAACCTGTCCTCCGCGCAGTTCAAGGGCATGGCGCTGGTCCAGACCGTGGTCGGCGCGCTCGAGGCCGCCCGGCTGGCGCCGACCCGGCTCGAACTCGAAATCACCGAATCGGTGTTGCTCGCCGACAACGAGAGCACGCTGGCCAGCCTCAACGCGCTGCGCGCGCTCGGCGTGCGGATCGCGATGGACGATTTCGGCACCGGCTATTCCTCGCTGAGCTACCTGCGCGCCTTCCCGTTCGACAAGATCAAGATCGACCGCAGCTTCATCCAGGACATCGACGAACGCGGCGATTGCGCCGCGATCGTGCGCGCGGTGGCGGGTCTGGGCGCCGCGCTCGGCATGGTCACCACCGCCGAGGGGGTCGAGACCGCCGAACAATTGCGCCAGATCCGCGCCCACGGCTGCACCGAGGTCCAGGGCTATTTCTTCGGCAGGCCCTGTCCGGCCGACGCCCTGCGCTCGCGGTTCGAACGGAAGGTCGTCGCCGCCTGACGCGATCGTCGGCGATGGCCGGTCGACGGGTTCCGCTTTTCGAAATTATGGCGCATAACCTCTGGCTCCGGGCGCCCGCTTTGCTGCCGAGCGGTCTGCGGCCGTACAGGGGAGGCGGCGCCTCGCGGCGGCGCGCGATCCCGTAAATCAGGGGAACCATCGAACGGCCGCACGGCCATCGCGGAAAGTTTCTCGATTATTCATCGTCATAGGCGAGTATTGTCGTGTCATGAGTGATTCGCTCGATCGTCTCTATGCCTCGGTGCTGGCCGCCAGATCGCGGAATCCGGCGCTGTCGCGCACGTCGCGGCTGTTCCGCGACGGCGTCCAGAAGATGGCCAAGAAGCTCGCCGAGGAGGCGATCGAGGTCGGGCTCGACGCCGTCCAGATGAACCGCGAAGCGGTCATCCTCGAGAGCGCCGACGTCCTCTATCACCTCGCGGTGATCTGGGCCGAGTGCGGGATCAGCCCGCAGGACGTCCTGGGCGAACTCGATCGCCGGGAGCGCCTCTACGGCATCGCCGAGAAACTGCCCAAGCAGGCGAACCTCGCCCAGGGCCGGCGGCTCGCCGTCCCCGAGCCGCGCCCCAGAGCGGCCGCCAAGCGCTAGCCGCCGCCGGCGCTGGCGGGTCCCCCCGCCGCGATTCCGATTCAGCCCCGGGCCGCCGCCGCGCGGTGAAAACTGGCCGCGAATTTGCTTCCCTGTTGCGGGCGCTCTTGCCTCGCCGGTTGATGCGCCGCAACATGACGAGCCCGAGCCCGGCCGGCGGGCCGCGGATCGGCCTCGAAGGGGGATCCCGCCAATGTCGACCGTTCCCACCGCCGTCGCGCGCCAGACGCGCCCGTCGAACCCGACGCCGCAGCCCCAGGAAGCCGAGAAGGACGCGCCGCTGCGCGAGGACATCCGCCTGCTCGGCCGCATCCTCGGCGACACCGTGCGCGAGCAGGAGGGCGCCGGCGTGTTCGAGACCGTCGAGCGCATCCGGCAGGCCTCGATCCGCTTTCACCGCGACAACGAAGTCGGCGCCCGCCGCGAACTCGAGGCGATCCTCGACAGCCTGACCGCCGACCACACGCTGATGATCGTGCGCGCGTTCAGCTATTTCTCGCATCTGTCGAACATCGCCGAGGATCAGCATCACATCCGGCGCAATCGCGCGCACATCCTCGAGGGCTCGGCGCCGCGCGAGGGCGCGATGGACCATGCCCTGAAGCGCGCCCGCGAGGCGGGGATCGACGCCCGGGCCCTGCGCGCCTTCTTCGACGGCGCGCTCGTCAGCCCGGTGCTGACCGCCCATCCCACCGAGGTGCGCCGCAAGAGCACGCTGACCCGCGAACTCGAGATCGCCGAGATCATCGCGGAGCGCGACCGCATGGCGGGCGCCGCCCGGGAACTCGAGCAGAGCGAGGAGCGGCTGCGCCGCGCCATCCTCACGCTCTGGCGCACCAACATGCTGCGCCAGACCCGGCTGAAGGTTCTCGACGAGGTCGCCAACGGACTGTCCTATTACGACTACACGTTCTTCCGCGAGCTGCCGCGCATCTATGCGGCGCTCGAGGACGAACTGGCGCGCCAGACGCCGCAAGCATCGGACAAGGGCCTCGCCTCGTTCCTGAAGGTCGGCTCCTGGATCGGCGGCGATCGCGACGGCAATCCTTTCGTCACCGCCGACGTGCTGCGCGAGACGATGCGGCTGCAGAGCGCGCTCGCGCTCGGCCATTATCTCGACGAGCTTCACCTCCTCGGCGGCGAATTGTCGGTCAGCGGGACCCTGATGCGCGTCAGCCCGGCGCTCGTCGAACTGGCCGAGCGGTCGACCGACCGCTCCACCCACCGGCACGACGAACCCTATCGGCGCGCGATCGGCGGCATCTATTCGCGGCTGGCGGCGACCGCGCGCGAACTCGACCATGTCGTCGTCGCCCGCCACCCGCTGACCGAGGCCCCGCCCTACCGCGCGGCCGCCGAGCTGGTCGCCGATCTCGACGTCATCGTCGCCTCGCTCGAGGCGAACGGCGGCGCGATCCTCGCGCGCGGGCGGCTGCGCGGGCTGCGCCGCGCCGTCGATTGCTTCGGCTTCCATCTGGCCCCGCTCGACCTGCGCCAGAACTCCGACGTCCACGAGCGCACGGTCGCCGAACTGCTGGCGGCGGCGACGCCCGGCGTCGCCTATCTCGAGCTCGACGAGGACGCGCGGGTCGCGCTGCTGCTGCGCGAATTGCGCTCGCCGCGCCCACTGGTCTCGCCGTTCCTCGCCTATAGCGAGGAGGCGCAGGGCGAACTCGCGGTGTTCCGCACCGCCGCCTGGATCCATGCGACCTACGGCGCGGCCGCGATCCGCACCAGCATCATCTCGAAGGCGCAGGGCGTGTCCGACATGCTGGAGCTCGCGCTGCTGCTGAAGGAGGTCGGCCTCGTCGGCGCGGACGGGCGCTGCGCGCTCAATCTGGTCCCGCTGTTCGAGACGATCGAGGATCTGCGCGCCTGCGTCGACGTGATGGATCGGCTGCTCGCGATCCCCGAATACCGCCGCCTCGTCGACTGCCAGGGCGGCGAGCAGGAGGTGATGCTCGGCTATTCCGACAGCAACAAGGATGGCGGCTTCGTCACTTCGGGCTGGGAGCTCTACAAGGCGGAGATCGGCCTCGTCGACGTGTTCCGGCGCCACGGCGTGCGGATCCGCCTGTTCCACGGCCGCGGCGGGTCGGTGGGGCGCGGCGGCGGCCCGAGCTACGACGCGATCCTGGCGCAGCCGGGCGGGGCGGTCCAGGGCCAGATCCGGATCACCGAGCAGGGCGAGATCATCTCGAGCAAATATTCCAACCCCGAGGTCGGCCGGCGCAATCTCGAGATCCTCGCCGCCGCGACGCTCGAGGCGAGCCTTTTGCAGGAGAAGGTCGCCGCGCCCGACCCGGCCTTTCTCAGCGCGATGGAGCGGCTTTCGCAGAGCGCCTACGCCGCCTATCGCGGGCTGGTCTACGAGACCGAGGGCTTCGAGCGCTATTTCTGGGCCTCGACCGTGATCACCGAGATCGCGACGCTCAACATCGGCTCGCGGCCCGCCTCGCGCAAGAAGACCACCGCGATCGAGGACCTGCGCGCGATTCCCTGGGTGTTCAGCTGGGCGCAATGCCGGCTGATGCTGCCGGGCTGGTACGGCTTCGGTTCGGCGGTCAAGGACTTCATCGCCGCCGATCCGGCCGGCGGACTCGACCAGCTCAAGGCGATGCACCGGCACTGGCCGTTCTTCCGCACGCTGCTGTCCAACATGGACATGGTGATGGCCAAGAGCAGCCTCGCCATCGCCTCGCGCTACGCCGCGCTGGTGCCCGACGTCGCGCTGCGCGAGGCGATTTTCGCCCGGATCAGCCGCGAGCACCGGGAGTCCGTCGACGCCCTGCTGGCGATCATGGGCCAGACCAACCTGCTGGAGAGCAATCCGATGCTCGACCGGTCGATCCGCGACCGCTTTCCCTATCTCGACCCGCTCAACCACGTCCAGGTCGAGCTGCTGAAGCTGCACCGGGCCCACGCCGGCAACGAGAAAGTGCTGACCGGCATCCAGCTCACCATCAACGGCATATCGGCGGGGCTGCGCAACAGCGGCTAGGGGGCGCGCGCGCCGCTCGGCCGCTTCGCGCTCCCCGGGTTAACGATTTGTAATGGCGTGGCTATCGATGAACGACCGGAATCTCTTGCGCGCGGCCTCGCTCGGGACCATATTGCTGCCGAGCGCTTGCGTCCGGCCCGCTCGGGCCGGTCGGACGCGCGACCAACTCCATGAGGAATTCGATGTCCGACTATGACCGCGTAGGAAACGCTCGTTACGGCGCCGGCGTTGCCCGGTCCGGCGTGGGCGCGATCGATCAGGGCCTGCGGGCCTATATGCTCGGCGTGTACAATTACATGACCCTCGGGCTCGGCATCACCGGGCTCGTGGCGATCGGGGCGTTCAAGCTCGCGGACGTTCAGTTCGTCGGCGGCCATGCCGTTTCAGCGAGCGCGTTCGGTCAGGCGATTTACACCTCGCCGCTTCGCTGGGTGATCATCTTCGCGCCGCTCGCCGTCGTGTTTTTCATATCGGCGCGCCTCAACGCGATTTCGGCGGCGACCGCACGCAACGCGTTCTTCATATTCGCCGCGCTGATCGGCCTGTCGCTGTCTTCGTTGGCGCTCGTCTACACCGGCGTCTCGATCGGGCGGGTGTTCTTCGAGACCGCGGCCGCCTTCGGCGCGCTGAGCCTCTGGGGCTATACGACCAGGCGCGATCTCTCCGCGATGGGGTCGTTCCTGACAATGGGCCTGTTCGGCTTGATCATCGCCAGCGTGGTCAACCTGTTCCTGCAGAGCACGGGCCTGCAATGGGCGCTCTCGATCCTCTGCATCGGCATTTTCGCCGGCCTCACCGCATGGGACACGCAGTCGATCAAGGCGCAATATTACGCCGGCGACGGCTACGAAATGGCTCAGAAGAAGTCGGTCTTCGGCGCTCTTCGGCTCTATCTCGACTTCATCAACATCTTCACCGCGTTGATGCAGCTCACCGGCGACCGGCGCTGACGCGCGAATGAAACGAGGACCCCGGTTCGAGCGATCGAACCGGGGTTTTTTCATGCCCGACGGCTTGTCTCACGCCTCGTTCAGTCCGAGCACGTCGGCCATCGAATAGAGACCCGGCTTGCGTGCGCGCGCCCACAGGGCGGCTTTGACGGCGCCGCGCGCGAAAACGGCGCGGTCATCGGCGCGATGGGTCAGTTCGATGCGTTCGCCGTCGCCCGCGAAGATCACGCTGTGATCGCCGGCGACGGTTCCCCCGCGCAACGACGCAAAGCCGATATCGCCCGCCCGCCGGGCCCCGGTATGGCCGTGGCGGATCGGCGCGCTGCGCTCGCCGAGGTCGATCCCGCGTCCCTCCGCCGCCGCTTCGCCCAACAGGAGAGCGGTGCCCGACGGGGCGTCGACCTTCATGCGATGATGCATTTCGACGATCTCGACGTCGAAGGCCTCACCGAGGGCCTTTGCGGCGCGGCGGGTCAAGGCGGCGAGCAGATTGACGCCGAGGCTCATATTGCCCGATCGCACGATCGGGGCGTGCCGCGCGGCCGCGGCGATGCGCCCGAGGTCCTCGGCCGACAGGCCCGTCGTGCCGACGATGCCGGCGATCCGCGCCTGGGCGGCGAGCGCGGCAAATTCCACCGAGGCGGCCGGCGAAGAAAAATCCACAACGCCGTCGGCGTCGAGGAAGGCGGGCAGCGGGTCGGACGATATCGCGATCCCCGCCCTGGCGCAGCCGGCGAACAGCCCGGCGTCCTCTCCCAGAGCGCTGGAGCCTTCGCGCTCCAGCGCCCCCGACAGGATGGCGCCGGGCGTTTCATGGATTGTCTTGATCAGCATCCGGCCCATGCGCCCGGCGGCGCCCGTCACAACGAGCCGCATGTCGGCCATACCCATCCCCCTCGTAAGTTTCCGCTCAGCCAGGCTGCGGGCGGTCATAGCCTTCGCCGACCGCC
>JBEKZS010000171.1:0-8641 GCA_049509635.1 Roseiarcus sp.
CCGCAGCTTCTTCGCGCCGGGCCGCCTGCCGGCGCGCACTTGCGTCGGCGTGACCGGCCTCGCCTATGACGCGCGGATCGAGATCGATCTCGTCGCGCGGCGGCCGTAGCCGGGAGCGCGGGCGTCCTGCCCGCTCATACCGGCCCGGCCCGCCTCACGTCTGATGGCCGCCGGTGAACGGCACGAAGGGAATGATCGCGCCGCCGTAGATGTCCGAGCGCGTCACCCGGGTCGCGCCGTCGGCGCCGGTCTGCTTGACCGCCTTGATCACGTGCTGCGCGCCCGGAGGCCCGACCGGGATGACCATGACGCCATCGGGCGTCAGCTGCTGGAGCAGCGGCGGCGGGATGTGGTCGATGCCGCAGGTGACGATGATCTTGTCGAACGGCGCCGCCTCCTCCCACCCGTAATAGCCGTCCGCGTTCCTCGTGTTGATGACGCCGTATTCGCGATAACCGCGCGCGATCAGCGAATCGTAGAGCGCGCGCGTGCGCCTCGCGAGCGCCGGGATGATCTCGATCGACCACAGCCGGTCGGTGAGGTTCGACAGATAGGCCGACTGGTAGCCCGAGCCCGTGCCGATCTCGAGCACCTTGTCGCCGCGCCGGATCGCCAGCGTGTTGGTCATCCGCGCGACCGTGTGCGGACCGGTGATCGTCACGCCGAAGCCGATGTTGAGATGATGCCATTCATAGGCGCGCGAAAGGTTCTCGGCCGTGACGAACTCCTCGCGCGGGGTCAGAAGGTAGGCGCGCTCGTCCGCCGCGTCCCAGACGTCCTGGTGGGCGACGAGCTGGAGGAAGCGATCGTAGCGCTGGCCCAGGAAGCCCGCGTCCTCGCCGCGCTTCTCGCGCATCCAGGCGACGAAGGCCTCGCGACTGTCCGTCGGCGGCGAGATTTCGGGGCCCAGCGGCGTCGGCGCCTCGGCGCGCGCCGGCCGAGCGGCGCCGGCGAAGGCGGCGGCGATCGCGGCGCCGGAGAGGAAATCGCGTCGGTTCATGGCAAGCTCGGGCGCGCGGCGCGGCCGACCATCGGAAGCGCCCGGCCCATGATGCACACAAATGGATCCGGGGAGAAGACTTCATGCGACGCCGCGATCACGCGCGACGGTGCGAATCTCGGGCGCGACGCCGGCCGCGTTCGCTTCTCGCCGCCGGGACGAGGCGGCCCCGCGCCCTCGCGCCGGCGCGGGCCGACGACCGGCTTCGGGTTCAGGGTCGGCGCGGCACGGCGCGCAACGCCCTCGACCCATTCGGCGGTCCGGCCGGCGAATCCCGAATCCGCGGGGCGCGCAGGCCGCAGGCGAGCCGAACGAGCGCGAGGGAGCGCCCGCCGCGCCGGCGGGCGCAGGCTTTCCTCGCGACGGAGGCGAGGGCGCCGGGGCGACGAGCAAGGTCGCGGACGGAGGCGCGACGCGGGGCGGCATGCGGCTGGCGTGGGCCGGCGGAAGCTATTATGCAATGTTTGCCGGGCCCCGAAACCCATTCGCGTCGATTCCCAGAATCTTCCGGAGCAGCTGAGGAGTCCAGTGAAGATCGCCATCATCGCCTGGGGACCCCTCGTCTCGAGGCCCGAGACCCTGTCGTTCATAGGCAGATTCAAGCCGACCGATCTGCGCCTTCCCATCGAGTTCTGCCGCCTCTCCGAGGAGGGGCGGCTGACGCCCGTGATCGACCGCGTCTACGGCGCGCTTTGCGCGACCCGCGCCGCGCTGAGCGGATTCGAAGACATGCCCTATGCGATCAACAACCTGCGCAAGCGCGAGCGGACGATCCGGGAGAATATCGGCTTCGTCGACATGCGCAGCGGACAGCACAGCCCGAGGACCCTCAACGGCGGCATCGACACGGTCGAGGCGATCAAGGCGTGGCTCGCCGCCGCGAGCGGCTATGACGCCGCGGTCTGGACGGGGCTGGCGCGCAACCTCCCGGAAGCGCATCTGGCGGACCAGGCCTTCTCGGTCGAGGCGACGATGCGCCATCTCGAAACGCTCGACGCCCACACGCTCGAATATGTCCTCGCCTATGTCTGGGAGGCGCCGGCGGAGATGCAGACTCCGGTTCGCGCCGCGATCGAGGCGCGCTGGCCTCAACATCTCCCGATCGCCTGAAACGCAGCGCCAGCCGGAACGCCGCGCGCGACGCCTTCATCGCTCGCGACGGCGGCGACCGACCGTCAGCCCGGGCCTCGCCCGTCCGCCATCGTCGCCCGCGCATGCGCCGCGATCGCTCCCGCCGTCGTCAGCCAGATCCGCTCGCGCTGCGCGGCGACATGGCTCAGCGCCCTTCGCAAATGGCGCAGGCGGTGGGGCTGGCCGACGATATAGGGGTGCAGCGCGATGCCCATCACGAGCGGCTCGTGCGCGCTCTGCTCGAGCATCTCGTCGAAATGATCGACGATCATCCGTGCGAAGGCGGGACCCTCGATCTTGCGCGCGGCGATCATCGGAATGTCGTTGATCTCCTGCGGATAGGGCAAGGCGAGGATCGGGCCGCGGCGCGCGCGCATCCACACCGGCTGATCGTCCATGCACCAGTCGAGCAGGTATTGGTAGCCCGCTTCGGCGAGCAGGTCGGGCGTCGCGCGGCTCTGCGATATCCAGGGGCCGAGCCAGCCCTTCGGCGCGGCGCCCTCGTGGCGCGCGATGGCGGCGGTCGCCTCGGCGATCAGCGCCGCCTCCTCGACCTCGGCGAGCGCGCCCTGCCGCTCGCTGTTGGTGCGCCCATGCCCGACGAATTCGTCGCCGCGGGCGCGGAACGCCTCGGCAAGGCCCGGCGCTTCGGCGTAAATGTCCGAATTGATCAGCACGGAGGCGGGCGCGCCGAGCGAATCCATGAGGTCGATCAGCCGCCAGACGCCGACGCGGTTGCCGTAGTCGCGCCATGAATAGTTCAGCACGTCGGGCTGCGGGCCGCCGGGCGCGAGTTCGGCGCCGAGGCCCTCGCCGAAGGCGAACCATTCGAGGTTGATCGCGACATAGACGGCGAGTCCGGCGCCGTTCGGCCAGCGATAGCGCGGGCGGCCGCGGATCGGCGCGTAGTCGTAGCGCCCGTGGCGGGCCGGCGCGCGCGTCACGACGCGGCGACGTAGGCGCGCCAGCCGCCGAACGCCGTAACGTCCCTTGCGCCCTTGACCGCCTCGGCCTCCACGAGAAAACCCTTGGCGCTGGTCCCGTCGGAGAACCGCAGGGCGCCGATGCCGAGCGGGCTCGGAATCGCCGCGACGAAAGTCCCGAACGCCGCCGGCGCGAGGCCCCAGACTTCGGCCTTGATCGGCCCGCCTTCGCCCGGCGCGACCCGCAACAGGCCCGGCTTGGCCGGGACCGTCCCCGGCAGCGCGTAGAGCCGGTAGTCCGCCGGGGTCTCGACCTCGCGCAGCAGCACGCCGCCGAGCGCCGTCAGTTCGCGGTTGAGCGGGAGGCCCGACAGATGCGCGCCGACCGCCGCGATCTCGATCATCCCCGGCGGCGCACGCCGCGGCGCCGGCGCGGGCGCCGCCACGGCAAGGCCCGTCGCGCCCATCGTCGCGCCGGAATGGACCTGCATTTGCGCCGCGATCCCCGCCAGGAAGCCGTCGGCGCCGGCCGGGCCGATCAGCGTCAGGCTCGACGGCAGGCCGTCGGCGCGCATGCCCGAGGGCGCTGCGATCGCCGCGAGATCGAGCAGATTGACGAAATTCGTGTAGGTTCCGAGGTTCGAGTTGAGCGCGATCGGATCGGCCTCGACTTCGGCGAGCGTATAGGGCCGCGGGATCGTCGGCACGACGAGGACGTCGAATGTCGACCAGACGCCCGTCGTACGGCGCCGCAGGGCGGCGAGTTCATAGGTCGCCTCGAAGCCGGCGACCGCGTCGAATCTGCGCGCGCCCTCGATGATCGCGCGAGTCACCGGATGCAGCGCCTGCGGATTCGCCTCGATCAGCGGCCGGGTCGCCGCGTAGCGCTCGGCGACCCACGGCCCTTCGTAGAGCAGGCGCGCGACCGCGTAGAACGGCTCCATGTCGCAGGCGACGACCGAGGCGCCGAGCGCCGCGAGCCTGTCGACGTCGGCCGCGAAGGCCTTTTGCGCGACCCCGTCGCCGAAGAATTTCAGCTGGTCGGCGCGGGGAACGCCGAGCCGGAAACGCGGCGGCGGCGCGGAAAGCGCGGGCGACGGCAATTCGCGCGACCAGGGATCGGCCGCATCGTACCCCGCGGCGATGCCGTACGCCAGGAAGGCGTCGGCGACGTCGAGCGCGAAGATCGAAACGGTGTCGAGCGTCCGGCACGCCGGCGCGACGCCGGTCATCGACAGCGCGCCGAGCGTCGGCTTCAGGCCGACGATGCCGTTGAGCGCGGCCGGGACGCGGCCCGAGCCCGCCGTATCGGTGCCGAGCGAGAACGGAACCAGCCCGGCCCCGACCGCGGTCGCCGAACCGGCGCTGGAGCCGCCGGGAATGAGATCCCCGCGCAGCGCGTTGCGCGGCGCGCCATAGGGCGAGCGCACCCCGACGAGGCCGGTCGCGAACTGGTCGAGATTGGTCTTGCCGATCGCGATCGCGCCCGCCTGTTCGAGCCGCGCGACGACGAAGGCCGAGCGCTCGGGCCGGTAGAGAAAGGCGGGACAGGCGGCCGTGGTCGGCAGGCCGGCGACGTCGATATTGTCCTTGACGACGAAGGGGACGCCGAACAGCGGCTTTCCGGCGGGTCCCGCCGCCTGCAGCGCCGCGGCGCGCGCGAGCGCCTCCGCCTTCGGGCGCAGCGCGATGAACAGAGCGGGGTCGTCGTGAGCGGCGATCCGCGCGTAGGTCGCCGCGATCGTATCGGCGAGTCTTGCGCCCGCGGCATGGGCCGCGAGAATCGAGCTGATCGTCAATCCCATGCGGGACAACCCCCTGAGCTGAGCCGAGCCGGTTCGAGTCGCAACAAGGCGATTCTTCCTGCCCCATATGCAAGTCCCGGGCAATCGCGCGGGCTTCCCTCTCCGCGGCGCCGCGCCGGGCGGCGCACGCTTGCGCCCAGTTTTCCGGCGCCATGCCGAAATATCGGGCAGAAGCTGACGGAACCTCGCATTTCCCGGCCTCCGCGGTTCCGGCACACTCCTTGCTCTTCCGCCTCCGGGCGCAGCCGGTCCGGCGCGCCCGCCTGTCGATAGAGGACGCCCTCCATGTCATCAGCGGAATTTTCTCGTCGTGCGTTTCTGCAGACCACCGCCGCCGGAACCGCCGGGCTCGCCCTGGCCATGGCGGGCGCGACGCGCGCGTATGCGGCCGACCTGACGGTCGGCATCGTCTATGTCGGCGCGCGCGACGATTTCGGATGGAACCAGGCGCATGCGGTCGCCGCGGCGGCGCTGAAACTCGTGCCGGGCGTCAAGGTCGTCGAGGAAGAGAATGTTCCCGAGACCGACGCCTGCGCCAAGACGATGGAATCGATGATCAATCTCGACGGCGCCGGCCTGATCCTGGCCACGTCGTTCGGCTATTACACGCCGTTCGTCGTCGACATGGCCAAGAAATATCCCAAGGTCGAGTTCCGCCACGCCGCGCCGCTGTGGAACAAGGACAAGGATCCCAAGAACGCCGGCAGCTATTTCGGCTATCTCAACCAGGGCCATTACGTCGACGGCGTCGCCGCAGGCCTCTGCACCAAGTCGAACAAGCTCGGCTTCGTCGCCGCCAAGCCGATCTCGAGCGTGCTCAGCAACATCAATTCGTTCCTGCTCGGCGCCCGCAAGACCAATCCGAAGGCGGTCGTCCAGGTCATCTTCACCGGCGACTGGTCGATGCCGGTGCGCGAGGCCGAAGCCACCAGCGCGCTCGTCGATGCGGGCTGCGACGTCATCACCTGCCACGTCGATTCGCCGAAGGTCGTGATCGAGACCGCCGAGAAGCGCGGCGTGATGTCGTGCGGCCACAACGCCAGCCAGGCGCCGCTCGCGCCCAAGGGCTTCATCACCGGCGCCGAATACAAGTGGTCGACGATCTACAAGGGCTACGCGGCCGATCTGGCCAAGGGCGAGTCGCTGCCGAACTTCACGGCCGGCGGCATCGAAGCCGACATGGTGACCAACACGCCGTTCGGCGCCGGCGCCACCGAGGCCGCCAAGGCGGCGGCGACGGCCGCGATCGCCGACATGAGGAACAAGGTTCCGATCTATGTCGGCCCGCTGAAGGACAACAAGACCGGCAAGATCGTGATCGACAAGACCTACGGCAATCTCGATCCCTATCTCGACAAGATGGATTACCTGCTCGAAGGCGTCGTCGGCTCCATCACCTGAGCGAGGTCGTCATGAGCATGGGCGCGCCGACGGCGAGCGACATTCCCGCGGCGCTGGCGGGGACCAGACCCCCGTCAGCCCCCGCCGCGGGCTCGGAATTCGTGCTGCGCCTGCGCGCGAATTCCGAATATGTGGTCATACCCGCGTTCGCGCTGCTGATGGCGGCGCTGCTGTTCGCGCTGTTCCTGCTGGCGATCGGCAAGTCCCCGGTCGACTTCGTCTCCTATGTCTGGCGCGGCGGATTCGGCACCGCCTTCTCGTTCCAGAACACGCTGCAGCGCTCCTCGCCGCTGATCCTGACCGCGCTCGCGGTGGCGATCCCGGCGCGGATCGGCCTCATCATGATCGGCGCCGAAGGGGCGCTGGTGCTCGGCGGCTTCGCGGCGGCGGCGGTGGCGGTCCCGATGGTCGGCGTCGTCCCGCCGATCGTCACGATGCCGGCCATGGTGCTGACCGGGGTGATCGTCGGCGCGGTCTGGGTCGGCATTGCGGGCTACCTGCGCTATGCGCGCGGCGTCAACGAGACCATTTCATCGCTGCTGCTGACCTACATCGGCATCGCGATCATGAATTTCTTCGTCGAGGGCGTGCTGCGCGACGCCAGCAACCCGAACAAGCCGTCGACCAAGCCGATCGGCGAAGCCTACAAGGTCGGCAACATTCCCGGCACCGATGTCCACTGGGGCTTCGCGGTCGGCGTCGTCCTCTGCATCGCCCTCTACTTCCTGATGACCCGGACGACGTTCGGCTTCGCGGCGCGGGTCACCGGCGGCAATTTCCGGGCCGCGCTGTCGCAGGGCCTGCCGGTCGGCCGGCTCATCGTCAGCTGCGCGATGATCGCGGGCGGTTGCGCCGGCCTCGCCGGCTATTTCGAAGTCGCCGCGATCCAGGGTCGCGCCAACGCCTCGCTGGCGGCGGGGTACGGCTTCACCGGCATCCTCGTTTCGTTCCTCGCCCGCCACAATCCGGTGGTGATCGTCCCCGTCGCGATCCTGTTCGGCGGCCTCGTCGCCTCGGGCGGCCTCGTCCAGCGGCGCATGGACCTGCCCGACGCCACGGTGCTCGTGCTGCAGGGGCTGATCTTCGTCGTTCTGCTGACCTCGGAGACGCTCTACGGCCGATTCTCGTTCTTCAAACCGATCAAACGCAAGGACCGGACATGAACGCGGCCGTCGTCACCGTCCTCATCGCGATGCTCGGCGGCGCGATCCGCGTCTCGACGCCGTTCATGTTCGTCGCGCTCGGCGAATGCCTCACCGAGAAATCGGGGCGGGTCAATCTCGGCCTGGAGGGCACGCTCGTCCTCGGCGCCATGGTCGCCTACGCCGCCTCCTATCATACGGGATCGCCGTGGATCGGCGTCTTGTTCGCGGGAGTGGCCGGCTCGGTTCTCGGCGCCATGCACGGCTTCATCTGCAAGCTGCCGAAGGTCAACGACGTCGCCGTCGGCATCGCCATGATGCTGTTCGGCACCGGCATCGCCTTCTTCTTCGGCAAGCCCTACATCCAGCCGACCGCGCCGCGCCTGCCCTCGCTGCCGTTCGGCGGCTGGAGCAGCGACCTCAACCTCAAGAGCGCGCTCGACATCAATCCGCTGTTCTTCGTCGGCATCGCGATCGCGATCCTGATGGCCTGGGCGCTGCGCAACACGCGCTGGGGCCTGGTCGTGCGCACCGTCGGCGACAGCGCGGCGGCGGCGCGCGCGATGGGCATTTCGGTCGATCTCGTCCGCTTCCTCACCACGACCGTCGGCGGCTTCCTCGCCGGCGTCGGCGGCGCCTTCCTCTCGCTGTCCTATCCGGGCTCGTGGAACCAGGGCCTGTCGTCGGGCCAGGGCCTGATGGCGGTCGCCCTGGTCATTTTCGCACGCTGGAACCCGATGCGCTGCGTGATCGCCGCGCTGCTGTTCGGCGGCGCCGGCGCGATCGGCCCCGCGCTGCAGTCGGTCGGCATCACCCAGGGCTACTATTTCTTCAACGCCGCGCCCTACATCCTGACCCTCGCCATCATGATCGCAACCTCGAGCGCCAAGCGCTCGGCGCGCGACATGCCGGGCGAATTGTCGATGGCGCGCTGAGGAAGCGGCGATGAACCAGCTCGGCCGTCTCAGCAAATCACCCGAAGGCGTCGTCATCAACCTCGTCCAGCTGCGGCTGCCGGTCGTGGCCACATCGACCGGTCTTGCCGCGCAATGCGGGCGGATCGTCGCGCTGGTCGGCGAGGCGCGCCGCAACATGGGGACGATGGACCTCGTCGCGCTCCCCGAATATGCGGAGGCGGCGGAGTAGGATGCCGACGATCGCAGCCGATCCCTATCCCTGGCCCTGGAACGGCGCGTGGCGCCCCGACAACACCGCCGTCATCGTCATCGACATGCAGAC
>JBEKZS010000172.1:0-8519 GCA_049509635.1 Roseiarcus sp.
CCCGGCGCGATCCTGATCGTCACCCACGACCGCTATTTCCTCGACAACGTGACGGGGTGGATCCTCGAACTCGATCGCGGCCGCGGCATTCCCTACGAGGGCAATTATTCCTCCTGGCTGAAGCAGAAGCAGAAGCGCCTCGCCCAGGAGGGCCGCGAGGAGGAATCGCGCCAGCGCGCGCTCGAGGCCGAGAGCGAATGGATCGCCGCCTCTCCCAAGGCCCGCCAGGCCAAGTCCAAGGCGCGCATCCAGGCCTATGACGAGCTCGTCCAGAAGCAGAACGACAAGGCGCCGTCGACGTCGCAGATCATCATTCCGGTCGCCGAGCGGCTCGGCAACAACGTCATCGATTTCGACAACCTGTCGAAGGGGTTCGGCGACACGCTGCTGATCGACAGGCTGTCGTTCCGCCTGCCGCCCGGCGGCATCGTCGGCGTGATCGGGCCCAACGGCGCCGGCAAGACGACGCTGTTCCGCATGATCACGGGCCAGGAGAAGCCGGACAAGGGTTCGATCAAGATCGGCGAGTCCGTGCAGCTCGGCTATGTCGACCAGTCGCGTGACGCGCTCAATGACAAGAAGAACGTCTGGGAGGAGGTCTCGGGCGGCCAGGACATCATCTATCTGGGCAAGCGCGAGATCAATTCGCGCGCCTATTGCTCGACCTTCAATTTCAAGGGTTCCGACCAGCAGAAGAAGGTCGGCATGTTGTCGGGCGGCGAGCGCAACCGAGTCCATCTGGCCAAGATGCTGAAGGGCGGCGCCAATCTGCTGCTGCTCGACGAGCCGACCAACGACCTCGACGTCGACACGCTGCGCGCGCTCGAGGACGCGCTGCTCGATTTCGCGGGCTGCGCGGTCATCATTTCGCATGATCGCTTCTTCCTCGACCGCATCGCGACCCACATCCTCGCCTTCGAGGGCGAGAGCCATGTCGAATGGTTCGAGGGCAATTTCGCCGATTACGAAGAGGACAAGAAGCGGCGGCTCGGGCTCGACAGCGTGATCCCGCACCGGCTGAAATACAAGAAGTTCTCGCGGTAGCGCGGCGGCGCCGGGGTTCGTCCGCCCCCGGCGGCCGGCGCGTTTGGGTCGTGATCGCGGGAGAGGCCGCCCACTCGATCGAGGCCGCGCAAGGCCATGGGGAGCGGCCAGAATGGCGACGGCGGAGGATTTCAGGCGCATCGCGCTTTCGTTCGAGGGGGTCAGCGAGGCCCAGCATTTCGAACGCAGGGCGTTCAGGGCCGCGCGGATCTTCGCCACGCTCGCCGCCGACGGCCGCTCCGCCAATCTCAAATTCACGCCCGAGGAACAGGAATTCAAATGCCTGCTGGCGCCGGACGCGTTTTCGCCGGTCCCGGGCGCCTGGGGACGCAAGGGCTCGACCTGCGCGATGCTTTCGGCGCTGACCGAGGCCGAATTGCACGCGGCGCTGGAGACGGCCTTCGCCCACGGCCGGTCGACGAAACGCCGGCGATGACACGCGCCGCGCGCGGCCCCCGAAGCCTTCCCGAGGAGAGCCCCCATGAGCAAGCCGGTGATCATCGTCGATCCGCAGCCCCGCGGCCTCGGCGAGATTTTCGATTCCCAAACCCGCGCCCGGTTCGAGCGGCTCGGCGAACTGTTCGTTCATGACGGTCCGGGCCGCATGCCGGCGGGCATCCTCGAGCGCCACCTCACCGAGGCCGCGCTGCTGATCGGCCAGACCGACATGCCCGCCGAGCGCATCGCCCGCGCGGCGAAGCTGCGCGCGATCATCAACGTCGAGACCAATTTCCTGCAGAACGTCGACTACGACGCCTGTTTCCGGCGCGGCATCCATGTGCTGGCGCCCAGTTCCGCCTTCGCCCGCCCGGTGGCGGAAATGGCGCTCGGCATGGCGATCGACCTCTGCCGCGGCGTCACCGCCGCCGACCGCGCGGTGCGCGCGGGCGCGGAGAAATGGCTGCTCGAGGGCGCTTCGGGCTGCTTCTCGCTCTATGGCGCGGCGGTCGGCCTCATCGGCTTCGGCGATCTCGCGCGCGCCTTCGCGCCGCTGGTCGCGCCGTTCGGCTGTCCGGTCAAGGCCTATGACCCCTGGGTGTCGGACCATTTCATGGCGGGATTCGGCGTCGCCGCCGCTTCGCTCGACGAGGTCCTGTCGACCTGCCGCGTCATCCTGATTTTCGCCGGCGTGACCAGCGAGAATCAGGGGTTTCTCGGCCGGCGCGAATTTGAGATCGTCACGCCGGGATCGGTCGTCCTGCTGATGAGCCGCGCCGCCGTGGTCGACTTTCCCGAATTCCTCGCCCAGATCGAAGCCGGGCGGTTCCGCGCCGCCACCGACGTCTGGCCGACCGAGCCGGCGCCCGCCGACGATCCCGCGCGCAGGGTCGAGGGATTGCTGCTTTCGCCCCATCGCGCCGGCGCCCTGCCGGATGCGCTGTTCGAGATCGGCCGGCAGACGGTCGCCGACGCCGAACTGATCCTGCGCGGCCTGCCGCCGCTTTCATGCCGGCGCGCGCAACGCGAGACGGTCGGCCTGTCGCGCAGCAAGCCGGTCGAGGCGCGCTGACCATCGCCGCTCACCGGCGCGTGAGGGCGGCGAGCGCGGCGAGCGTCTCGGCGGGCAGGCCCCAGTGGCGCGCCGCGGCGATCACCGCGGCGCCATAGTCGGGCCGCAGCGCGCCCGGCCCCGCATTGGCGCCGATATAGACCAGCGCGCGTCTCGCGCCCGCCGCTGCGACCACCGCCTGCACGCGCTTCACATAGAGGCCGCCGCCGACGCCCTCGTAGCGGTCGAGCGCGGCGACGTCGGCGAGCGCGATGTCCCAGAGTACGCCGTGCACGCTCGCGCGCGGATCGCGCGCGACGCTGAGCCAGCCCTCGCGCATCGCGACCAGCCGATGGCGCATCAGCCGGGCGACGCCGAGCGGCCGCGAACGCGGACAGCGCTGCGCCATCGCCGCCACGTCCATGTTGGCGCCATAGGCGAAGGTCAGCGGCATCGCGCGCGGGCGGCGCAAGCGCCGGCGAAAGGCGTGGCGGCGGCCATCACCCGCTGAGCCGCTCGACCTTGCTGACGACGCTCTTGCCGCGCAGCTGCGAAAGGATCGTGTTGAGATGCTTGATGTCCCACACCTCCAGATCGATCAGCATCTCGCGGAAGTCGGTGGCGTGCGGCACGAAGGCGATGTTGTCGATGTTGCCGCCGATCTCGCCGATCGTCGTCGCGATGACGCCGAGTGCGCCCGGCTCGTTGAGCGCGGTGACGACGATCTGGGTCGGATAGAGCTCCTTGCGCGCGCTGTCGATGTCCCAGCGCACGTCGAGCCATCGCTCCGGCTTGTCGTCGAAGGCGGTCAGCGCGGGGGAGTGGATGGGATAGATGGTGATGCCCTCGCCCGGGTTGAGGATGCCGACGATCCGCTCGCCCGGCACTGCGCCGCCCTTGGCCGCAAAGCGCACCGGCAGGTCGCCGCGGATGCCGCGGATCGGGATCGCGCCCTCGACCTCGGCGGGCCCCGGCACCCTGAACACGAGATTGGCGACCTTGTTGAGGCCGAACCAGCCGGTGTCGCTCTTGGCCGGCGCCGGCCCCGAGGCGCGCTCCTCCTTGAAATCGGGATAGATCGCGCGGACGACGTCGCCGGAAAACATCTCGCCGCGCCCGACCGCCGCGAAGACCTCGTCGAGCGAGGCGCGCGCGAGCCGCGGCAGCGCCGCCTTCAGCTTGTCGTCGGCGTAGGTGCGGCCCGCGCGCCTGAACGCGCGCTCGATGATCTGGCGCCCGAGCCCGCCATATTGCGCCTTGACCGCCTCGCGGGTGGCGCGGCGGATCGCGGCGCGCGCGCGCCCGGTCACGACCAGCGATTCCCAGGCGGCGGGCGGCGTCTGGGTGTCGGAGCGGGCGATCACCACCTCGTCGCCGTTGTGCAGTTCGGAAATCAGCGGCGCGATCCGGCCGTTGATCTTGGCGCCGACCGCCGAATTGCCGACGTCGGTGTGGACGGCATAGGCGAAATCGATCGCGGTCGCCCCGCGCGGCAGCGCGATCAGTCGCCCCTTGGGGGTGAAGCAGAACACCTGGTCCTGGAACAGTTCGAGCTTGGTGTGCTCGAGGAACTTCTCGGAATCGTCGCCCGACAGCGCCTCGATCGTGCGGCGCAGGCCGCGATAGGCGCGGCTCTCGCCGGTGCGCGGGCCGTCCGCGGCGCCCTCGACATCCTTGTAGAGCGCGTGCGCGGCGATGCCGTATTCGGCGATCTCGTGCATCTCGCGGGTGCGGATCTGGAGTTCGACGCGCTGGCTGCCCGGCCCGATCACCGTCGTGTGGATCGAGCGATAGTCGTTCTGCTTGGGGGTCGAGACATAGTCCTTGAACCGCCCCGGCACCGACGGCCAGGTCGTGTGGGCGACGCCGACGGCGGCGTAGCAATCCTCGATCGAGCCGACGATGATGCGGAAGCCGTAGATGTCGGACAGCTGTTCGAACGCGATCGAGCGCCGCTCCATCTTGCGCCAGACCGAATAGGCCTGCTTCTGGCGCCCCTTGACCTCGACCTTGATGCCGCGCCGGGCGAACTGCTCGGTCAGCTCGGTCTCGATCCGGGCGATGATGGCGCCGTTCTTGGTCTTGAGCTCGCCGAGCCGGGCGAGGATCATCGCATGGGCCTCCGGCATCAAGTGGCGGAACGAAAGGTCCTCGAGCTCGGCGCGCAGGCCCTGCATGCCCATGCGCCCGGCGAGCGGGCCGTAGATGTCGAGCGTCTCCTGGGCGATGCGCGCGCGCTTTTCCGCCGGCATGAAATTGAGCGTGCGCATGTTGTGCAGCCGGTCGGCGAGCTTGATCAGCAGGACGCGCACGTCGTCGGCGATCGCGAGCAGCAGTTTGCGGAAATTCTCGGCCTGCTGGGCCGGCCGCGAGACGAGGTCGAGCCGCTTGAGCTTGGTCAGCCCCTCGACCAGCGTCCCGATTTCCTTGCCGAAGACCGTGTCGATCTCCTCGCGCGTGGCGGCGGTGTCCTCGATCGTGTCGTGCAGGACCGCGGCGACGATGGTCGCGTCGTCGAGCTTGAGCTCGGTCAGGATCGCGGCGACTTCGAGCGGATGGGAGAAATAGGGGTCGCCCGAGGCGCGCTTCTGCGCGCCATGCGCCTTCATCGCATAGACGTAAGCGCGATTGAGCAGATCCTCGTCGGCGTCCGGATTGTACTGCCGCACGCGATCGACGAGTTCATATTGCCGCATCATGGACGGGAGCCGCCTCGCTCGCGCTCGGGCCGCCGGGCGCCGAGGGTCGCACTATCGAGGTTGCGGCGAATCCGCGCAAGCCGGCATGAAAAAACCCCGGAGCTCGCGCTCCGGGGTCGATCGCATCGAGAAACCAGCCGCGATCAGAAGTTGCGGGTCATGTAGAAGCGGCCGGCGAAACCGTCCGAGTTGCCGGGGAAACCAGCCGGAGTCGCGACGACAGGCACGCTCCCCGGAGTGCCGGTCCTCGTGATGCTGCCCACGCCCCAGTTGCCAGGCGTCGACTGATGGGTGCTCTGGTAGACCAACTCGAACGCGAAGTCGAGTTGCGGCACCGGATCCCAGTGAGCGACCGCGCCGCCCATCCAGCTCGTCGTGGTGGACGAAAGCTGGCCGAGCGAGCCGCTCCAGTTCACTTCGCCATAGCCGACTTCCGGATCGAACGAGAACACCGGCGAGAAGTGGTGTTCGAACGTCGCGCCGATCGTCCAGGCCGTCGGAGTCGCCCACTGGGCGCCGCCACCGGCGTTGAGACCGGCATAGTAGGTATCCGCCACGACCGGGCCGAGACCGTTGCCGTTCGGGCCCGTCGGCGGGCCGCCGACGTTTTCACCCCAAAGCGCTTCCGGGAAGCCGGAATAGAGCGTCGCGTTCTGCGAATAGTCGGCCTGGATGGCGAACTTGTCGGCCGCGCCGAACTGCGGCAGATTGAACGAAACGCCGCCGCCGATCGCCCAGCCCCAGATGTTCTGGGTGGGAACGCCGAACCCCGGGAAGGCTCCCGACGTGGCGTAAACATGCACGTTGTGACCGACGGCCCCAATCTGCGCCGAACCCCAGCCCTGGTCGATGCGCAGGACGCCGACGATGTCCGGAGTCGTGTTGCCATAGCGCGCGGTGTCGATGAGCGCCGGGTTGTTGTTCGAGCCCGGGCCGCTGGAATTGCCCTCCGGATCCTGGATCGCGATCGTCGCCGAGAAGCCGCCGCCGAAGGTGGCGGTGTAAGCCAGAACGTCAGGCTGATCGAAGCCCTGCTGGTCGGGGGAGAAAAGGTTCGCCCAACCCTCGCCGCCGCCGAAGAACGAGAAGAACGACGGCGCCTTACCAGCCGTGAGGCCCGCCCATTGAACGTAGGCCAGGTTGATGTAGCCGGCGTTGCCGGTGTTGTCGAAGCCGCTGCCGCTGTCGAACTGGAGTTCGGCGTAGCCGCGCAACACGCCGTAAGCCGTGTTCGTGCGGGCGTCGAAATCGATGTTCGCGCGGGTCGTGAAGCCGACCTCGTCACGAAGGCTGGCCGGCGCCGACGTCAGGAAGGAGCCGTACCCCGGCGTGCCCGGGGTCCCGGTGCGGGTGTAGCTCGTCTGCGTATTGCCCGCTTCGACCTGGCCGGTGATGTAGCCGCTGATCTTCAGGCAGGTGTCGCTGCCCGGGATGATGAAGCCGGCCATGCCGCCGACGTTGCAGATCCTGACGTATTCAGCAGGAGCCGACTTCTTCGTGGGAAGATCGGCAGCCTGCGCGCCGGCGACCGCCACGATACCCGCGGCAGACCCGAGCAGGATGCTCTTCATGAGCGTCATTATAGACCTCCAATGATTGACCCGATGGGATTTGGTTCAGACTTGGCACCCGAAGCTCGTTGGGACTTCTAAACGACCCACCGTGGATTCTGGTTTACAGCGCCCCTATTCCCGTTGACCCGGACTTGGCAGCTTTACCCCGGTCCCCCAGCTAAAAGCGCTTCCGTCCGACTCGCGGCCGGGAATCTCCCGTTCGCGTTCACGCAACATATCGACAATCGTCCCCCCGACAAACCCAGAAACGCCCTATTTCCGCCTGAAATCATGTTTCGATAAACCATGTTGCATAAAGGTCACGAACGCATGGCGTGACCCCTTGGTGAGACATGCGCGGCGACCTGCGCGGCGGTCGCGCCCAAGCCTTGGCTAAACCATTGCGGTCATTTGATCTTCACTGCCGGCGAGGCTCCGTCCCGGCGCCCCGGACGAACCCCGCCGGGTCGCCGGATCGGCCGCGGCCGCTCGGCCGCGGCGCGTCTCCGGACGCCGCCGGACGCCCCATATGTGGCGAGGCGCGCCGGGCCGCCCCGCAACGCCGGCGGGATTCGCGTCGACCGGCGCGAATCTCATCGACGAACTGGACGGCTCCGGAGCGCTCGCGTAATTGAGCGTCCGGGGTCGGGCGGGCCCGCGGACCGGGCGAAAGCGGCGATGGGCGGCCCCCTCCGGGGAAAGTCAGATGGTTCGCGGGCTCGAGAGCGGCGATGGAGGCCATCAGATCGGATGGGCGCGCAGGCGGCCCGCCGGCGCCGCATCCGGCGATGTCGGACCGCCGGCGCGCCGGGCGGCTGTCCGACCACCGCGACGTCACGATCCACGGCGCTGGCGGCACGTTCGCGACACGACGCCGGGTCGACGCGCCGCTCAGCCTGCGCTCGACGATCGCCGCCGGTTGAGCGGACCTGCGACAAACGGATCGGGTGGCGGAGGACGAGGACATGACCGAAGAGATCGCGCCACGCGCGCCGCCGCCCCGGCGGGAGGACTATGCGGTGGTGCCCGGCTCGCGCGGGCCGCGCCGCGATTTCCGGATCACGGTCGGCCTGCGCGAGGGCTGGGACGCTGAGGGACGCGTCTACGACGTCTCCGAGGCGGTGCGCACCGCGCGCGCCTGGATGGGACGCCGGGTGGGCGCCGACCTGCCGGCGCTTTCCGGCATGTTCACCCGGGCGGAGGTCACCTACGCCTGGCCGCGCTCCGACGGCACGATGGGCTCGGATCGCGAACCGGTCGCGGTGTTCACCGGCGAGGCGGTGCACGCCTATCTCGGCCATCTCCCCGACGGCGCGATCGAGGCGCTGCTGAACGAACTCGCGGTCGAGCTCGGCGCCGCGCTGGGGCAGGAGCGGCTGTATGTCGCCTTCTGCGACCGGACCTGGATCCTCGACGCCGGCGCACGCTAGCTCGCGATGCCGGGGTCCAGCGCGGACGCCGCCGATTCCAAGGCGACGACGGTCGTCCGATTGCGCCCGTCGCGCTTGGCGCGATAGAGGGCCGCGTCGGCGCCCGACAGCAATTGCTGGGGCGGCAGATAGGGCGCCGAGGCGACCACGCCGCCGACGCTCAGCGTGATGCGGTCGGAAACGGTCGAACCGACATGCGCAATGGCGAGATTCTCGACCGCGGCGCGCAGGCGCTCGGCGATCATCGCCGCGCCCGCCATCGGCGTGTCCGGCAGAATGACGGCGAATTCCTCGCCGCCGTAGC
>JBEKZS010000173.1:0-8516 GCA_049509635.1 Roseiarcus sp.
CGAAGGCGGCTTCGTCGTCCTCGCCAAGGCGCTCCGGCGCGCGCAGGTGCTGACCTTCTTTGCGTCCCTGCCGTCCTGCCTGGTGGGGCTCGAGGCCTGCTCGTCGGCGTTTCACTGGGGGTTCCGGTGACAGTGCACTTAATTCGCGTCCGACTCGATCGCGGGTTTCCGCCTGCGAGGCTTGTGACGCAACCGGCGTTGGGTGGCGGCTTCGAAGCGGGCTTGGAACGTGCGGCGCACCCCTCGGCCGGCCGATCGTATCGGGGCCCGGCGAAGTTGATCGGCGAGGATTTCCAGGCCGCTGCTGGCGAGCCGCCGCGCGGAAACAAGCGGCCTCGCCGACCCCATCCGCCGCGCTGCGAGGTGCCGGCGCGCGCGTCAGGCTCGAGCCGCCTCCGGCGGTCGCTACGCGCCAAGAGGCGCTTCGCGAAGCTTGATCCGCGGGCCCGGCCCTGGCCGTAATCGACCAAGACCTTTTGGCGCCCACCGCCGCCGAGATCGGTCGCGGCGGGCGCCAAGAGGTCTTGGTTGCAAAAACGCCGCGCCGACGAGACGCAGTCACCCCCCCGGCGACGAAGTCGTCCGGTTAAAGGCCGGAACGCCGTGGAGGAGCGGCGCAGCCGCTTGACGGCGGCTCGGCGGCGTGGGCCGCCGGCAATGCCGCGTCAACGTCCCGGACGAGATAGTACGGCGCCGGAAGAGACGCGAGTTGAATGCCCCGGCGCCGTACCCCGCTAGCCCCCAGACGCGCGACGCTAGCGCGCATCCTCCAGGATCATCGCCGCCGCCTTCGCCGCGACCATCATCACGGCGGCGTTGGTGTTGCCCGAGACGATCGAGGGGAAGACCGAGGCGTCGGCGACGCGCAGGGCCGCAACGCCATGCACGCGCAGCCGTGCGTCGACCGCCGCGCGCGCGATGTCCGGCCCCATCCGGCAGGTGCCGACGGGATGGTAGACCGTGCCCGAGCGCCGGCGGAAATCGGCGATCAGCGCTTCGTCGTCGGCGACCGCCGCGCCCGGCATGAGTTCCGCCTCGATGATCTCGCGCAGCGCCGGCTGGGCGGCGAGCCGGCGCAGCAGAAGCAGGCCCTCCAGCACGTCCTGCACATCGGCCTCGCAGCCGAGCGCATTGGGCGCGATGCGCGCCGGCGCGAACGGATCGGCCGAGCGCGCCATGATCGAGCCGCGGCTGACCGGCTTGCAATTGGACAGGCCGAGCGAGAAGCCGGAGAAGGCGTCGGGCGTCAGCAGCGGCCGCGTGCCCGATTTGGCCGCCAGCGTGCTGATCGCCTGGAAATAGAGCTGGATGTTCGGCCGGTCGAGGCCGGCGCGCGTGCGCACGAAGCCGCCGCCCTGGTTGAGGCTGATGCTGAGCGGCCCGCGCGAGCGCAGCATGAAGTCGGCGCCGGCGCGCAGCTTGCCCCACCAGGGGCGCAATTCGTCGTTGAGCGTGCGCAGGCGCGAGCGATAGGTGTAGTTGATGCCGAGATGATCCTGGAGATGGGCGCCGACGGCGGGGCTGTCGCGCAGGATCGCGACGCCGAGGGATTCGAGATGCGCCGCCGGCCCGATCCCGGACAGCTGCAGCAGCTGGGGCGAATTGACCGCGCCGGCGGCGACGACGACTTCCCGGCGCGCGCCGATGATCGCGCGCCGGCCGCCGCGGTCGATCTCGACGCCGGTCGCGCGGCCCGCCTCGAACAGGATGCGGCAGGCGTGGGCGTGGGGAAACACCCGCACGTTGCGGCGCGCCGCCGCCGGCCGCAGGAACGCCTTGGCCGCCGACATCCGCCAGCCGTTCTTGACGTTGATCTGATAGAGTCCGATCCCCTCCTGGCTCGGCCCGTTGAAGTCGCGGTTGAACGCCAGCCCGGCCTGGCGGCCGGCCTCGATGAAGCGCGCGGCGAGCGGATGCAGCCGGTCCGAGACGTCGGCGATCCGCAGCGGGCCGCCGGTGGCGCGCCATTCGTCGGCGCCCGCCTCGTTGTCCTCGAGCGATTTGAACGCCGGCTGGCAATCGGCGTAGGACCAGCCGGGATTGCCCTCGGCCGCCCAGTCGTCGAAGTCTTTGGCATCGCCGCGGATCCAGACCATCGCGTTGATCGAACTCGACCCGCCGAGAACCTTGCCGCGCGGCCAGTAGTCGGACCGGCCGGCGAGGCCGGGATCGGGGACGGCGCGATAGGCCCAGTTGAGCGAGGGGTCGTGGAGCGTTCTGCCGTAGCCGAGCGGCGTCTGCACCCAGAAGCGCCGGTCCGAGCCGCCCGCCTCGATCACCGCCACCGTGAAGCGCCCGTCCGCGGACAGCCGGTCGGCGAGCACGCAGCCCGCCGAACCGGCGCCGACGATGACGAAGTCGAACAGGGCGCCGAAATCCTGCGCCAAGTCAGGCGACCTCGCGCAGATACCAGGCGATCCAGGCGATCGCATTGGGCTCGACCGGCGCATAGGGGCCCGGCTCGTAATAGCGCGAATTGACGCCCTTCTGATTGTCCTCGGTGATCCTTTTGTCGGCCTCGCTGGTGACCCGCCACAGCCAGGTCAGGCGGTCGATGTCGTAGTCGACGCCCGCGCGCGCGTCGCCGCGCACCAGCCAGATCAGCTCCATCGCCGAGGTCGATGGGGTCAGCGGCAGGAAGCGGTAGACCACGCCGTGATCGGGATAGGCGATGAAGAAGCTCGACGGCGCGAAATGGGTCGAGGTGACGCCGCCGTCATAGGCCCCGAACGCGCCCATCAGCGGCGCGACCGGCTTGCCGTCCGGCCCGCCGGTGCTGACGCCGTCATAGAGCGCGTAGCGGAAGGTGAAGATCGACGCCTCGCCGCTTTTCGAGCCGACGCGATGGTCGATCGAGGGAATCGCGAGCCCGAGATCGCGGCTGCGCGCCTCCATCGCCGCATTGAGCGCGGCGATCTGGGGCAGCGGCTGTTCGAGCGCGTGGAGTCTGGAATATTCGGGATGGGCCGGCGTGCAATGGTAGCATTCGAGATAGTTCTCGACCGCGAGCTTCCAGTTCGCCGCGATCGGATAGGTCTGGCGATGGGCGACCTTGGCGTCCGCCCAGCCATAGGGCCCGTAGGCGGCGCGGATCGCCGCGCGCGCGACGTCGAGCGAAAGCGGCGCCTCGGCGAGCGAGAGGAACACCAGCCCTTCGATCACCTCGCAGGCAACCGGCTTCAGGCCGAACCGGCGCTTGTCGAAGCCGGCCGGCATGTGGCGCGCCGAGCGCAGCGATCCGTCGAGATTATAGGCCCAGGCGTGATAGGGGCAGACGAGCACGCTCGCATGGCCCTGTTCGCTGAGGCAGATCCGCGAGCCGCGATGCCGGCACACATTGGCGAAGGCGCGCAGGGCGCCATCATTGCCGCGCAGGACGATGAGGCTCTCCCCGGCCATTTCATGGAGGAAATAGTCGCCGGGCTTGGGCGCCAGGGAGGCGTGCCCGGCGAGGATCCAGTGGCGCAGGAACAGGCGCTCGACGTCGCGCCGGAACGCGGCCGGCGAATTGTAGAGCGCCTGATCCAGGGAATGAGCGGGCGGCTGGCGCGCGACGATCGCGGCGATCTCATCCGCCGCGGCGCCGGGGGAAGTTTCATGAGAGCTCATGCGCGAATCCGCAGGTTCCTCGGGTCATAGAGCGGCGCGAGGCTCGCCGTCGCCGGAACCCGCCGGCCACCGATCTCGATCTCGAAATTCGCGCCGCCGACGAGCTCGGCGAGCGGCGCCTCGTCCTGCGCGACATAGCCGAGCGCGACCGCGCCGCCGAGATGATGGCCATAGGCCGCCGAGGTCGTGCGGCCGCGCAGGCGCCCGTCGACCCAGATCGGCTCGTCATGATAGAGCAGCGGCTCGGGATCCCTCAGCAGGAACTGGACGAGGCGCCGTTTCGCCCCCGCGTCGCGCCGGCGCAGCAGCGCGTCGCGGCCGATGAAGCCGGCGGGCTTGTCGAGCCGCACCGCGAACATCAGGCCGGCCTCGAGCGGCGAATCCTCGTCGCCGATGTCGTGGCCCCAGTGGCGATAGGCCTTCTCGATCCGGCAGCTGTCGAGCGCGTGCAATCCGGCGAGCGTCAACCGGAACGGGCCGCCGGCCTCGACGAGCGCGTCGAACACGCCGCGCGCGAATTCGCTCGGCATGGTGAGCTCCCAGCCGAGTTCGCCGACATAGGTGATGCGCGCGGCGCGCACGCGCGCATAGCCGATCTCGATCTCGCGCGCGGTCGCGAAGGGATGGGCGGCGTTGGAGAGGTCTGCGCCCGAGGCGGCCTCGAGCAAAGCGCGGCTGTTCGGCCCCATCACCGAAAGCACCGCCTCGGCCGAGGTGACATCGGCAGCGATGGCGTGGGAATCGTCGGGGATGTGGCGGGTCAGCCAGGCGAAATCGCGCCGCGCCGTGGCGGCCGCGGTGACGATCTCGAACTTCGTTTCGCCGAGCCGCGTCACCGTCACGTCGGCCTCGATCCCGGCGCGCTCGTTGAGCCATTGGGTGTAGACGATCCGGCCCGGCGCGACGGCGACGTCGTTGGCGCACAGACGTTGCAGCACCGCCTCGGCGTCGCGGCCCTGCACGAGGAACTTGCCGAACGAGCTCATGTCGAACAGGCCGACCGCCTCGCGCACGGCGCGATGCTCGGCCGCGGAATGTTCGAACCAGTTCTGCCGGCCGTAGCTGTAGCGATAGGCGGCCTCGACGCCGGGCGGGGCGAACCAGTTGGCGCGCTCCCAGCCCGCCGCCTCGCCGAAACAGGCGCCGCTTGCGGCGAGCCGCTCGTGCAGCGGCGACGTGCGGACGCCGCGCGCGGTCTCGTATTGCCGGTGGGGCCAGTGCATCGCATAGAGCAGGCCGAGCGATTCGGTCGCGCGCTCGCGGAGATAGCGCTGGTTGATCTGGAACGGCTGCATGCGCCGGATGTCGACGTCGGCGAGATCCATCGGCGGGTGGCCGGCGACGATCCATTCGGCGAGCGCCTTGCCGGCGCCGCCCGCCGACTGGATGCCGATCGAGTTGAACCCGGCGGCGACATAGAGCCGCCGCACGTCGGGCGTCTCGCCGAGCAGATAGCGCACGTCGGGGGTGAAGCTCTCCGGGCCGTTGAAGAATTTCCGGATCCCGACCCCGGCGAGCGCGGGCAGCCGGCGGATCGCCGCTTCCAGGATCGGCTGGAAATGGTCGAAATCGTCGGGCAATTCGCCGAACTCGAAATCGTCCGGAATGCCGCCGACCGCCCAGGGCTTGGCGCCGGGCTCGAACGCGCCGAGCAGCAGCCTGCCCGCATCCTCCTTGTAATAGGCGCAATTGTCGGGGTCGCGCAGCACCGGCAGGTCGGGCGAGAGGCCCGGGAACGGCTCGGTGACGACGTAGAAATGCTCGCAGGCCTGCAGCGGAATGTCGACGCCGGCGCCGAGCCCGAGTCGCCGCGACCACATGCCCGATGCGATGACGACATGCTCGGACGCGATTGCGCCGTCGCGCGTGGCGACGCCGACGGCGCGGCCGTTGCGGGTGAGGATCGACTCGACCGTGACATTCTCGAACACTTTGGCGCCGCGCATCGTCGCGCCCTTGATCAGCGCCATCGTGGTGTCGATCGGATTGGTCTGACCGTCGCCCGGCAGATGGACGCCGCCGACGATGTCGGCGACGTTCAGCAGCGGCCAGTAGCGGCCGATCTCGGCGGCCGAGACGACATTGACCTCGAGGCCGAAAGTCCTGGCCATCGAGGCGCCGCGCAGCAATTCCTCCAGCCGTTCGGCATTGGCCGCGATCGACAGGCTGCCGCGCCGAAGGAAGCCGGTCGCCTGGCCGGTCTCGGCTTCGAGCGAGGCGTAGAGGCCGGCGGTATATTGCGCCAGCCGGGTCAGATTGGCGGTCGCGCGCAACTGGCCGACCAGCCCCGCCGCATGCCAGGTCGTCCCGCTGGTCAGCCGCTTGCGCTCCAGCAGCACGATTTCGCGCCAGCCGAGCTTGGTCAGATGATAGGCGATCGAGGCCCCGACGACGCCGCCGCCGACGATGACGACCTGGGCATGGTCCGGCGGGGAGGCGCTCATCGGCGGGCCTTCGGCGGTCGCTTCGGCTTCATGTCAGGCGCGCAGGCGTTCATTGTCGGGGTCCCAGGCGGCCTGCGGCAGGACGACGGCGCGCCGCCTTTCGCCGAGGATGAGAATCTCGAATTCGGTTCCCGGGGCGGCGAGCGCCGGATCGACATAGGCGAAGGCGAGGGAAAGGCCGACCGCCGCGCCATAGCCGCCGCTCGTCGTCAGCCCGACGAGGCGGTCGCCCTGATAGACCGGCTCGGCGCCCATGCAGTCGCTGTCGGTCGCCACGACCGCGCAATAGACCAGCCGCAGGCGCGCGCCGCGCCGCTGCGCCGCCAGGCTCGCGGTCCGGCCGACGAAATCCGGCTTGTCGAGACGGATGAAGCGCTCCATCGACGCCTCGAACATGTCGACTTCGGCGGTCAGCTCCGAACCCCAGCCGCGATAGGCCTTCTCCATCCGCAGCCCGTTCATCGCATAGGTGCCGAACAGCGCGATCCCGTGCGGCGCGCCCGCCGCCATCAGCGCCTCGAACACCTCCGGCAGCGCCGTGGCAGGGCAATGCAGCTCCCAGCCGAGTTCGCCGACGTAATTGACCCGCAGCAGCCGCACGCCGGCCACGCCCGCGACGATCGCCTCCCGGCCGGTCAGCCAGCGGAACGCCGCATTGGACAGGTCGATCGCGGCGCAGGCGGCGAGCGTGTCGCGCGCTCTCGGCCCGGCGAGCACCAGCACGCCATGGGAATCCGTCACGTCGGCGATCGCGACATCCTCCTCGGCGAGCCGGCGGCGGGCGAGCTGGTCGAAATCGTGCAGCTGCGCGGCGGCCGCGCTCACCGCGTAGAAGCGGTCCGCCGCCAGCCGGGTGATCGTGAGCTCGCTCTCGATGAAGCCGTTGACGTTCAGGAGATGCGTGAGGACGATCCCGCCGTCGCGCGCCGGGATCCGGTTGGCGCAGACGCGATCGAGAAAGGCGTGGGCGCCGGGCCCGCTGATCTCGAACTTGGAAAAGGCGGAGAGGTCCATCAGCCCGACCCGCTCCCGCACCGCGCGCGCTTCGGCCTGGGCCGCGTCGAAGCCGTTCGAGCGGCGGAACGAGAATCGTTCGCCCTCGCCGCTGGAATCGTACCAGCGCGCGCGCTCCCAGCCGAAGATCTGGGCGAACTGGGCGCCGCGCGCCTTCAGCGTCTCGTGCAGCGCCGAGGTCCTGAGGTCGCGACCGACCGCGTGCTGCTCGGCGGGCTTGTAGCAATAATACATGTGCTGGTAGTCGGCGATCGCGACCGCCTCGGTATAGTCGCTGGTCGCCCACGGCCCGAACCGGCGCGGATCGAATTCGCGCATCGCGATCTCGGCCTGGCCGTGGACCATCCATTGGGCGAGATATTTGCCGGCGCCGGCGCCCTGGCAGATGCCGATCGAGGCGCCGCAATGCATCCAGTAGTTGCCCGGGCCGGGCGCCGGCCCCGAGAGATAGACGCCGTCGGGCGTATGGGTGATCGCGCCCGAGATCACCGACTTCACGCCGAGCCTGCCGAACAGCGGCAGGCGTTGGGCGCATTTCTCCAGCCAGGGCATCAGCCGGTCGAGTTCCGGCGCGACGAGCTCGCTCTCGAAATCCCAGCGCGGCGGCGCGCCGTCCCAGCAGACATGGGCGGTCGCGGTCTCGTAGGGGCCGACGAGAATGCCGTGTCCTTCCTGCCTGAGATAGGCGTGGCTGTAGGGGTCGCGCACGACGGGGAGTTCCCGCGCGAGGCCGGCGACCTCGCGCGAGGCTTCGGTGATGACATAGTGATGCAGCATGTTGGCGATCGGGACGCGATGGCCGGTCCAGGCGCCGACCACGTCGGCGTAGGAGCCGGCGGAATTGACGACATGCTCGGCGACGATGTCGCCCCGGTCGGTCGAGACGCGCCATTCGCCGGTCGGCAGGCGCGCGACCCCGGTGACGCGGGTGCGCCGCTCGATCGCCGCGCCGAGCTGACGCGCGCCCGCCGCCATCGCATTGGTCACGTCGGCGGGCGCGACATGGCCGTCATGGACCGTGCGAAACGCCGCCTTGACCCCGAACGGGTCGAGCAGCGGATGCCAGCGCGCGATCTCCGAGGGGCCGATGATCTCGCATTCGTAGCCGGCGAGCCGGGAGATTCCATAGACCTGCTTCAGCCAGTCGACCTCCTCATCGGTCGTGGCGAGCCGCAGCCCTCCGCAGCCGCGCCAGGAGATCGCCTGGCCGGTCAGCGCCTCGAGCCTTGGATAGAGCTGCGTGCCGTAGACATGGACCTTGGTCATGGCGAGCGAGGAATTGAAATGCGGGCACTGGCCCGCCGCGTGCCAGGTCGAGCCCGAGGTCAGCTCGCCCTTCTCGATCAGCACCGCGTCGGTCCAGCCCTCGAGCGCGAGGTGGTAGAGCAGCCCGACGCCCATCACGCCGCCGCCGACGATCACCACCCGCGCATGCGATTTCATCGAAGA
>JBEKZS010000174.1:0-8477 GCA_049509635.1 Roseiarcus sp.
CCCGCAGGCTCCAGAACGGCACGGTTTCGGGCGCGAGATAGGATCGCGAAACCTCGCCCCGGGTCAAGGTCGTCGCCAGCAGGTAGGTGTTGACCGACTGGGTCTCGAGACCCGGCGTCACGATCTCGGCTTGATCGAGCGACCAATAGCCGTCGTGAAGCCCGCCTTTCTCGGCGTCGATCCGCTCGACGAAGCCGCCCGCCGCGTCGAAGCCGAAAACGGTGACCTTCGAGATCGTCGCGCCGTAGTCGGAGACCGCGTCGGCGTGGATGATCGCCTGCCCGTCGACGCTCTTCTGGCGGAGCCAGATCCCCGCCGTTTGGCTCGACGCGCCGCCGGCGCCGAACAACTTCGCCTCGATCGCGTCGGCCTGCTGCTTCATCGCCGAGGACACGGGATTGTACAGGGTCACCGAGACGACCCCGATTACGACGACGACCGCCAACGGCGGCGCCAGGAACTGCCAGACTGAGACGCCGGCGGCGCGCGCGACGACCAGCTCGAGCTTGCGGGACAGGCCGAGAAACGCCATCATCGCGCCGAACAGGACCGCGAACGGCAACGCCTGCTCGGCGACGGTCGGCGTATGAAGGAACGAAAGCCAAGCCATCAGAGGTCCGGTCGCCGCCGCGACGTCGCCGGCCCGGCGCAGGGTTTCGACCAGGTCGACCGTGAATATCAGGACGAAAACGCCGGCGAAGGTCGCCAGAATCGTTTTGGCGAAGCGAATCGAGAGATAGCGGGCGAGCGTCCCGCCGATCATAGCGTCCGCGCCCCGCGCCAGGCGTCGCGCGCCAGCGACTGCGCGCGCGACAGCGGACCGCGGAAAATCGCGTCGAGGCAGACGAGACAGGCGGTCAACGGGATCGCCCAGACGAAATATTCCGCGCGCGGCTTGCTGACGACGAAGGTCGACGCCGCGATCCCCAGGAGTCGCACCAGGCCGAAGGCGAGGACCGCCGCGCCAATCGCCAGGCTACGCCCCTGGCGCGTCGTGCGCGCCTCGCCGAGCGCCGCGAATCCGATAAGGCCGGCCGCGAAGGCGTAGAGGGGGCCGGCGAAGCGGTCGAGCAATTCGGCGCGCAGCTTGCCGGCGAGTCGCCGCGCCGTCGCGTCATTTGGGTCGGGATAGAGCAGCTCCGACGTCGATCGTTCGCGCGGCCGCCTTGCGGCGTCATCGCGCGGCGTGAATTGCGAGAGGTCGATCGTGTAATTGTCGAAGGTCACCAGCGCCGAATCGCCGCTCTGCTGCGGGCGTTGGTAGCTGCCCTTGGCGAGCACGAGATAGTTCAGGCCGTCCTTCTCGACGGTCTGGCCGAGTTCCGCGATATAGCTGGTGACATGGGCGGGGTCGCGGCGATCCTGCATGAAGACGCCGTGCAGCGACCCGTCGGGCCCGCGCTCGCGATAGTGGAAGACGAAGCCCGCCTCGAGTTCCGTGAACGCGCCCGCGCGCGCGAAATTGGTGATGAAGTCGGCATGAATGCGCGCAGTCAGCTCCTGGATAACGTCGAAGCTCCAGGGCATGACCTTGAGGGTCATTGCTCCGACCAGGGCGAAGACGAGGCAGAACAGGACAGCGAACGGCCGCAGCAGCGTGCCCGGGCTGACACCCGAGGCGCTCATCACCACGAGTTCGCTGTCGCCGTTGAGCTTGTTGAGGCAGTACAGCACCCCGGCGAACAGCGCGACCGGCGCGATGATGGCCACCAGCGAGGGAATGGTGAGCCCGGTCATCGTGAAAAAGACGACGATCGTCTGGCCTTTGCTCGTGAGCAGATCGAATTGGCGCAGGGCCTGGGTGACCCAGATCACCGCCGTCAGCGCGAACAGGCCGGCCAGAAAGGCCGTCAGCCCCGTTCGAAAGATGTAGCGTTCGATCCGAGTCATGAAACCGTCATTCCCATCGTCGTCCCGTATCGGCGCTCAGTCTTGCGTGACGCTCGTCAACGGCTAGCCGCTGGCGGCGCGTCTTTCAAGCCGCCGCCGCGCGCTCGCGCGCCCCGGGGCCGCGACCCTGCCGCGACGATTTGGCGATTTGACGGCGCGCTTTCGTCCGTCGCTTGAAAGCGCTTGATTTTTCGATCCGCTATGGCGCAGAAGAGCCAAACGACCGGCGGCGGATTCGGCCTTCGTCGTCCCTAGAGGAGCCCGATGAGCGAATTCGTCAAAACCGCCTTCGTGCCGCTGACCTCGCCCAAGGGCGGCGCGTATTTCGTCTTCGTCGGGACCGGACTGAAATGCGCGCCCGGCGTCAACGCGCTGCTCGGTGACGCGGCCGCGCTGATCGCGACCGCAGCCAAGACCGCGAATTTCGAGGGAAAACCGCTGAGCGCGATCGAGATCATCGCCCCGAACGGCCTCTTGGCCGATCGCCTGGTCGTCATTGGCCTCGGCGGCGCCAAGGAACTCGCAGAGACGGATTTTGCGACGCTCGGCGGGTTCGCCTTCAGTAGGATCGGCGTCGCCAAGGAGGTCGCGGTCGCTTTCCAGCCGCCCGAAGGCGCATGGGACGCCGCCGCCGCGGCCGAATTCATGCTGGGACTGCGACTGCGCGCCTACCGCTTCGACAAATACAAGAAGAAGAAGAAAGAGAGCGAGGATCGGGGCCCCGCCAGCGTCGCGATCGGGGTTGCCGATGTCGAGGCCGCGCGTCAGGCGGCCAGGGCGCGAATTGCGATCGCCGAGGGCGTCGAACTGGCGCGGGATCTGGTCAACGAGCCGCCCAACATTCTGTTCCCAGTCGAATTCGCCGACCGGGCCGCCGCGCTCTCGAAGCTCGGCGTCGAAATCGAGGTTCTCGACGAGAAGGCGATGGCCAAGCTCGGCATGGGGTCGCTGCTCGGCGTCGGCCAGGGCTCGGCGCGCGAGAGCCGGCTCGTGGTGATGCGCTGGAACGGCGCGCGCGGCAAGGCGAAGAAGGATCCGCCGGTCGCCTTCGTCGGCAAGGGCGTCTGCTTCGACACCGGCGGCATTTCGATCAAGCCAGCCGCTGGCATGGAGGACATGAAGGGCGACATGGCGGGTGCGGCCTGTGTGGTCGGGCTCATGCACGCGCTGGCGACCCGCAAGGCGAAGGTCAATGCGATCGGCGCCATCGGACTCGTCGAGAACATGCCGGACGGCGCGGCGATCCGCCCCGGCGACATCCTCACCTCGATGTCTGGCCAGACGATCGAGATCATCAACACCGACGCGGAGGGCCGCCTCGTCCTGGCCGACGTGCTGTGGTACGTGCAGGACAAGTACAAGCCAGGCTTCATGGTCGATCTGGCGACGCTGACCGGCGCGATCCTGGTCGCGCTCGCCCAGGAATACGCGGGCCTTTTCTCGAACAACGACGAACTCGCGACGCGCCTGACCCAGGCGGGCGTCGCGACCGGCGAGAAAGTGTGGCGGATGCCGCTGGGCGCCGCCTACGACAAGATGATCGATTCCAAGTTCGCCGACGTCAAGAACGCCGGCGGCCGCAACGGCGGGTCGATCACCGCCGCGCAATTTCTGCAGCGCTTCGTCAATGGCGCGCCCTGGGCGCATCTTGACATCGCGGGCACCGGCTTCGCCTCGCCCGCGAGCGAAATCAATCCGTCCTGGGGTTCGGGCTGGGGCGTACGCCTGCTCGACCGGCTTGTCTCCGATCACTACGAAAAATGATGTTGTGAGGAGAAGGCGATGCGCTGGCGCCCCGGGGTCGCGGCCGTCCTTATCGCGATGGGTTGCGCGCCCTTGCCGGCCGCGGCCAAGCCCGTGCTGACCGGCTGCGACGCCTTCATCGAAAAGCTGCGGCTGGCCGCGAGCGACATGCAGGTCGCCTTCACCCATTCGCTCGTCGTCTCGCGCGCCAAGACGGAAGAGAACGTGTTCGACATCGTCACCAACGCCGAAGTCGATGCGACGCTGACCTGCCACGGCGACGTTTTTCTGCGCTTCGAGGCGCGCGTCATCGAGCCAGCTTCGGCGCGCGCCTCGACCAGCTTCGACCGGTTCGCCGAGGCAGCGCTGCGCGCGGCGATGGGCTGGGACGCGAGCCGGGGCCAGACGACGCTGCGCGGGATGGCGAAGGACGTGCGCGAGTATCTCGCCGCCTCCAGGCAGCGCGGCGACATCTATGTGTCCGGCAAGACCGAGGAACACGCGCCGGGCGGCGTCAGCCTCGGCCTCATATACACCGACACCGACCGCGCCTTCGTCATTGTCGGACCCAACGGCTGAGCGGCGGAGCGCGATGACCGAAATCCGGTTCCATCATCTGCAGCGCCGCAGGCCCGAGCAGGCCTTGCCGGCGCTGCTGGAGGAGGCGCTGGCCCGCGGCGAGCGCGCCGTCGTCGAATCGACGGAGCGCGAATGGATCGAGGCGCTCGACGAGAGCCTCTGGACGTATTCGGATCACAGTTTCCTGCCGCACGGCATGGCGCGCGACGGCGAGCCCGAGACACAGCCGATCTTCCTGACGACGGGCGACGACAATCCCAACGACGCGAGGCTGCGCATCTTCGTCGGCGGCGCCCGGGCGGCGTCGCTGCTCGCGAGCCGGCCGACCGCCTATGACCGCATCTTGATCCTGTTCGACGGCGCCGACGAGGAGGCGCGGGCGGGGGCGCGCGCACAATGGGCGCAATTGAAGGCCGCCGGCCATGCGCCGAGCTACTGGCGCGAGGATGAGTCGGGGGGATGGGAGCAGGGGCGGTAGGCGGCGGCGCGCTCGGTCGGTGTTTACATTCTGTTTTGCCCGGATGTAATACGATCGACCAGCCGCCGGCAAACGGCATGCTCGGCGCCGCCGAACCCACCTTCGCCGGCGACCGCCGCATCGGCGCGGGATCGCTCGCCGAGGGCCCGCGCCGCCGCCGCGCCCAGGAGCCCGCTTATCGCTTCATGTCGAGTCTGGCCGACGATCGGCCGCGCTTTGAAGATGCGACGCGCGCGCTGTTCGCCGGCGATGCCGCAGCTCGGCGCGCTGATCGCCGATTGGCCCGCTGACGTCAGGAACTATGCGCGGCATCTGGCCGCTGGCGCATTCGAGCCATAGCCAGCGCCGGAACGGGCGCCGGCGCCGGTTCGATGGGCAGTCGCCGCGGCCGGGTGTCGACGCGCGCGCTGAGCGCGACGGTCAGCAGCATCAGTCCGATCTGCACGCGGTAGAGCAAGCGGAAATCGGCGAGCCCTGGCGCAGCTTTGCCGACCAGCACGACGGTCAGCGCGACGCCGAGCACGGCGCCGACCTGCCGCACCGCCTGGTTGACGGCGCTGCCGACCCCAAAACGGGCGGGTTCCAGCCTCGCCACCGCGGCGCCCGACAGCGACGGCAGCGCCATGCCGGTGCCAAGACCGGTCAGGACCATGCCCGGCAGCCATGCGCGCAGATAGTCCGGCTCGACGCCCGGCACGAGAAGGAACCAGAGACCGCCCGCCGCGCATACGAGACCGCCCGCCATCAGCACGAGCCGGTGGCCGAAGCGCGCCGCGAACCGTCCGGCGAGGATCGACATCGGCACGACGAGCAGCGGTCCCGGCGTCGCCGCCAGCCCGGCGCGGGCGAGCGGATAGTGCCAGATCTCGGTCATGAACAGGAAGAAGGTGAAGAACATCATCGCGAAAGCGGCGCCGAAACTCAGCGTCGCCAGATTGACGAAGCGATAGGTCGCATCGTCGAACAGCGTGAGGTCGATCGCCGGCGACGCGGTGCGCCGCGCCCAGGGGATGAAGCCGCCGAGTGCGATCGCGCCGAGGCCAACTGAGGCCAGTACCATCGGCGAGCACCAGCCGAGCGCCTCCGAGCGAACCAGGCCGAGCGCGATCGCGCCGACCCCGCTGGCGAGCAGCGCGACGCCGACCACGTCGAGCGGGGCGCCGCTTTCGGGATTGCGCGATTCGGAGAAGCCGCGCCAGCCGCGCCACAGCGAAATCGCCCCCAGCGGCAGGTTGATGAAGAAGGCCCAGCGCCAGCCCCAGAGGTCGATCAGCCACGAGCCGACGCTCGGGCCGAGCGCCGCCGCCAGGCCGCCGACCGCGCCCCAGAGGCTGATCACGACCGCGCGTTTTTCCCTGGGGAAAGCGGCGAGCACGATCGACAACGAAGCGGGCAGCAACAGCGCCGCGCCGACCGCCTGCGCGATCCGCGCGCCGATCAGGAGCGCGATATGGCCGGACAGGCCGCAGGCGAGCGAGGCGGCGAGGAAGAGGCTCACGCCGACGACGAACATGCGCTTGCGACCGTAGAGGTCAGCGAGCCGGCCCGCCGGCGCCAGCAGCGCCGCATAGACCACGGTATAGGCGTTGAGCACCCATGAGAGGTCCGGTGTCTCGACGCCGGGAAAGCCCTCGCGCAGCGCTGGAAACGCGGCGTAGAGGACCGTCGCATCGATCGAGACGAGGAAGATCGCGATACTGGCGACCGAAAAGGTCCGCCAGGGTGAAAGCGCGCGCAAAGTGTTCATGGCGGACTCCGGGGAACGCGGTTCAGCGGCCGGGCGCGCCGAGATAGACGCCGGGTTCGGCCGACAGTCCGCGCTTGATCGCGCGTGAGACCTCGTCGGCGAGGACTTCCTCGCCGCCCGCCTCGAGGCTCGCGAGCGTCAGTTTCACGACATCTTCGGGGCGCGACTTCGGCGCGTCGATGCGCGCGGTCATGTCGGTGTCCATGTAGCCGACATGCAGACCCAGGACCTGCGTGGCCTGCGCGCGCAACTCGTTGCGCAGGCCGTTGGTCAGCGACCAGGCGGCGGCCTTGGAGGCGCCATAGGTCGCCGAGGTGGGCAGGCTGATCCAGCTGAGAGCAGACAGTACGTTGACGATCGCCCCGCCGCCGTTCCGCGCGAGGACCGGCGCGAAGGCGCGGCTCACGCGCAGCGGGCCGAAATAGTTGGTCTCCATCTCGGCGCGCGCGGCCTCGACGCCGTCATCGGCGAGGAAGGCGCGTCCCCTCGAGATGCCGGCGTTGTTGACGAGCAGGTCGACGTCGCCGGCGGCGCGCGCCGCGGCGGCGACGGCGTCGGGATCGGTCACGTCGAGCCGGACCGCGGTCACGCCCGGCAGCGAGACGGCGTCGGGATCGCGCGCAGCGGCATAGACCTTGCGCGCGCCGGCGGCGAGCAAAGCTTCGGCGAAGGCGCGGCCGAGGCCGCGATTGGCGCCGGTGACGAAGGCGACGGAGTTGGCGATTCTCATGGCGTTGCTCCTGGGTTGCGCGGGAAAGCGAGGATTGACTTAATATGACCGGTCATCTCAAACCAACGAAAAATGGGAGCCGGGCCGGACCAACGTCGAGCTCAGGCCAGGATTCTCGAGAAGACCATCGCCAGGTACGCCTCCAGCGGGGCCCGGCTCTGTTCGACTTTCGCGCGCAGCACCGCGCCCTCCCAGGCGTCGATGACGAAGGCGGCGAGCGCCTCGGGAGCGTCGCCGCGCGGCAGTTCGCCCGCGCGCTGGGCCTCGCCGATCACTTCGGCGAGCGCCGCGGTCCAGTCGGCGAAGGCCGCGCCGACGCAGGCGCGGATCGCGGGACTCTGATTGGAGAGTTCGGCGCCGAAATTTCCCAGCATGCAGCCGGGGGCGCCGGGATAGCTCGGGAGCGCGACGAGACTCTCGAGGTAGCGGCGAAGGCGCGCCAGCGGCGACAGCGTCGCGTCGCTCAGGATACGCCGGCGCGCCTGCGCGCCCGCCGCGTAGCGCTTGACGGCGGCCGCCCCGAGCTCTTCCTTGCTCGCGAAATGATTGTAGAACGACCCCTTCGGAACGCCCGCCGCCTCCGTGATGTCCTGTACGGACGTCGCGTTGAAGCCTCGCGTGTGGAGCGCTTCCAGGCCGGCGGAAAGGAGCTGCTCGCGGACGTTTGACTTTGGCATAGGCCTGATATGACCGGTCGTCTTATGAATGTCAAGGGCGGCGATGCCGGGTGTTGGGCCCCACGCGGCGCCGGGCCATCTATCCGCGGAAGGGCGATCGGCGGACGGAACCGCCCGGCTCTCTGTCTGGCCTCGAACCGTGAGGAGACCTTCGCCGCGCCAGGCTGTCCAATCACGATCCGGCGCCTCCGCGCGGGAGACGCCGACGCCTATCGCGTGATCTGCCTCGAGGATCCGCGCGACGATCCCATGGCGTTCGACGCGACCTTCGATCAGGAGGCCGGGCTGCCGCGCGCCTGGTTCGCCGGCGCCGGGCCTGTGCGTTCGCGTCCCTCCGGTCGGTAGCTCATCCCGTCGGCCCCTCGCCACGCCGCTCGCGCCCGCACGACCCAGGTCGGAACCGGCGCTCGCCGGGTCGCCCGACAAATCCTTTCGGTGCGGAAATAGTTGGAAATTCATTTCTCGGCCGATCGAGGAAAATCAGAGGGTTGCCGGCAAATTGAAACCGCGCGGGGCTCATCCCCTCGCCCCCTCTCGCGCCCGCGCGACCCAAGTCGGAACCGGCGCCCGCCGCGTCGCCCGACAAATCCTTTCGGTGCGGAAATATCTGGAAATTCATTTCTGGGCCGATCG
>JBEKZS010000175.1:0-8367 GCA_049509635.1 Roseiarcus sp.
GCGGCCAGGCGCGCAGCGCGCGCTCGAGCCAGAGCTGGCCCGGCTCCGGATTGACGTGCTCGACCGAGCCGCCCGGCATTGCGATCTCGTAAGGGCTCATCGAGGCGTCGCCGACGAAGATGACCCGATAGTCGCGCCCGTAGGTGTTCATCAGATCCTGGGTGGCGGCGCGCTCCTCGTGGCGGCGGCGGTTGTTCTTCCACACGCTCTCGTAGAGGCAGTTGTGGAAGTAGAAATGCTCGAGCCGCTTGAACTCGCTGCGCGCCGCCGAGAACAGGCTCTCGGCGGCCTGGACGTGCCAGTCCATCGAGCCGCCGACGTCGAGGAACAGCAGCACCTTGACCGCGTTGCGCCGCTCGGGCCGCAAGCGCACGTCGATATAGCCTTTGGCCGCGCTGTCCCGGATCGTGCCGTCGAGATCGAGCTCCTCGGCGGCGCCCTCGCGGGCGAACCGCCGCAGCCGCCGCAGCGCGATCTTCATGTTGCGCGGCCCGAGCTCCTCCGAGCCGCCCAGATCCTTGAAATCGCGCCGGTCCCAGACCTTGACCGCGCTGCGGTTGCGGCCCTCCTGCTGGCCGATCCGGATCCCCTCGGGATTGTCGCCATAGGCGCCGAAGGGGGAAGTTCCCGCCGTGCCGATCCATTTCGAGCCGCCCTGGTGGCGGCCCTTCTGCTCCCTCAGCCGCTCGCGCAGCGTCTCCATCAGCTTGTCGAAGCCGAGCGCCTGCAGCTGGGCCTTCTCCTCGGGAGAAAGATAGCGCTCGGCCATCCTGCGCAGCCATTCCTCGGGAATGTCGACCCGGTCGACCGCCGCGCTCAGCGATGCGACCCCCTTGAAAGCGGCGGCGAAGACAATGTCGAACCGATCGAGGTTGCGCTCGTCCTTGACCAGCAGCGCGCGCGAGAGGTGGTAGAAATCCTCGACCGACCGTTCGGCGAGACCCTGATCCAGCGCCTGCATCAGCACGAGATATTCGCGCGGGGTGACCGGGACGCGGGCCTGGCGCAGGGCGGTGAAGAAGGACAGGAACATGAGGGGATCAAGCCTGATCGGCAGGCGCGCGCCAAGAAAAAAATTCGCGATACGCGGTTTGCGGTTCGATTTATCATGAAAAAGTCCGTTCGCGAACGCGAATGGCCGTGCGGGAGCCCGGGCCGGCCGGCGATCCAGGTTTGCCGGAGCATCCGGGCGGGACTACGCGGCCGTCGAACCGGCCGCGCGCCTCGCCGCGCCGCGCCGAATCCGCGCCGATCGGGGCGTGGCGCGATGCCTCGCGCTTTCGAGGATGCGAACTTGCGGCCGGCGGAGCGCGCCTTGCGCGACCGCACCGTCGCGGGCGTGGATTGCCCCCGCGCCGCGCGGCCTTTCCCGCACCCGAGGCCGACGTCCGGCTTGCCCTGGTCGATTTCCAGCAGTGCAAGGCATGGGGGCCGGCGGTGTTCGCGGTGAAGCCGCCGCCGCCCGGCGCGACGGCGGCCGGCGTCGGCTATTCCTGGTGGGGCGAGGTCATGCGCGCGGCGATCTGGGTCGTGACGATTCTCGGCTGGATCGCCGCCGGCGTTCTGGTCGCGGCGGGCCTCGCCGAGAAGGACTGAGCGCGCCCGCCGGCGGGAAGGCGATCGCCCGGCGCTCGCGGCCCGGATGGTACCGCCACCCCGGCTTGAACGGGGGACCTCTAGATCCACAATCTAGCGCTCTAACCAACTGAGCTATGGCGGCCCGCGCGGGAGTGCGGCGGAACCTATTTAAAAAGCGCCGCCGTGGCAAGACCGGGTCCCGGCCCTGTCTGCGCCCGCGGCGTACGAGATCGCCGTGGGCGGCCTGCGCCGGCGCGAGCCGCGCAGCAAAAAAACGGGCGCGGGACAGCCCGCGCCCAAAAACCGTTCGAGGCCGGCGCGCCGGAGCGGGACCCCGGCGGCGACAGACCGTCAGACCGCCAGCTTGAACACCTTGGCGACCTGGGTCTTGATCGGCTCGACCGATTCGGCGGCGATTTTCTCGCTGAGGGCGGCCATTTCCTTGGCCTGGGCGGTGATCGCATCGGCCTGCTTGCGGACATGCTCGCCCTGCAACGCGACGAATTCGGATACCGACTTCGCGCCGATCACCGACTTCAGGAAGTCGAAATTGGCCTCGGCGTTGGCGCGCAGGGCGTCCAGCGCCTTCTGGTTGAACGCGACGAGACCCTTGGCGGCCGCGGAGGCGCTCGATTCGAAGGCGCTCGTCGCCTCCTCGGCCGCCGTCTTGGCCTTCGCATAGGCGGCGCGCGTCTCGACGACGCTCTTCTCGATGACCTTGCGGACATGGTCCTGCGCCTCCGTCACCGGAGCGGACAGATGTTCGATCGTCTTCTCGACCGTCGGCTCGGCGGCGGTCTCGCCGGGGGCGAGGCTGGTTTTCTTGATCGCGGTGGCCATGGCGAATTATCCTCTGGTTGGTTGTTGTACTATTTTCGGGGACGACGGCGTCACTTGGGGCCGGTCGCGCTCTTCTGGATCAGCGCGCCGAGCTCCTTGGCCTGGCTCTGCATCGCGTCGAGCTGATTCTTGACGAACTCGCTCTGCAACTTGAACGCTTCCTGCGGGTCCTTCACATGGACGAGCTTCTGCGCGAGGTCGAACGCGGCGTTGACGTTCTTCTCGGCGAAACCGAACACATTGGCGCCGACATGCTTGACCCCGGTCTGGGCGTCGGTCGTCACGCCGTCGACCGTTCCGGCCGCCTTCTGCGCCACCGTCACGAAGCCTTCGAAGGCCTTGCGCGCCTGATCGACGCTGCGCTCGGCGAAATCGCGCAACTCGTTGGGGATTTCATAGGGAGTGTTTGCCACCGCGTTTCTCCATCTCCGCGCCCTCGGCGCGACTTCAAACTCGCCTCGATATAGGGCGCCGAATGCTGCAATGCAATATTTTATTGCGCCGCACTAGACAATTTTAACTTTTCCCCCCAGGAGTTTTGCCGGCGGCGCATGGCGCGACGCGCCGGAAAGCGTTAGGACTTCGTCAACGATTTGAAATATCGGAGATCTGTCGCCCGCGATCCGCCGCCCGTCCGGAGCGCCTCGATTTCTTGGAATTGCCAGCTGTCAATGAACCCGAACGAGCCCGAGACCCTGCCGGCCCTTCTCGCCGAAATCCTTGCCCAATCGGCCATTTCGGACCAGTTGCGCGACGGCGCGCCCGTGATCCTGGCCGCCGGGGCGCCGGCGCGAATCGTGTTCGCCAGCCCCGCCGCCCTTGCGGCGTTCGGCGCGCGCGATCTCGCCCAATTGAACGCGGCGGCGATCGAGGGCGGCAGTCCGGGCGCCCGGCGTCTGCGTCAGCTGACCGATTCGGTGGCCGCCGACATGCGGCCGCGGCTCGAACGGCTGCGTTTCTTTGTCGGACGCCTGCCCCTGCAATTGACGCTGCTGTGCGCGCCGGCCGTGGATTCGGCGGGCGCGGCGTACCTCGTCGCGGCGCCGCCGCGGGCCGGCGCCGCCGGGACGGGGACGGCTGGGCCCGCCCGGGACCCGGCCGAGCCGCCCGCGCTCGCGCCGGCACGCGAGACCCCCGAACCGCGGCCGGCGCCGGCGGGACGATTTCTGTGGGGCGTCGACGCGGATCTGCGGTTCGAGGCGCCGGCTTCCACGCTCGCGGCCGCCCTCGGCGAAACGGCGCCGCGCGCGGGCGAGCCGCTCGCAGCGCTCACGGCGCGCACCGGGCTCGATCCGGGCGGCGAATGGGCCGCGGCGCTGGCGGGTCGGGCGACTTTCGCGGCGTTGCGGCTGGCCTGGCCGCGCGGCGCCGACGCGGCCGTCGTCCTCCTTTCCGGGGCGCCGCTGTTCGACCGCGCGCGCAGCTTCCTGGGCTATCGGGGTTTTGGCTTCTTCACCGGAGAGACCATCGCCGCCGCGGCGGCGGCCGCGCCGGAGCCGGCGAGCGAGGCGCCCGCGGCGGCGCCGACGCCAGCCGGGACCGCCGCCGCGGGCGGCGATGCGCCGGAACCCGGCGCGGCCGCGCCCGGCGAAACCGCGGCGCCCGCCGCTTCCGAGCGCAGCGCGGAAATCGTGCCCTTGCGGGCGCCGGGACCCTCGTTCGCCGGCGGGCCCAACGTCGTGCCGATCCGGCCGGGCGCGCTGCGCCAGCTCCTGGCGCCCGACGAGAGCGCTCGGCGCGGCGGCGACGACGAGAGCGTCGAACTGACGACCCACGAGCGCGACGCGTTTCGTGAAATCGCCCGCGCGCTCGGCGCCAAGATCAAGGACCATCCGGAGACCAGGGCCGAGGCGGCCGAGGGAGCGCCCGGCGAACCGCCGGGGCCGGCGCAGAACCCGGCCGCGGAGGCCATCGAGGCCGGCGCGTTCCCGCCCGCCGCCGGGCGCGACGAGAGCAGCCTCGTCGACCTCCTGCCGATCGGGGCCCTGGTCGCGCGCGACGGCGAGGCGCTCTATTGCAACCGCACGCTGCTCGATTTCCTGGGCTATCGCGATTTCGCGCAGTTTCAGACCAATGCGGGGCTCGCCCGGATGTTCGACGGGCGGCCGCCCGAGCTGATCGCGCCCTTCGGCGAAGGCCGCGCGCTCTCGCTGACCCTCGCCGACGGCGAAACGATCGCCGTCGAGGCCCAGATCCGGATCATCGCCTGGCGCGGCGCGCCCGCCACGCTGATCTCGCTGCGCCGTTCGATCGAAGGGGAGGCGGCGGCGGCAATGGCGGCGCTCGAACGCGAGGCGCGCGCGCTGGACGGCGAGGCGCGCGAACTTTCGGCCGTGCTCGACACCGCCACCGACGGCGTCGTCATGTGGGACGGCCAGGGCCGGATCGTGTCGCTGAACCGGCCCGGCGAGGCGCTGTTCGGCGTCGACCAGGCGGATGTCCTGGGCGCGGACTTCCTGACTTTGTTCGCCCCCGAGAGCCACGATTCGCTGCGCGCCTATTTCGAGGGCCTGCGCAGCGGCGGACTCGCCAGCCTGCTGAACGACGGGCGCGAGGCGGTCGGCCGCGAGCGCCACGGCGGCGCGATCCCCCTGTTCATCACGCTGGGCCGCATCAGCGCGACGCCGGACGCCAAATTCTGCGCCGTGCTGCGCGACATGACGCAATGGAAGACGATCGAGCGCGATCTCGAACACGCGCGCGGCGAGGCGGAGAAGGCGAGCGCGCTCAAGAGCGAATTCCTCGCCAGGATCAGCCATGAGATCAGGACGCCGCTCAACGCCATCCTCGGCTTCGCCGAAGTCATCATGGACGAGCGGTTCGGGCCGATCGGCAACGAGCGCTACAAGGAATATCTCAAGGACATTCACGCCTCCGGCGTCCATGTGATGAGCCTCATCAACGACCTGCTCGATCTCTCCAAGATCGAGGCGGGCAAGCTCGATCTCGCCTTTGCGCCGGTCGACGCCAACAGCGTCATCCAGGAATGCGTCTCGCTGATGCAGCCGCAGGCCGCCCAGGAGCGCATCATCATGCGGCTGTCGCTGTTCGCCACGCTGCCGCCGATCATCGCCGACGAGCGCTCGCTGCGCCAGATCATGCTGAACCTGATGTCGAACGCGGTGAAGTTCAACGAGCCGGGCGGCCAGGTCATCGTCTCGACCGCGATGAACGAGAGGGGTCAGGCGGTGATCCGCGTGCGCGACACCGGCATCGGCATGGACGAGGCGGAGATCGACCTCGCGCTGGAGCCGTTCCGGCGGCTTTCGACCTCGCGACAGACCGGCGGCACCGGGCTCGGCCTGCCGCTGACCAAGGCGCTGGTGGAGGCCAACCGGGCCGGCTTCTCGATCAAGAGCCGCAAGGAGCAGGGGACGCTGGTCGAAGTCGCGTTCCCGATCGCCCAGCCCGCGGCGGCGCAGTAGCTTTCGCGGCGGCGCCGAGGCGCGCGGCCGCCGCCGCTTCGCGCCAGCCCCGCCCCGGGTCCGAATCAGGGAGGGGAGCCATGGCCGCGTTCGGCGACTATCAGAACGAGATCTACCTCGGCGGCCTGCGCGGCGTGAAGCCGAGGCTGCCGGTCGATTTCCGCGGCCTGGAGGCCCGGGCGCGCGCGGCGCTGCCCGACGAGGTGCTGAACTACGTCGCCGGGGGCTGCGGCGACGAGCGAACCCAGGACGCCAACGTCGCCGCTTTCGCGCGCTGGGGGCTGGTTCCGCGGATGATGGTGGACTGTTCGAAGCGGGACCTCGGCGTCGAGCTGTTCGGCGTCCGCTGGCCGGCGCCGCTGTTCCTGGCGCCGATCGGCGTGCTCGGAATCTGCGCGCAGGACGGCCACGGCGATCTGGCGACCGCGCGGGCGGCGGCGATCGCCGGCGTGCCGATGGTCGCCTCGACCCTGTCGAACGACCCGCTCGAGGCGGTGGCCAGAGACCTCGGCGCGGGGACCGGCTTGTTCCAGCTCTACACGCCGACCGACCGCGAACTCGCCGAGAGCCTCGTGCGCCGCGCCGAGGCGGCCGGGTTCAAGGGGATCGTCGTCACGCTCGACACCTGGGTCTCGGGCTGGCGCCCGCGCGACCTCAACCAGAGCAATTTCCCGCAGCTGCGCGGCGCCGCGCTCGCCAATTATTTCAGCGATCCGCGCTTTCGCGCGCTGCTGGCGAAGCCGCCGGAGGCCGATCCGGCGACCGCGATCATGACCTGGGCGCGCGTCTTCGGCCGGCCGCTGACCTGGGCGGACCTGCCGTGGCTGCGCGCGCTGACCAAACTGCCGCTCATCCTCAAGGGGATCTGCCATCCCGACGACGCGCGCCGCGCGATCGACGGCGGCGTCGACGCGATCTATTGCTCCAACCACGGCGGCCGCCAGGCGAACGGCGGCGCCGCCGCGCTCGACCTGCTGCCGGGCGTGGTCGCGGCCGCGGGCGCAACCCCGGTGCTGTTCGACTCCGGGGTCCGCTCGGGAACCGACGTCGTCAAGGCGCTCGCGCTGGGGGCGCGCGCGGTCGGAATCGGCCGGCCGTATGTCTACGGCCTGGCGCTCGACGGCGTGGCCGGCGTCGTCCATGTGCTGCGCTGCCTGCTCGCCGAAGCCGACCTGCTGATGGCGGTCGACGGCTACCCGAATCTCGCGGCGCTCACGCCCGAGGCGCTGATGCGGGTCTGACCGGCGCTCAGCGCGCCCGCGACCATTCCACCGTCTTGCAGACCAGCCCGCCGAAGACGCAGCCGGCGGTGCTGAGATGGTCGCCGGTGAGCGTCATCTTGCCCGAATAGGTGCGGCCGTCCTCGGGATTGAACGCCGAGCCGGCCCAGGCATTGTCGCCCGCCGGCTTCATGTCGAAGAACACGCGCTGGCCGACCTTGCCGGGACTGTTCGGATCCTTCACCCAGGTGATCGCGCCGCAGACCGCGCCGCCGCAGGGCGAAAACCGCACCTTGCCCTTGCCGTCGTCGCGCGCCCATTCGCCGAGCACGTCGCCGGCGCGGGCGACGCGCGCGGAGGCGGCGAGCGCCAGGCAAACCATCAGCGAGCAGCGAATCATTGCCTTCTCCCGAGCCGGCGAAGCTGCAACTGGCCGCAACGCGCCCCGCCCGTCAAGGCGCCGGGCCGGCCCAGCGCGGCGCGTAGCCGCGCGACAGAACGGTCAGGATCGAGGGCGGCGTCAGCGCGATCGCCGCGCCGGCGCGCGGGCGCGTCAGCGGCGCGCCATAGCCCTGGAACCCCCACGGCAGCAGCGCGTCGCCCCGCACGGCGCAGGCCCCGCCCGCGAAGGCGATCATCGCCCCGTCGGGCAGCTGCGCGAGCGGGAGCTCCCACAGCCGCTTGGCCGCGCCGTCGCGCCGTTCGGCGTCGAGAACCGCGTCCATCCGCGGCGCGGCGGGACGCGCCGGGCCCGGAAACAGCGCGCGGAACGCCTCGGCTTCCGCGCGCCGGCATTCGAAACAGGGACGGTGGCCGGCCGCCAGGGCGGTGACCTCGTCGAGGAAGAACAGTTCGGTATAGCCGTTGCCCCAGACTTCGCGCCGCCGGCCCTTGAACGCGCACAGGCAGGCGATCCATTGCCTGGTCGCCCAGCGTCGCCGCCCGAGCGTCCGGTCGTCGCGGTGGAACCGCCCGCCGCGGTTGCCCATCAGCAGCCCGCGGGCTGGCGCGGCGACGAGGGCGCCGAACGGATCGACGCGATTGGGCAGCGGCCGCGCCGCGCTCACCGGACCGGCGCGGCCGCCCGCGGCGCAATGTCGAGCGGCGGCCCGGCGTTCGCCGTCTGGTCGTCGGCGACGTCGACGCCGTAGACGTCGTCGCGGAAACTGACCCGGCCGGCGCCGTCGGCCCAGCCGGTCAGATAGACCCAGATCACCGGCACGGGTCGCGCGAGCCGGATATCCTGGCGCGCGCCGCTGTTCACCGCGGCGAGCAGCGCCGGCTTGTCCCAGACGGCGCCGTCG
>JBEKZS010000176.1:0-8295 GCA_049509635.1 Roseiarcus sp.
CGGCTGCTGCGCGTGCTCGACCGGCTCGACCGCTACCGCAACGCGGCGGCGGCGCCGCAACCGTTCGACGAGGAGGAGGAATCGACCGCCGAATTCGACGCCGGGTTCGACGATCTCCTGCGCCGGGCCGCCGAGGACAAGGCGCGGGCCGCCGCCGCGCGCGCGGCGCCCGACGGCGGCGCGCCGCAGAGCCCCGCGCCGGCTTCCTTTTGCCTGCAACCCTCTGATTTGCCTGGATCGGCCCAGAAATGAATTGCCAGATATTTCCGCACCGAAAGGATTTGTCGGGCGACGCGGCTCGGGCCGCCGCCGCGCGCGCGGCGCCCGACGGCGGCGCGGCCCAGAGCTCCGCGCCGGCTTCCTTTTGCCTGCAACCCTCTGATTTGCCTCGATCGGCCCAGAAATGAATTGCCAGATATTTCCGCGCCGAAAAGGGTTCGCGCGATGCGGCCGGCGCCGGTTCTGCGCCAGGGGCAGGAGGGCAAGGGGATGAACTATCGACCGGAAAGACGCAAACGCCCGACGCCGCGGAGCCACGCCGCCGTCGCGCCGTCAAGCGGCCAAGAGGCCGCTGCTCCGCTGCGCTTCGCCCCTTCGGGTGACTGCGCGTCGTCGGCGTGGCAATTGGCGACCGTGACCTTTTGGTGCGTAGCGCGGCGGGAGATCGGCCGCGCCGCGCACCAAAAGGTCACGGTTGCAGACGGCCGGGGACGGGCGCGCGGGTCAAGGTTCGCGGAGCGCCTCTTGGCGCGAAGCGACCGCCGGAGGCGGCGTGACCTTGACGCGCGCGACCGGCCCTGGCAGCACGGACGCCTGCCGGGAAGAGGTGACCGTGACCTTTTGCTGCGTAGCGCGGCCCTCGGGGGCCGCTTCGCGCACCAAAAGGTCACGGTTGCAGACGGCCGGGGACGGGCGCGCGGGTCAAGGTTCGCGGAGCGCCTCTTGGCGCGCAGCGACCGGCGCAGCCGGCTTGACCTCGAGGCGCGCGCCCGGCCCTGGCAGCACGGACGCCTCCCGGGAAGGCGCCACGCCGCCGCCGGCGCGGCAATTGGCGACCGTGACCCTTTGGCGCCCGGGGCGGCCGATCTCGGCGGCGCTCCGCACCAAAAATTCAGGGCTGCAAACGGCCGGGGCCGGGGGCGCGGGCCCTGGCGCCGTGGCCGAACCCGGCTCGGCGTCGGGCGGAGCCGATCCGCTGGTCCGCCGCGCCGGGCCGAGCGATCACTGGACGACCGATATGACGGTGCCCTGCGCGATCGCGCACAGTTTCTCCTCGCCGTCCTCGACCGCGTAGATCTCGCACTGGCAGACGGCCTGCCGCTTGCCGACGCCTTTCGCCTGCGCGCGAGCGATCAGCAGCGAGCCGACCGCGGGCTTGAGGTAGTTGATCTTGAATTCCGAGGTCAGCGCATTGCCGCCGAGCGCGAGCCCGCCGGCAAAGGTGATCGAATTGTCGGCGAGATAGCTGATCACGCCGCCGTGGACGAATCCGTGCTGCTGCTTGAGATGATCGACGATCGGGAGACTCATTTCCGCGCGCCCCGGGCCGGAATTGGTCAGCCGCGCGCCCATGAACCGGCTGAACGGCTGGGATGCGAACACCTCGCGCGCGAATTCCTGCAGGTCGTCCACTTTACGCCCCCTGATGAGGCCGAACCGTCGAAATGGTCCCTCTGGCGCGATCGGGAGACGAGCGTCGAGCAATTCCGGGCTCGGGAGCGGCTCCCGCGGCGACGATCGACGTGTCCCGCAGAATGCACGCATCATCGCAGAGGAATCGGAACAGTCAATCGCGCCCCGCGGCGCGTCAGCCCCGCCGAGCTCCGGCCTCGGAAGCGGCCGGCGCCGTTCGAAACCGGATTTCTGTCCGCCTCAGACCGAAGATCGGTTTCGCGCCGAGGCGGATATGCTATTGGAGATTCGCCACGTTCGACGCCGCGCGAGCGCTGCGAAGGCGCGCGCGCCGCAGCCGGGCGGCGGGACGCGACCGGGGTCGGGGGGCCGGGATCATCAGGTTTGGCGGGGCCGGCACATGCGCGACGATCCGATGTTCGGCATGGAGGCGGCCCCGAACCAGTCGCCGCCGTTCGTCGACCGCAATCTGTTCCTGGACGATCGCGCCCTGCGCGACGCCGTCGCGGCCGCCGGGGTGGACGCGCAGGCCGCATCGCTCGCCGAGTTCGGGGCGCGCCAAGGGTCGGCCGAAACGCTCGAGTTGGGCAGGCTCGCCAACGAATTTCCCCCGCGCCTGCGCACCGTCGATCCGCGGGGCGACCGGCTCGATGCGGTCGAGTTTCACCCCGCCTACCATGCGCTGATGGCCCGCGGCATGGCGGCCGGCCTCCATTGCTCGATCTGGGACGGCCCGCTCGCGCCGTCGGGACAGGCGGCGCGGGCGGCGCGCGTGTTCATGGCGACGCAAGCCGAGAGCGGGCACATTTGCCCGCTCACCATGACCAGCGCGAGCGTCGCCGCGCTCCGCCGCGAGCCCGCGCTCGCCGCGCGCTGGACGCCGCGGATCGCGGGCCGCGTCTACGACCCGGATTTGCGGCCCTGGTGGGAGAAGAGCGCGGTCACGCTCGGAATGGGGATGACCGAGCCGCAGGGCGGCACCGACGTGCGCGCGAACGAGACCCGCGCCGAACCCGTCGGCGAGAGCTATGAAATCACCGGCGCAAAATGGTTCATGTCGGCGCCGATGTGCGACGCTTTTCTGGTGCTCGCCCAGGCCCCGGGCGGGCTCACGACATTCCTCACCCCGCGGTTTCGCCCGGACGGCGCCAGGAATGCGATGTTCTTTCACCGGCTGAAGGACAAGCTCGGCAATCGCTCCAACGCCTCCTCGGAAGTCAGCTTCCGCGCGGCCTTCGCCGAACGGGTCGGACCGGAGGGCGAGGGCGTGCGCACGATCATCGAAATGGTCCAGATGACCCGCCTCGACTGCGTCGTCGCCTCGGCCGGCCTGATGCGGTTCGCCCTCGCCCAGGCGACCCATCACGCGCGCTGGCGCCGGGTCTTCCAGCGACGCCTGATCGACCAGCCGCTGATGCGCGCCGTGCTCGCCGATCTCGCGCTGGAGGTCGAGGGCGCGACCGCCCTCGCCTTCCGCCTCGCGCGCGCGTTCGACCGCGCCGCGAGCGATCCTCACGAGGCCGCCTATGCGCGGATCGTCACGCCCGCGGCGAAATTCCTGGTGTGCAAGACCGCGCCGCATTTCGTCTACGAGGCGATGGAATGCCTCGGCGGCAACGGCTACGTCGAGGACTGGCCGCTGGCGCGCGTCTATCGCGAGGCGCCCGTCAACGCGATCTGGGAGGGCTCCGGCAATGTCATGGCGCTCGACGTCCTGCGCGCCGCCGCCCGCACGCCCGACGCCGTTCGTGCGGTCGTCGCGCGCCTGGGCGCGCAGTCCGGCGCGCCGCAGGATGCGCGACGGCTCGAGGCTGAACTGGCGGCGGGCGTGGAGGGCCGCGCACGGCACGCCTGCGCGCGGCTCGCCCGCATCGCCGCCGCCGCCGCGCTCGCCGAGGGCGGCGGCGCGCTCGCCCAGGCCTATGTCGCCACCCGCCTCGGCGCCGACCCGCATGCCGAGTTCGGATCCGCCGATCTCTCCGGGCTCGAGACGATGCTGATCGAGCGCATCCTGCCGGCGGAGGATTGATGTCCCGGAGCCGCTGGCGTTCGATTTCGCCGTCGCCGGGACGGCGGCGCGCTCAGCTCGTCGTCTCCGCCAGGGCGACATCCGAGGGGTCGAGCTGCCGAGCCAGGCCGGCGCGCAGCTTGACGCGATCGAGTTCGCCCTCCCACCAGGAGACGACGACGGTCGCCACGCCATTGCCGGTGATGTTGGTGAGCGCGCGAACCTCGCTCATGAATTTGTCGATGCCGAACACGATCGCCAGGCCCGGCAGCAGCCGCGCGTCGGCCGAGGCGAGCGTTCCCGCGAGGACCACGAATCCTGCTCCGGTCACGCCGCTCGCGCCTTTCGAGGTCAGCATCGCGACGACGAGGATCGTCAGCAGCTGGCCCGCCGTCAGCTCGACATGCAGCGCCTGGGCGATGAACAGGGTCGCCAGGGTCATGTAGATGTTGGTGCCGTCGAGATTGAAGGAATAGCCGGTCGGGACCACCAGGCCGACGACCTGTCTGGAGCAGCCGAGCCATTCGAGCTTTTCCATCAGCGACGGCAGCGCGCTCTCCGACGACGAGGTCCCCAGCACGATCAGCAATTCGTCCTTGATGTAGCGGACGAACGCGACGATCGAGAACCCGGCGATGCGCGCGACGGCGCCCAGGACGACGAAGACGAACAGCGCGGACGTCACGTAGAAGGTCAGGATCAGATCGAGGAGGTTGCCGAGCGCCGAGGGGCCGAACTTGCCGATCGTGAACGCCATCGCGCCGAAGGCGCCGATCGGCGCGACTTTCATGATGATCGCGATGACCCCGAACATCGCGTGGGCGGCGTCGTCGATCAGGCCGCGCAGCGCCGCGCCGCGCTCGCCCATCCGCATCAGCGCGAAACCGAAGAGAACGGCGAAGAACAGCACCTGCAGAATGTCGCCGATCTGGAACACCGGCGGCGCGCCCGCCCGGCACAAGCCGGGGTCCGGGCTGGAGACGAAGGACCCTACGACGCTGTCGGGAATGATATGCAGGAGATAGTCGACGGGCGCCGTCTTCTGGGCGGCGTCCCGATAGCAGTTCACCTGGGCGATTTCCGCCGCGGTCGGCTCGTGGACGGGAAAATCCGCGCCCGGCCGCCAGAGCAAGGCGACCGCGAGGCCGAGGATCAGCGCGAGCGTCGAGACCGCCTCGAAATAGACCAGGGCCTTGATTCCGACCCGCCCGACGCTCTTGGCTTCCTGGATGTGGGCGATGCCGGATACGATCGTGCAAAAGATGATCGGCGCGATCGCCATCTTGATGAGCTTGACGAAGGCCCTGCCGAGAACCTCGATCCATTCGTTCTTGGCGAGGTCGGGCAACAGCCAGCCAACCAGAACGCCCAGCACGATGCCGATCAGAACCTGCACGTAGAGCACGGCATACCAGGGCTGGCGCGCCTGCATGGGCATTCCTCCCGACGCGATCGCGTCGATGCTCGCGCGCCCGCGTCGACGGGTCGCTCGCGGTCGAGCTTGTCGCGTTCCTCGGGCTTTGGCAATGGGTCCGCGCGGCGGTCTCGCCAGGCGAGCGCCGCCGCGCGCCCGACCGCCGCCCGCGCCGTCGCCGGCCATCGCCCGCTTTGCGGGATCGCCGGGCGCGAGGCCGTTGGGAGAGGTCGGAAGGGCGGCAGGCGTCAGCGGCATGAGGGAGGCGAACGGGCGAAGCGCGACCAGTCGCCTCAAAACGAGCAAAATCGCGCCTTTCTGTGCGAGGCAGGCGGCATGCTCTCTCCCGCCGCGCGAGGAGGTTCGATGCGAGCAGCGCCCTTCCCGGCCGCCTTCGCGGTCGCCCTTCTGGCGCTCGCGGCGCTCGGACAGGCCTGGCGGCCGGCGAGGGCGGCGCAGGCGGTCGACCTTGCGCTGGTGCTCGCCGCCGACGTCTCGCGCAGCATCAACGACGATGAATTCCTCCTGCAGCGCAAGGGCTACGCCGCCGCGATCGCCGATCCGCGCGTGCTCGAAGCCATCGGCGCCGGGCCGCGCGGCGCGATCGCCGTCGCCTTCGTCGAATGGGCGGGCGACGGCGAGGCGAAGACGGTGGTCGACTGGGCGGTGATCCACGACGCCGCAGACGCGCGGAAGTTCGCCGCCGCGCTGACGGACGCGCCACGCGCCTTCGTCGGGCGGACCGCGATCGGCGCGGCGATCGATTTTTCGATGGGACTGTTCGGCGAGAGCGCCTATGCGGCCGACCGCCATGTCATCGACGTCTCGGGCGACGGGACCAGCAACCAGGGCCGGGCGGTGACCGAGGCGCGCGACGCCGCGCTCGGCGCCGGCGTCGTGATCAACGGCCTGGCGATCTTCAACAAGACCGCCGCCGCCGAAGGCGGCTATCTCGCGCTCCACACCAACCCGCCCGGCGGCCTCGCCAAATATTACAAGGACAACGTGATCGGCGGACTCGGCGCCTTCGTGCTGCCGATCGACGATTTCAACAGCTTCGACCAGGCGATGATCCAGAAGCTGATCACCGAAATCGCCGGCGAGCCGCCGCCCGGCGCCGCACGCCGCGCGCGCGCGAACGAGCCGGAGCGGGCCGCGCCGCCGGCGCTGTGAGCGCGGGCTTGTCGCCGGCAGCGGCGATGGACTAGTGTTGGGGCGTCAGGCGCGGCGAGGCGACCGGCGCGCAGGCTGGTCCAGCCGGGATTTCGCCTGGGGAATGCGCCCATGTGCCGCAACATCCGCACGCTGTTCAACTTCGATCCGCCGGCGAGCGACGAGGAAATCCGCGCCTCGGCGCTGCAGTTCGTGCGCAAACTGAGCGGCTTCGCGCATCCCTCGAAGGCGAACGAGGCGGCGTTCACGACCGCGGTCGACGAAGTTGCGGAGGCGGCGCGCCGATTGCTCGACTCGCTCGCCGCCACGCGCGCGCCGCGGGATCGGGCGGAGGAGGCGGCGAAGGCGCAGGCGCGAACGAGGGCGAGATTCGCGTAGCCCGCACCGCGGATCGCCATGGGTGCATCCGCGAATTCTCCCTCGAGGTCGCGCGCAGCGTGGGCGCCGCCGGCGGGCGCTATTGGGCGATCTGGAAGCCGTTGCAATCATAGGCGGCGGCTCGATTCGCCAGGACCGCCTTGATCCAATCGACATTGTCCGAGACCGTGAGCGATGCGATCGATCCGCCTCCGTAAACCGGGAATACCGCCAGAGCATCGCTCTGTTTCGCGCTGGTGGCGTCGGCGGGCGCCTTGAAGGCGAGGAAAACCACCGAAGCCCCGTTGGCGAACTGTCCCGTCGCATCCGAGTTTTGGGCGAAGCAGCCGTAATGATAGAAGCCCTTTCCGATCAGGAAGTCGATCAGCGACGGAATGCTCTTGGGCGGTGTGTCGAGCGCGAAAATCGCGCCTGTCGTCCGATCGATCAGGCTGACCTCCGTCGAGAAGAGCTGCCTCAGTTCGGCGCCGGCCGCCGGCAACGGCGGCTTGTTTTTCGCATATTGCCCGAGCGCCACCATCAGCGAGTCCATCTGCTGCTTCAGCCACGTATCGAATGTCGGCTGGACCACGGTGACCGGAGGCGCAACGATATTGGCGCAATCGGCGGCCGAAGGCTTCAGATTGGCCAGAGTCCCCGACCAGAGCACGTCGAGTTTTTCCGCGGCGGCGCAGTAGGACGCCCCCGCGGCGCCAAGACAATGAACCATCTGATCTCGGGTGGTGAAACTCTGTTGCGCTGCATAGGCCAACGCGAAGGATTGATCGTCAATCGAGCTGAACCCAAGTCTTGCTACGGCGTTGGCGAACAACGAACATGACGACTGGATGGACTGGTTGCTGCTGGCGTCGAGCTTCTGCGGCGCGCTGGCGATCTGCTTGGTCATATCGCCAACATACTTTTGATTCCGATCGGTCACCACGGAAGACAGCTCACGCACGGTGACGGTAACGATGCGGTATTTCGGGGTACTATATGTAGTCCCCGCGGGCAAATCATACGATCTGCCGATGTTTCGGTTTTTGTTGAGCAAGGCCAATAACGAAGCGAAGGGCTTCTGGGTCGAATCGATCGCCGAGACAGCCTTTGATATTGCGGGATCGATTGGCGCCCCGGTGAGCAAGGGAACCAGCGGCGTCACGATCGCAATCACCGAGTCGATGGCGGTGAAGATAGCCCCCGGCGTGTAAGTCGTCGACAGATCGAGAGTGGGGATCACGAAGAGCTTGCTGGTGTTCGACACCAGGAAGGATTGGTCGCAACCCCTTCGATTGTCCTGCTCGGCGCCTTTGTCGCCGTTCGTCGCGTAGGCGAACGCCATGCCGACGGCGCCGTTCGGCAATTGAACGGAGCCGTCCGGCAGCGCGGCGGCCGGATTGGGCGACACCACGACAAAATGGGCGGTTGTCGTCGTCTTCCCCCAAAATATAGCCGGCAGGGCGCCGTTGCTTTGAATTGGCGCGAGGTCGCCCCCCTTCGGGTTCACCGCGCATGTCAACTCGAGAGCGTAAAGCTTGCGAGCGGAAAGAGCGCTCGTATGCGCCCGGGAGATCTGAAAGTCGGTTTCGGAAATCTGCGCGCACGCAGCGCCGGCAGTCATGATCACGGCAGCAATCAGGACAAACGGATAGAATAATTTCATAGTCCCCCCCCCCCGCACTGAACCCGCCGCTCGGACCCCAGCATTTCG
>JBEKZS010000177.1:0-8101 GCA_049509635.1 Roseiarcus sp.
CGCGCCAGGACGTCGCCTACGCCGCCCCTTCCGTCGACGCCCCGACGCCGTCGGTCCAGGGCCATTCGACCCCCCGCGCCGGGATCGTCACCATCACGGTGAGCTATTGACCGGCCGCGTTGGTCCGCGCCCCCCGGGCGCGGCCGTCGGGCCGGACGTCGCGACGCTGCGGCGTCGCCAGCCTGGAACGACATGACGCCAGAGGTCGACATAGCTCACGAGGCGCCAACGATCCATTGTGATCTCCGCCCCGCGTATCGTGTCGAAACAGCATAGGCGGCTCAGCGACGGGATAGAGCACGCCCCCGCGGCCGAAGCTCGCCCGGTGCGGTACGGCAGATCCGTGGGCTGCCGATCGAAATCCGCTCGGGCCGCCGAACCGCAGGTCTTCATTCGGCCGCATTCCCTGTCCTTCTGGAGGCCGGTTTCACCTTTGACCGAAAATGCGATAGATCACGCCCGCATCGACGAGGACGGATCGCTCTTGCATTATGTCTCCACCCGCGGCGAGGCGCCCAGGCTCGGTTTTTCCGACGCGCTGATGACCGGCCTGGCCCGGGACGGCGGCCTCTATCTGCCTGAGGTCATGCCGAAAATGGCGCCGTCGGCGATCGCCGCGCTGGCCGGTACGCCCTATGCCGAAGCGGCCGCGCGCGTGGTCCTGCCGTTCGTCGGCGAGGCTTTCGGCGCGGGCGCGCTCGACGCCATGGCGAAGCAGGCCTATGCCGGATTTCGTCATCCCGCCGCCGCGCCGCTGATCCAGATCGGCGACAATCTCCACGTCCTCGAACTGTTCCATGGCCCGACCCTGGCGTTCAAGGACTTCGCCATGCAATGGCTCGGCCGGATGATGAACGACGTTCTGCGGCGGCGCGGCGCGCGGGCGACGATCGTCGGCGCGACCTCGGGCGACACCGGCGCGGCGGCGATCGCGGCGTTCGGCGGCCAATCGCAGACCGACGTGTTCATCCTCTATCCGCACGGGCGCGTGTCCGACGTGCAGCGCCGGCAGATGACGACGGTCGACCAGCCCAATGTCCACGCGCTCGCGGTCGAGGGCACGTTCGACGATTGCCAGGCGATCCTCAAGGGCCTGTTCAACGACCATGAATTTCGCGACGAATTCGCGCTTTCCGGCGTCAATTCGATCAACTGGGCGCGCATCGTCGCGCAGATCGTCTATTATTTCACCAGCGCGGTCACGCTCGGCGCGCCCGCGCGGCCCGTGTCCTTCACCGTGCCCACCGGCAATTTCGGCGACATTTTCGCCGGCTATTGCGCCGCGGCGATGGGTCTGCCGGTCGGGCGGCTGACGATCGCCACCAACGCCAACGACATTCTCGAGCGCGCGCTGGCCAGCGGCGTCTACGAGACGCGCGGCGTCGTGGCGACCCGCTCGCCGTCGATGGACATCCAGATCTCCTCCAATTTCGAACGCCTGCTGTTCGAGGCGTACGGGCGCGACGCCCCCGCCCTGCGCCGCCTGATGGCGGAATTTGCGCGATCGGGCCGGGTCGAGATCGCGCCGGGCCCGCTGAGGGCGATCCGCGGGCAGTTCGACGCCTTCTCGACCGACGAGGCGCAATGCGCGCAGGAGATCGCGCGCGTCCATCGCGAATGCGGCTACCTCGTCGATCCCCACACCGCCGTCGCCGTCCATGCGGCGCGGCGCGCGCTGGCGCGCGATCCGGCGACGCCGATGGTCGCGCTCGGCACCGCCCATCCCGCCAAATTCCCCGACGCGGTCGCCGCGGCGACCGGCGTGCGTCCCGCGCTGCCGCCCCATCTGGCCGAGCTGATGAGCCGCGCCGAGCGGTTCACGGTCGTGCCGAACGAGCGCGGCGCGGTCGCGCGGTTCATTCGCGCGCAGGTCGGTTCATGAGCGTCGAGGTCGCCACCCTGCCCTCGGGGCTTCGGGTCGTCACCGAGGCGATCCCCCATCTGCGGACGGCCTCGCTCGGGGTGTTCGTCGGCGCGGGGTCGCGCAACGAGCGGATCCAGGAGCATGGCCTGTCGCACCTGCTCGAGCATATGGCGTTCAAGGGCACCGCCCGGCGCAGCGCGCGCGAAATCGCCGAGGAGATCGAGAACGCCGGCGGCGACCTCAACGCCGAGACGGGCGTCGAGCAGACCGCCTATCTGGCGCGCGTGCTCGGCGAGGACGCTCCGCTCGCGCTCGACATACTGGCCGACATTCTCACCGAGAGCCGGTTCGACGCCGGCGAACTGGAGCGCGAGAAGGGCGTGATCCTGCAGGAGATCGGCGCAGTCGAAGACACGCCCGACGACCTGGTGTTCGACCTGTTCACGGCGGCGGCCTGGCCCGATCAGCCGATCGGGCGGCCGATCCTGGGCACGCGCGAGCGCGTCGGCGCGTTCGACCGCGGCGCGATCGACTGCTATCTGCGCCATCACTACCAGGCGGGGGCGACGATCGTGGCGGCCGCCGGCGCCGTCTCGCACCCCGAGATCGTCGCGATCTGCCAACGGCGCTTCGAGGCGCTCGGCCGCCAGGAGGCGCCCGCCGCGGCGCCGGCGGCCTATCGCGGCGGCGAGACGCTGCTGAAGAAGCCGCTCGGCCAGACCCATATCGTGGTCGGCTTCGAGGGGCGCGCGGTGCACGCCGCCGATCACGACGCCGCTCACGTCTTCGCCGCGGCCGCCGGCGGCGGCATGTCGTCGCGCCTGTTCCAGGAAGTGCGGGAGAAGCGCGGTCTCGCCTATTCGATCTATGCATTCCACTGGGCCTATTCGGACGTCGGGCTGTTGGGCTTCTACGCGGGAACCGCGCCCAGGGACGCCGGCGAACTGATGGCCGCGGCGCTCGATTGCCTCGGCGAGGCCGCCGCCACGCTCAGCGAGGAGGAGGTCCAGCGCGCCAAGGCGCAGATGAAGGTCTCGCTGTTGACCGCGCTCGAATCCTCGGGCGCGCGCGCGCAACAGATCGCGCGCCAGATGTTCGTCTACGGACGCCCACTCAGCGCGGCTGAAATGGTGGCGCGCATCGAGCGGCTCGACGTCGGCGAAGTGCGCGCGGCGGGCGCGGCGATGCTGCGGTCGGCCCCGACCGTGGCGGCGATCGGCCGAACCGGCAAGGTCGTCGACCAGGCGCGCGTGGCCCGGCGCCTGGCCGGCGTCTGAGACCGCCCGGTGGCGCTGTTCCGCATCAACCGATCGGTCGATCCGGCGCCGCTGCTGCGCGGCGCCGGGCTCTACCTGCGTCCCGCCCAGGGCGGCGACTATGCCGCCTGGTCGACCCTGCGCGAGGCGAGCCGCGAGTTCCTGACGCCCTGGGAGCCGACCTGGCCGGCCGACGATCTCACGCGCGGCGCGTTTCGCCGCCGCCTGCGCCGCCAGACCGAGGAGATCGCGCGCGACGAAGCCTTCGCCTTCCTCATCTTCGCCGAAGGCTCCGACATCCTGCTCGGCGGGATCACCATCGGCGGAATCCGCCGCGGCGTCGCGCAGGCGGCCTCGCTCGGCTATTGGATGGGCGCGCCGCACGCAGGCAGGGGCCACATGACGCGGGCCGTCGCGGTCGCCGCCGCGTTCGCGTTCTCGACCCTGCGGCTGCATCGTCTCGAGGCCGCCTGCATCCCCGGCAACGTCGCCTCGGCGACGCTGCTCGAGCGCAACGGCTTCCAGCGCGAAGGCTTCGCGCGCGGCTATCTGTGCATCAACGGCGCCTGGCGCGACCACTACCTGTTCGGACTGCTCGAAGGCGAGGCGGGGCGCGCCCACGATCGACGGGCGCCCGAACTGCGCTGATCCCGGCTTGCCCGGCAGCCGCCGAGACGCTACCAGTCCCCGCCACCCCGGCGCAAGGCGCGGAGCGCCGAGGTTTGACGACGCCCGCCGGTCGAGGCGAACGGCTGGCGAAGAGGATGAAGGTAGACAATTGCATCGCTTGCTTCGCCTCGCCGTCCTCATGGTGTATTTCAGCCTCGGCTGTCAATCGGCTTTCGCGCTCAAGCTGACGCGGGTTCCGCTCGACGCCGACGCCGTCGATCTGGCGACCGCGATCGAATTCCACTTCGCGCAGGGCGACCATCTCCAGGTCGAGACGGCGCCGGGCGCCGACGGCGTCGTGCGCCGGATCGAGGTCAGCGCGCTCGAGGCGGGCGCCCAGCCGTCCTGGATCGTGTTCGCGCTGACCAACGATTCGGACGAGCAGCTCGTGCGCCTCATCGTCGCTCCGCATTACCGGCTGGTCGGCTCCGGCGTCGTATGGCCCGATCTCGGCTCGAGCCGCATCACGACGATCACGGCGAGCGAGGGCAATCCGCCGGAGCGGGAGGACGTCGTCGACGCCGACGTCTTTCGCCTGACGCTGGATCCCGGTCAGACGGTCACCTATGTCGCCGAGCTGCGGACGCCGAACCTGCCGCAGATCTATTTGTGGGAGCCCGACGCCTTCAAGGAGAAGACGACCGGGCTGACCCTCTATCAGGGCATCGTGATCGGCATCGCCGGGCTGCTGGCGCTGTTCCTGACGATCGTGTTCGTCGTCAGGGGCGCGTTGATATTTCCCGCGGCGGCCGCGCTCGCCTGGACGGTGCTCGCCTATGTCTGCATCGATTTCGGCTTCTGGCGCAAGATATTCGGCTTTGCTGACGATGCCGAGCGGGTCTGGCGCGCGGGCGTCGAGGCGACGCTCGGCGCGACGCTGATCATCTTCCTGTTCGCCTATCTCAATCTGCGGCGATGGCACGTGCGCTATTCGCACATCGCCGCCGTCTGGCTGCTGCTGATGGCGGCGGTCGTCGCGCTGTCGATCTACAATGCGCCGATCGCGGCGGGCGTCGCCCGCATCTCGATCGCCACCGTCGCCGGCATCGGCTTCATCCTGATCCTCAACATGGCGGCCCGCGGCTCCGACCGCGCGGTGATGCTGATTCCGACCTGGTTCCTGCTGGTGGTCTGGGTGGCGGCGGCGGGCTTCACGGTCATGGGGACGTTCGCCAACGACCTGGCGGCGCCGGGGCTGATCGGCGGCCTCGTGCTGATCGTGATGCTGATCGGCTTCACCGTCATGCAGAACGCGTTTTCCGGGTCGACCGTCTCCAATTTCCGCGGCGTCGACGCCGAGCGTCGGGCGCTCGCGATGACCGGTTGCGGCGATGCGATCTTCGACTGGAACGTCGATGTCGACCAGATCCACGCGAGCGTGGAGATCGAGGCCCAGCTCGGCCTCAAGCGCGGCGCCCTCGAGGGGCCGGCGGCGTCCTGGCTCGAGATCATCCATCCCATGGACCGCGACCGCTACCGGGCCGCGCTCGACGGCCTGCTGCAGCAGCGCTGCGGCCGCATCAACCACGACATCCGGCTGCGCGCCGCCGACGGCCATTATTTCTGGTTCGTCATGAAGGCGCGCCCGGTGGTCAACGCCGAAGGCGAGGTCGTTCGCGTCATCGGTTCGCTCGCCGACGTCACCGAGATCAAGACCGCCGAGGAGCGCATGCTCCACGACGCCGTCCACGACAATCTGACCGGGCTGCCCAATCGGGAATTGTTCTTCGACCGGCTCGAGACCGCGATCGTCGCCGCGCGCCGGCCCGGCGCCTCCACGCCCGCCGTGCTGGTGATCGACATCGACCGGTTCAAGCAGATCAACGACGCCGTCGGGCTCTCGTTCGGCGATTCCGTGCTCCTGACCGTCGCGCGCCGGCTGGCGCGCAACCTCGCCCCGGGCGACACGCTGGCGCGGCTGGCGGGCGATCAGTTCGGCGCCATCGTCCTCATGGAGGAGAACGCCGGCCGGATCGAGGAGGTCGTCGAGGCGATCCGCAACGCGCTGGCGACCCCGATCAGCTTCGGCGACCGGGAGGTCGCGCTGACCGTCTCGGTCGGCGTCGCGCGGTTCGACCCCGATTTCCCCGCCAAGGGCGGCGAGCTGCACAGGGACGCCGAAATCGCGATGGCCAACGCCAAGATGCGCGGCGGCGATCGCGCCGCCTATTTCGAGCCGGCGATGCGCGCCCAGCGCTCCGACCAGCCATCGCTGGCGGCCGACCTTCGCCGCGCGCTGGAGCGCAGCGAGATCAAGATCTTCTTCCAGCCGATCGTGCGGCTCGAGGACCGCACCGTCGCCGGCTTCGAAGCGCAGCTTCGCTGGCAGCATCCGCGGCTCGGACAATTGAGCCCGCCCGATTTCATGCCGCTGGCCGAGGAGACCGGGTTCGTCGTCGATCTCGGCGTGTTCGCGATGCACGAGACCGCGCGCGAACTCTCCGCCTGGCAACGCGCGCTCGAGGTCGAGCCGCCGATCTTCGCCAGCATCAACGTCTCATCGCGCCAGCTGCTGCGCCACGATCTGCTGAAGGACGTCCAGGCCGCGCTGAACCGCAGCTATGTGCTGCGCGGGACGCTGAAGCTCGAGCTGACGGAAAGCCTGGTGATGGAGAATCCGGAATTCGCGGCGCAGATGCTGCAGCGAATCCGCGAGATCGGCGCCGGCCTCTCGCTCGACGATTTCGGAATCGGCTATTCCTCGCTCGGCCATCTCCAGCGCTATCATTTCGACACGCTGAAGATCGACCAGTCGCTGGTGCGCCAGAACGCCGTCGGCGCCCGCCCGGTCATCCTGCGATCGGTGATCGCCATGGCCCATGACCTCGGCATGGACGTGGTGGCGGAGGGCGCCGAGACCGAATCCGACGCGGTCGAACTGTCCCAGCTCGGCTGCGAGTTCGCGCAGGGCTTCGCCTTCGGCCAGCCGCTCACCGCCGCCGAGGCGCGCAAGCTGATGGGCGCCGAGGCGGCCTGACCCGACCGGCGCCCGGTGAATGTTGGGGAGAAGCCGGGGGCCTCCCCTTGCCTCGGCGGCGGCCAGCGCCGATCTATGGAACGAGGCAAAAATGCAGTTTCCGCCCTCCTTCCTCGATGAGATCCGCGCGCGGCTGCCGGTTTCGGAGGTGGCGGGCAAGCGCGTGAAGCTGAAGAAGCAGGGCCGGGAATGGGCCGGCCTCTCGCCGTTCACTGGGGAAAAGACCCCCTCGTTCTTCGTCAACGACCAGAAGGGGCGCTATTTCGACTTCTCGTCGAACAAGAACGGCGACGTCTTCAGCTTCCTCATGGACACCGAGGGCCTCAGCTTCCCCGAGGCGGTCGAGCGCCTCGCCGGGATGGCGGGGCTGCCGATGCCGGTCCAGTCGCCCGAAGGCCGGGAACAGGAGCGCCAGCGCGCCTCGCTGCACGAGATCATGGCGCTGGCGGCGAGGTTCTTCGAGACCGCGCTCCACGACAAGGGCGGCGCGAAAGCGCGCGGCTATCTCGCCGACCGGGGGCTCGACGCGCCGGCCCAACGCGAATTCGGGCTCGGCTACGGGCCGCCCGACCGCTTCGCGATGCGCGACGCGCTCGCCGCCAAGGGGGTGAGCGCGCAGGACATGATCGCCGCCGGGCTGCTGGTGAACGGCGAGGACATCGCCGTGCCCTACGATCGCTTCCGCGACCGCGTGATGTTTCCGATCCACGACGCTTCGGGCCGCGTCATCGCGTTCGGCGGCCGCGCGATGGAGGCGGGCGTCAAGCCGAAATATCTCAATTCGCCGGAGACCGCGCTATTCCACAAGAGCGCAGTGTTGTTCAACCATCATCGCGCGCGCAAGGCGGCGCACGAGCGGGGCGCGGTGATCGTCGTCGAGGGTTATGTCGACGTCATCGCCCTCGCCCAGGTCGGCTATCCCAATGCGGTGGCGCCGCTCGGCACCGCGCTGACCCCCGAGCAGTGCGAATTGGTCTGGCGCATGGCCGAGGAGCCCATCCTGTGCTTCGACGGCGATCGGGCGGGGCGCAAGGCGGCGTTCCGCGCGGTCGAAATCGCCCTGCCGCTGATCGGCCCGGGCAGGAGCCTGCGGTTCGCCCTGCTGCCCGAGGGCCAGGACCCCGACGATCTCGCCCGGTCCGGCGGCGCCGGCGCGGTCGCGGCGGTCATGGAAGCCGCCAAGCCGCTGGCGGAAATGCTGTTTCTGCGCGAGACCGAAGGCCGCGGCTTCGACACGCCCGAGCGGCGCGCGGCGCTCGAGCGGCGCCTGCGCGCGCTGACCCGCGGCATCGCCGACGAGACGCTCCGCCGCCACTACCGGCAGGACATGGAATC
>JBEKZS010000178.1:0-8076 GCA_049509635.1 Roseiarcus sp.
CCTGCCGTTCGTCGAGGCCGAGGTCGTGCCGCTGCGCCGCGCCCGCCCGGTCGAGATCGCCGCCGAGGCCGACGCGCATTGCCTCTATCCCGAGATGAAGCGCGCCGCCGAATAGAGCGCGACAGTCAAATCGGCGACCCGCTCCGGGCGAAGCGTTCCGGGGCTTGCTGGAACGACGTTGCGGGCTCGGCGGGCGGGGATCCGCCGGACCAGCGGCCCGAGGGCCGGTCGTCGAGCTGCTTTTTCTCTCGGAGCCGCGGCCAGCGGCGAACCCGCGCGGAGGGCGACGCCGTTCACCAATTCCACCGCTTCGGGCGAGCCGCCGCCCGCCGGGCATGCGATGGAGATGGAGCGGAATTCGCCGGGCTCGCTATGGCCGGAGCCGGGGCCGGGCCGCGCCAATCGCCTGGATGGACCTGAGGGTTCTTCCCGGAACGCCCGGCGCGCAGTGGGAGAAGGCGCGGGCGGCCGGGCGGAGGCGCGCCGCGGGGCTTCGACAGGCCCTGCGGGTCCCCGGGGCGTGGTCGGGCTCGATGGGCGCCGGCTGGGGCGGGGCGGCTGGCGCGGGTCCGCGGGAAGGAAGACAGCGTTCGGTCGGGTTGACGGGTTGCGCGCAAAGGACTACAAGCCCGCCTCCCGAACGGTTTCAGGGTCCCGGCGCCTGTTGCGCGACCGGGCTCGCTTGCGTTCCGGAACCGCGGCAGGGGCCGGCCTCCACCGGACGTCGCGGCGCCTTCAATCCCGCGCTCCGGCGCGGCCACATGGAGTGAACAGCTTGGCACGCATCGCGGGCGTCAATATTCCCACCAACAAGCGCGTCATCATCGCGTTGCAATACATACACGGCATCGGCGCCAAGAAGGCCGAGGAAATCTGCGAGAAGGTGCACATCCCGCCCGAGCGGCGCGTCTCCCAGCTGACCGATTCCGAAGTGCTGCAGATTCGGGAAACCATCGACCGCGACTATATGGTCGAGGGCGATCTTCGTCGCGAGGTGGCCGTCAACATCAAGCGCCTGATGGATCTCGGCGCCTATCGCGGCCTGCGCCATCGCCGCGGTCTTCCCGTTCACGGCCAGCGCACCCACACCAACGCGCGCACCCGCAAGGGCAAGCCGAAGGCGATCGCCGGCAAGAAGAAGTGAGCGCCGGCCGGGAGTCGAGGCAAAGGAATTTTCGCGCCGAGGGCGCCGTCAAAGGATCGATCAATGGCTAAGGAAGCGACCCGCGTCCGCCGGCGCGAACGCAAGAACATCGTCTCTGGCGTCGCCCACGTGAATTCGACGTTCAACAATACGATGATCACCATCACCGACGCGCAGGGCAATACGATCTCCTGGTCCTCGGCCGGCACGATGGGGTTCAAGGGCTCGCGCAAGTCGACGCCGTTCGCCGCCCAGATGGCGGCCGAGGACGCGGTCAAGAAGGCCTCGGAACACGGCATGCGCATGCTGGAGGTCGAGGTTTCCGGCCCGGGTTCGGGGCGCGAGTCGGCGCTCCGCGCGATCCAGGCGGCGGGCTTCAACGTGACCTCGATCCGCGACGTCACCCCGATCCCGCACAACGGCTGCCGTCCGCGCAAGCGCCGCCGCGTCTGATACGCAGTCCGGCGTAAGGTCCAAGCGCGGGAGCGTCGCGCGCCGCTGTACTCCAATGCGTTGGGAATGGCCGGGCGATTCTTCGCCCGCCTCGTCGAATGGAAGGCGATCCAAGTGATTCAGAAGAACTGGCAAGAACTCATCAAGCCCAAGAAGCTCGAAGTGACCCATGGCGACGATCCGCGCCGCTTCGCCACCGTCGTCGCCGAACCGCTCGAGCGCGGCTTCGGCCAGACGCTCGGCAATTCCCTGCGCCGCATCCTGCTCTCCTCGCTGCAGGGCGCGGCGATCACCTCCATCCACATCGACGGCGTGCTCCACGAGTTCTCCTCGATCCCCGGCGTGCGCGAGGACGTGGTCGACATCGTCCTCAACGTCAAGGACATCGCGATCAAGATGCAGGGCGACGGCCCCAAGCGGCTGGTCCTCAAGCGCAACGGGCCCGGCGCAGTGACGGCGGGCGACATCCAGACGACCGGCGACATCCAGGTGCTCAATCCCGGCCTCGTCATCTGCACCCTCGACGAAGGCGCGGAAATCCGCTTCGAATTCACCGTCACCACCGGCAAGGGCTACGTGCCGGCCGACCGCAACCGCGCCGAGGATTCGCCGATCGGCCTGATGCCGATCGACAGCCTGTTCTCGCCGGTCCGCAAGGTCTCCTACCGCGTCGAGAACACCCGCGAGGGCCAGGACCTCGACAAGGACAAGCTGACGATGACGATCGAGACCAACGGCGCGCTGCCGCCCGAGGACGCGCTCGCCTACGCCGCCCGGATCCTGCAGGACCAGCTCAACGTGTTCGTCAATTTCGAGGAGCCGCGCCGCGAGGAGGCGACCCAGTCGATCCCCGAGCTCGCGTTCAACCCCGCGCTGCTCAAGAAGGTCGACGAGCTCGAACTGTCGGTGCGCTCGGCCAATTGCCTGAAGAACGACAACATCACCTATATCGGCGACCTCATCCAGAAGTCGGAAGCCGAGATGCTGCGCACGCCGAATTTCGGCCGCAAGTCGCTCAACGAGATCAAGGAAGTGCTCGCCCAGATGGGTCTGCACCTCGGCATGGAAGTCACCGGCTGGCCGCCGGAGAACATCGAGGATCTCGCCAAGCGCTTCGAGGAGCACTACTAGCCGCGCGCGAGCCGGGGCTCGCGCGCGTCTGCCTCCTGCGCGCTGCGCGGGAGGGAAGATCGCGCTGATCGACTCCCTCCGCCGCCCGCGCGCGGAGGCGACAAGAGGACGGCCGTTCCTTGGCACGGCGGCCGCAAAAACAGGAGAGCCGCAATGTATCATGGACGCCAGAAGCGGCGGTTCAACCGGACCGCCGAGCATCGCAAGGCCATGTTCGCCAATATGGCGCAGGCCCTCATCAAGCACGAACAGATCATCACCACGCTGCCCAAGGCCAAGGATCTGCGCCCGGTCGTCGAGAAGCTTGTGACGCTCGGCAAGCGCGGCGATCTCCACGCGCGCCGGCAGGCGATTTCGCGGCTGCGCGACGCCGACCTCGTCAAGAAGCTGATCGACGTCATCGGCCCGCGCTACAAGGCGCGCAACGGCGGCTACCTGCGCGTGATGAAGGCGGGCTTCCGCCCGGGCGACAACGCGCCGATGGCGGTGATCGAATTCGTCGATCGCGACGTCGAAGCGAAGGGCAAGGATTCCGGGCCGGTCCAGGAGGCGCGCGCGTCCGCCGACGCCTGACCGCGCCGCCCGCCGGCGCGGCTCACAGATGAATCACGCCGCGCCGCGCGGCGATGGCGACCGCGTCGGTGCGGCCGGCGGCGTCGAGCTTGTCGAGCAGCGCGGCGACGTGGAATTTCACGGTGTTGATCGAGATCGCGAGCCGGCGGGCGATCGCCTTGTTGGAATCGCCCTCGGCGAGCAGGGTCAGCACTTCGCGCTCGCGCGGCGTCAGGCCGGCGTCGTCCGCGCCGCCGCTCGGCGCCGGCGGCGTGACGAGCGCGACATCGGGCAATTCGCCCGGCGCGGCGAGCCGCAGGCCCGGCAGGTCGGCCAACAGGGCGACGAGCCGGTCGGCGAGTTCGGGCGATTCGACCGTGATCGCGACGACGATCGGTTCTCCTGCGGCCTCGGGCTTCAAGCCTCGGGCCTCTCGCCGATCGTGAGGCTTGCCTCCGCCGGCGCCCCGCCCCGGCTCAGCGAAAGCTGCACCGTGCGCCCGACGCTGTCGGGGCCCAGCGCGCGGACCAGGGCGCCGATGCCGCGCAGCGGCGCGCCGTCCCAGGCGACGATCACGTCGCCCTGGCGCACGCCCGCCGCGGCGCCCGGGCCCCCGGCGTCGACGCTCATCGCCATCGCGCCGATCCGCCCCGGCTCGATCCGGACCGGCTGCAGGCCGAGGCCGAGATAGCCGCGGGCGATCCGCCCCTTGTCGAGCAGCGCGGCGGCGACCCGTTCGATCGTGGCGGCCGGGATCACCAGCGTGCGCCGGCGCGGGCCGAACACCGCCATGCCGAAAGCGCGGCCTGCGGCGTCGAGCGCCAGCGCGCCCTCGCTGGAGCGGCGCAGCGTCGCATCGAGTTCAATCCGCGCGTCGATCGCGCCGCCACGCAGGCTGCGCCACGGACCCTCGGAGACCGAGACGATTCCGAGCGCGGCGACGGGCCCGCCGTCGCGCGCGCCGACCACGATCGCCAGCGCTCCGACCGCCGCCGGTTCGGCGGCGAGCGCCGCGGCGGGCGCGTCGGCGTTCGCGACGCGCAGCAGCGCGACGTCGGTCGTCGGATCGCGTCCGACCAGCGTGGCGGACGCGCTCGCCCCGCCGGGCGAGACGACGACGATTGCGCCGTCCTCGGCGAGCGCATTCTCGGCGGTGACGATCAGTCCCGGGCGCCAGACGAAGCCGCTTGCGCGGGCGCGCGGCGAATGGACGGCGACGACGCCTGGCGCGGCGCCGGCGACGCGTTGGGACAGGGCGGCGGAAAAATCGTGGAGCAGGGCGGCGGAGGCGTTGGACATGAGGATCTCCCTTGTCGTCTCCATCTGGATACGCGAAGGCCGGCCGTCACCTCCCCGGATGGACGGGCGGCCCGGCCCGGCGCCGGCCCGGCGTCGCCGCAGCGCATTGCGGCCGGCGCCGCCGGGCCTATATGACGCCTCGATGCAATCCGCGCGGAGACCGCTCTTGCTTCGTTTCGTCCTCCTCGGCGTACTCGCGCTCGGCGCGGCCTCGGCGATGGCGCAGACCGGCCCGAAGGCCGTTCCGCAGAGCCCCGGCGAGGTCCATCTGTCCTTCGCGCCGGTGGTCAGGAAGGCGCAGCCGGCCGTCGTCAACGTCTATGCCTCGCGCGTCGAGACCATGCCGCGCAATCCATTGTTCGACGATCCGATCTTCCGGCAGTTCTTCGGCGGCGACCGGCAGGGGTCGCGCACCGCCCAGTCGCTCGGCTCGGGCGTCATCGTCGACGCGAGCGGCCTCGTCGTGACCAACCACCATGTGATCGAGGGCATGACCGAGGTGAAGGTCGCCCTGTCCGACCATCGCGAATTTCCCGCCGAGATCGTGCTGCGCGATCCGCGCAGCGACCTCGCCGTGTTGAAGATCAAGAGCGAGGAGACGTTTCCGGTGCTCGAAATGGGCGATTCGGACGCGATCGAGGTCGGCGATTTCGTCATTGCGATCGGCAATCCGTTCGGCGTCGGCCAGACGGTGACGCAGGGAATCGTCTCGGCGCTCGCGCGCACGCAGGCCGGCATCAGCGACTACGGCTTCTTCATCCAGACCGACGCGGCGATCAATCCCGGCAATTCCGGCGGCGCGCTGGTCGATCTCAACGCGCGGCTGATCGGCGTCAATTCGGCGATCTATTCGCGATCGGGCGGCAGCATGGGCATCGGCTTCGCCATTCCCGTCAACATGGTCAAGGGCGTCGTGGCGGCGGCAAAGAGCGGCGGCAAGGCGGTCAGGCGGCCCTGGCTCGGCGCGTCGCTGCAGAACGTTTCCAAGGACATCGCGGACTCGCTGGGCCTCGATCGCCCGGTCGGCGCGCTGGTGGCGAGCGTGGCCGACGGCGGCCCCGCCGCCGAGGCTGGCTTGAAACGCGGCGACGTCATCGCCGCCGTCGACGGACAGCCGGTCGAGGACAGCGGCGGGGTCGGCTTCCGCCTCGCCGAAAAGCCGGTCGGCGGCGTCGCCACGCTCGGCGTCCTGCGCGGCGGCCGGCCGCTGGCGCTGCCGCTGCGACTGGTCGCGGCGCCGGAGACCCCGGCGCGCGACGCGATCAGGATCAAGAGCCTGTCGCCGTTCCAGGGCGCGCTGGTGATGAATGTCTCGCCCGCCGTGATCGAGGAATTGTCGCTTCCCGAAGCGGGCGAGGGCGTCGTCGTCGCCGAAGTCGCCGACGGCTCGACCGCGGCCGGCGTCGGCGTGCAGAAGGGCGACGTCGTGATCGCGGTCAACGGCCAGAAGATCGACACGACCCGCGATCTCGAGCGCGCCTGCGCGAGCCGACCGAATTTCTGGAAGTTGACGATCGGCCGCGGCGGCGAAGTGATCCAGTCGGTGATCGGCGGCTAGGCCCGGGCGCGCCGCAGCTCAGGCGGCGCTCGGCCATGGCGCGATGACGACCCGGTTCCTGCCGCCGCGCTTGACGTCGTAGAGCGCGACATCCGCGCGGCGCAGCAGTGCCGACAGCGAGACCGCTGCGCCGGCCTCGGCGGCGACTCCGATGCTGACGGACGGACTCGGGCCGCCGTTCGGGTCGTCGAACGGCGCGGCGGCGCAGGCGAGCCGCACGGTTTCGGCGATCGCCGCCGCCTCGGCGAGGGCGACGCCGGGAAGCAGCACGACGAATTCGTCGCCGCCCTGCCTGCCGACGATGAAATTCCCGGGCTCGGCCGTCCGCCGCAGGACGTCGGCGATGTGCCGCAGACACTTGTCGCCGAACTCATGGCCGAGGCTGTCGTTGAGCTGCTTGAAGTGATCGATGTCGCAAAGCATGGCGGCCGCGGGCAGGCCGGCGGCGCGCGCCGATTCGAGCGCGACCTCCGCGCGCGCGTCGAAGCCGCGCCGGTTGAGCAGCCCGGTCAATTGGTCGGTCGCGGCGAGAATCTGGAATTCGCTTCGGGCCGCCCGCAGCTCCTGGATGAGACGCGACGCGTGATAGGCGACGACCGGACACACCAGGATCGGAACCAGGACCGAAAAGAACATGCCGAGATGGAGTAATTCGGACGCCGGCATCGTCGCGGCAGGATCGTCGCCGAGCGCGAGGCGCATGGTGACGAGCGTCACGATGAACGAGGCGACGACCGAGATCGCCGTGACGACAAACATGCGCCGGAAGACCGACGTCGTTGATCCTGTTCCCAAATTCATGAATGGCGTCCGCGCGGGCCCGAGTCCTCGACTTTGCGCGACGAAGTCTAACCGACCCTTAAGCCGGCCCGGCGGACCCCTCTGTGAACATGGCGCCTTCGGTGGTGCGCCGCAGGCCTCCCGGTCAGGCCAGCGCGGCGTGGACGAGGTTGCGGAACAGCTGGCGATAATAGTCGCGCCGGCCGGGCGCCTGGATCATCATCAGCGCGACCAGCTGTTCGGCGGGCGCGACCCAGAACGCCGTGCCCGCTATGCCGCCCCAGAAGAATTCCCCGGGCGTGCCCGGCGTCGGCGCCAGGCCGGCCTGACGGCGCACCGCAAATCCGAGGCCGAAGCCATGGCCGGGCGGCAGCAGGAACGGGGTTCCGTTCCTGACTTCCGGCCCCAGATGGTCGGCGGTCATGAAGGCGACCGTCTTGCGGCCGAGAATGGCGACGCCGTCGAGCGCGCCGCCCAGCGACAGCATCTGCAGGAAGCGCGCGTAATCCTCGATCGTCGAGACGAGGCCGCCGCCGCCCGATTCGAAGCTCGGCGCCACGCGCGTCTCGATCAAATTGACCGGCTCGCCGGTGTCGGGATCCTCGGCGAACGCCTCGGCGAGCCGGTCGTGCCGGTCCGGAGCGACCGAGAATCCGGTGTCGGTCATGCCGAGCGGCGCCAGGATTCGCGCGCGCAGGAAGGCGCCGAGGCTCTGGCCCGACACGATCTCGATCACCCGCCCGACGACGTCGGTGGAATGGCTGTAGTCCCACGAGGCGCCGGGCTGGTTGATCAGCGGCAGCCGGGCGAGCGCGGCGACGAAGCCGGCGCTGTCGATTCCGGTCGCGCGCAGCGGCGCCTTGGCGTAGAGGCGCTGCACCGCCGAATTGCCGGTGAAGGCGTAGGTCAGGCCCGAGGTGTGGCGCAGCAGGTCCTGGATCGTGATCGGCCGCTCGGCCGCGACCAGTTCGAGCCCGCCGTCGCGCTCGACGCCGACCTTGGCTTCGGCGAAGGCGGGAACGAACTTGGCGAGCGGATCCGAGATCAGCAGCCGGCCTTCCTCGACCAGCATCATCAGCGCGACCGAGACGATCGGCTTGGTCATCGAATAGATGCGGAAGATCGCGTCCGAGCGCATCGCCGGTCCGCCCGGCCGCAA
>JBEKZS010000179.1:0-7773 GCA_049509635.1 Roseiarcus sp.
CATGGCGCAAGCACAAGTTCGAGGTGCAGAGAACGATCGACGGCGTCGCGCGCGAGTCCGTATCTCACGAGGTGGACCACGTCGCCCGATTTGCCGCGGGTGTCATCGCGCTCGAAGTCGAGTGGAACAACAAAGATCCCTTCTTTGACCGCGATCTGGATAACTACAAGCGACTTCACGCGGACGGCGCCATCTCGCTCGGCGTCATTGTCACACGCGGGATTTCGCTGCAGGATCGGATGCGAGAAATGGTTCTCCGTTTCGCGATCGAACATGAGGTCGCCGATTTCGCCGACCTTGGAAGAATCGGCCTAAGCCCGACAAAGCGCCAGGTCACAAACATCGAGCGCCGCCGACGAGGGGAAGCGACATTCGCCGAATCCTGGGCATCGGCGTTCGTCGCTGACAAGTTCGGATCGTCCACCACCCATTGGCGCAAGCTGGCCGATCGCGTGCACCGCGGAGTCGGCAACCCCTGCCCCTTGCTGTTGATCGGGCTGCCATCGACATTGGTCACCTTTGGCGAGCCGGCGGCCGTCGTCGAACGATTGATCGAAGAGGGAGAATCCTCAGTCGATTAATTCTCTGCCCCGCCCCGCCTGCGAATGATGCGCATACGTCTTCCACGTCGGCTCATAAGCGTCGTCCGCCTGAGCGCCCCAAGTCGTCCAGCCCTTGCGTAAGCCACGGCCGAACAGTTCGAGGTACGGCCCGGGCGAACAGGCCTCGATTACGTCATACTGCTCGTCGGGCTTGCGCGAATGTTCGCGCTTGCGGGTCTGGATCATATTGACCTGGCTGCGGCCCGGCGCAAGCGTGCGCGCGTTCCGGCCACGGACCCCGAACAGGATCATCTCGGTCACGTTGCGAAAGTAGAAGCCGACGCCGCGGCCGTCCGAGCCGCCGTCCTTCCTGATCTTGTGCCAGACCACGTTGGACTTGTAAGCGAATCCCCAAGCGCGCAGCACCGTGAGGCCTTCAGGCAGGAGGGCGTTGGGGACCCAGAGGTAGAGATGCGCGACTTCGTCCGCGATGGCGGCGACCGGAAGCGACTCGATGTCGGCGAAGGTCATCGTGCCGTACCGGTTCAGCCGCTTGTGTTCCGGCGCGACCTTGCCGGTGGAATTCTGGAACCGCCATGGCGGATCGGCGAGGATCGTCTTGAACCGCCGCCCGTTGGCGGCAGCGATGAGTCCGGCCGACGCGTCCGATATCTCGACCCTGGCTAGCACGAATCGCCTCCTCATTGGTTTCCGATCGTCGGCACCCTAAGCCTCTCGCCGACGCGCGGAAGGACCCGTCCCCGCGTTCTATCGGTTAGTCAGCGCTATCGAACAGAGGACCATATCGTTCACGGTTTGTCCACTACTTTAGCGTGTGCTACGCAATCAGAGCGAGCAGCCGTGGCGTCGGCGCCACGCGCGCTCCCACCCCCGGGCGTCCAAGATCGCCCCCCGGCCTCACCCCACCTCCAGCCCGAACGGCACGCCCGTCGCGCAAACCTCCCCCCGCCCGATCGCCTCGACCGCCCGGCTCATCCGCCCCGCGCGGCCCAGCATCGCGTCGCCGACCGCGACGAGGCGGGCGTTGGGGGTGGCGGTGGGGGAGGCGGCGCGGAGGGCGAGTGCGATTTCGGCTTCGTCGCGCGCCGGCGCCAGCGCGCAGGCCGCGATGAAGGCGGCCGCGGTCGAGCGGCTGACGCCGGCATAGCAATGGATCAGCAGCGGCTCGGCGCGGTCCCAGGCCTCGACGAAGGCGAGGAGGTCGCCGACATGGCGCTCGCCGGGCAGGATGTGGCCGTCCATCGTCTCGACGATGTCGGACATTGCGATGAACAGATGACGGTCGGGGCGAATCGCGGCCGGACGCACGACCGGCGTGCCGTGATTCAGCAGGGTCACCAGCGAACGCGCGCCGGTCGCCTCGACCATCGCGCCGATGCGGTCGAGCGAACAGACGTGCAGGCGCGGCTTGGTCACGGGGGCGATCATGGCGGCGGCTCTCTGGTCAGTGTCGGATCGCGGCCTCGTCGAGCTCGGCGAAGCGGCGCAGGAAATCCTCCTGCGCCTGGGCCGGCCGGAGCGGCGCAAGATAGGCGTCCATCCCGCCCGGCGCGAGCCTCGGCGCGCCGAACAGCTTGTGCGCCTCGGCAAGCGAAAAGCCGGCGAGCGCGGTCGCCTCGAGATAGGCGGCGGCGCGGTCGGCGTCCTTGATCAGCGCGGCGACGTCAGGCGGCGTCTGCGGCGCGAGGCCGAAACGGATGTGGATCGCCGCGAGCAGCCGCGCCTCCACCGCCTTGTAGTCGCCGCCCATCACCGCCTTGAACGGCGAGATCATGTCGCCGATCACATATTCGGGCGCGTCGTGCAGCAGGGCGAAGAGATGGGTCCGCCGGTCCGCCTGCGGCGCTTGTGCGCCGACCAGCGCCTCGACGAGCAGGCAATGCTGGGCCACCGAGAAGATTTCAGCGCCGCGGGTCTGGCCGTTCCAGCGCGCCACGCGGGCGAGGCCGTGGGCGATGTCGGAAATTTCGATGTCGAGCGGGGAGGGGTCGATCAGGTCGAGCCGCCGTCCCGAAAGCATGCGCTGCCACGCGCGCGTCGTCCTAGCGGCCATGGGACCCGAGCCCGAGCGCCGCGCATTCGGCGTGGCGATGGCAATCGACGAGATGGTCGTTGACCATGCCGGTCGCCTGCATGAAGGCGTAGACGATCGTCGGGCCGACGAAATTGCCGCCGCGCGCGCGCAGGTCGCCGGCGATCGCCTCGGAGACTTCGCTCTGCGCCGCCATATCGCGCATCGTGCGGCGGGCGTTCTGGATCGGCCGGCCGCCGACGAAGCCCCAGAGATGGCGCGCGAAGCCGCCGCTCCGCTCGAGCTCTTCGTAGATGCGCGCGAGCGCGATCGTCGCCCTGATCTTGGCGCGGTTGCGCACGATGCCGGGATCCTGCATCAGCGCCTCGACCTTGGCCTCGTCGTAGCGCAGGATTCTCTCGGGATCGAAACCGTCGAAGGCGGCGCGGAACGAATCGCGCTTGCGCAGGATCGTGATCCACGACAGGCCGGCCTGGAAGCCGTCGAGGATAAGCTTCTCGAACAGCGCGCGGCCGTCCCATTCGGGAACGCCCCATTCCTGGTCGTGATAGGCGACATAGAGCGGGTCGAGCCCCGCCCACGGGCAGCGGCGCCGCGCGTCGGCGTGGAAGATCGCGTCGACCTCGCGCGGCGGTCGTTGTTTCTCGGCCATGGAACGCTCCGGCTGCTCCGGCTCAAATTCGCGCGCCGCGGGAATTTGGGCAAGCCGTATCACGCCGCGGGCGATTCGAGCGGCCGCTGCAGCTCCGGTCCCTCGGCGCCGACCCGGTTGACCGCACTGCCGATCGCTATGAGGGCGAGCGCGTCCTCCGGCGCCGAACGCAGCAGGCCGATCGCCGGCTCGGCGCCGACGCCGTCATTGTCGAGCCACGCCGCGCAATCGGCCGGGGCGAGGATCGCGGGCATCCGGTCGGCGATCGGCGCGATCAGGCGATTGGCGGCGATCGTGACGATGCACGCGGTGTCGATCTCCCCGCCGTAGGGATCGATCCAGGTCTCCATCAGGCCGGCGAAGCCCATCGGCGTGCAATTCCGCCGGCGGACCAGGAACGTCCGCTTCGGCGCGCCGCGCCCGTCGCGCAGCCATTCGTACCAGCCATCGGCGGGAACCAGGCACCGGCGGCGCCTGACCGCGGCGCGGAAGCTCGGCCGCTCGGTCAGCGTCTCCGCGCGCGCCTTGATCAGCAGCGGGAAATCCGCGGGGTCCTTCACGAAGCCGGGCAGGAAGCCCCAGCGCGCGAGGCCGAACCGGCGCGTCCGGCCATGCGCGTGGGGCGCCGCCGTGACGATCGCGATCGGCTGGGTCGGGGCGATGTTGTAGCGCGGCGGGAACGCCGGCTCGTCGCCGTAGGCGAATGCGGCGCGCACCGTCTCGGGCGACGAAATCAGCGCAAATCGTTCAGGCATCGGCGACCCCTTGGTAACCTATCTGTCGTAAGTCAGTTGTGGAGAATCGGCTTGTTGGTTATTCGAAGCCGAACGGGCTCCGCTCCGCAACGGGCAGGACAAGCACAATGGCGCCGAGAACGTCCAAAGTCCCGGGTCGGCCGCCGTCCTGCGGGTTGGACGAGCGAGCGCGCGCGCCCGACCCGTCCCACGCCGCTCCTGCGCTCGGCCCCATGGACGATTATCTCGATCACCTCGCCCAGCTCGCGAGGATGGCTTCGCTTCTGGAACGCCTTCCCGACGCCGCGGACGCCATCCGGCGCTGGCGCTGCGTCGGTGAGGCGGAACGCGGGCCAGAGCCCGCGCCGAAGCCGAACGACGCGATCCTCCAGGCCTATGGCGAGCTCGATCCGCTGATCAGGCGCGCCTTCGACGCGGTCGTCGCCGGTCTCGACAAGCTCGCCCAATCGGCGGTCGAGCTCTGCGCCCGCACGCCCGACCCGCCGCGCGACAGCGAGATCGAGGCCTGCGCCGAGATCGGCGCGGCGATGCGCCAGCTGCTCGAGCGTGCGCTGGCGATCGCGGAATCGGCGAGGCCGCGAAATTCCGCCGCTTTGCCGACCCGCTATCGCGAATTGCGAATGCGGCGACGGACCGACCGCGCCCAAGGCCTCCAATAGCCAGGGCCGCTCCGCGAGCCACGGGGCGTTAACCTATTCCCCGAACGATGATCGCGCCGCGCGCGAGATCGCCCTATGCTGGCAGGCAATGTTTGTCTCGCCCGATCAATCGCTGCGCGAACTCTCGGATGCGGACGCGCGCCGGACCGCGCTCGCCTATGTCAGCGAGGCCTTCGCGGAGGCGGTGCTCGACGGCATCGACGTCGAATCCTTCGCCGACGCGGCGCTGTGCGCCGCCTTTCGCGAACTGGTCGCCGCCTATGGCGAAGAGACCGCGGCGCGTCTCGCCGAACGGCTCGCCGACAGGGTGCGGCACGGCGAGTTTTCGTCCAGCCTCACCCAGTAGGGCCGTGCCCGCCGCATCCGGCGCCGATTGCGCCGGAGGCCGTTAACAACGGCGCGTCCGCACGCTATGAAGGCTGGCCGACGGGCAGGTCAGTTCGCCTCGCCGCGTCTCATCAGGGAAGCCGCGCATGAGGTTCCGCGCCGTCCGAATCGACAAGACAGACGAGGGCCAGGAGGCGCGGCTCGTCGAAATGACCGAAGCCGAGCTCATGCCAGGCGATGTGACGGTCCGGGTCACCCATTCCACGGTCAATTACAAGGACGGCCTCGTCCTGTCCGGCCGCTCGGCCGTCGTCGGCCGGTTTCCGATGATCGCCGGCATCGATCTGGCGGGCGTCGTCGAGGCCTCCGACGATCCCGGCTTTCGCCCCGGCGACGAAGTGCTCGCCAACGGCTACGGCCTGAGCCAGAGCCATTTCGGCGGCTATGCGCAGAAGGCGCGCGTCCCCGGCGAATGGCTCGTCAGGCTTCCGGCCGGACTGTCGCGCGCGCAGGCGATGGCGATCGGCACGGCGGGCTATACCGCGGCGCTCTGCGTGCTCGCGCTCGAGCGCCAGGGCATGGCGCCCGACCATGGGCCTGCGCTGGTCACCGGGGCGGCGGGCGGCGTCGGCTCGATCGCCGTGACGCTGCTCGCCGCGCGCGGCTGGCGGGTGATCGCCTCGACCGGCCGGCCTGACGAGGCGGCCTATCTGCGTGATCTCGGCGCGGCCGAGATCATCGACCGCGCCGAGCTTTCGGCGCCGGGGCGGCCGCTCGGCAAGGAGCGCTGGGCGGCCGGCGTCGACAGCGTGGGGTCGCATACGCTCGCCAATGCGCTCGCGCAGACCCGCTATGGCGGCGCCGTCGCGGCCTGCGGCCTCGCCGGCGGCCGCGACCTGCCCGCCACCGTGTTGCCGTTCATCCTGCGCGGCGTGCAACTGCTCGGCGTCGACAGCGTGAACTGCCCGATGCCGCGCCGCATCGAGGCGTGGACGCGGCTCGCCGCCGATCTCGACCACGCCAAGCTCGCCCGCATGACCCAGACGATCCCGCTCGACGGCGTGTTCGCCGCCGGCGCGCGCATTCTGGAAGGCAAGGTTCGCGGCCGCATCTTGGTCGAAATGCCGTGATTTCCGTCGCCGACCTGCGGCCTTTCTCCGACGTGGCGCGGCGCCCGGGGACGCTGCGGCGCGCATGACCCGATCGTGAGTTGCCCGGGGCGACGCGCCGGGCCAGATTGAGCGCCATGACCGACATTTCCTTTCCCGCCGCCGCCGGCGCCGGCCTGATCTCGTTTCTCAGCCCCTGCGTCCTGCCGCTGGCGCCGCCCTATCTGTGCTATCTCGCCGGCACGTCGCTGGAGCAGTTGGTCGAGGAGGGGGAGGCGCGCGCGCGCCGCGATACGATCATCGTCGCCCTGCTGTTCGTGCTCGGCTTCTCGACCGTGTTCGTCGCGCTCGGGGCGACGGCCTCCGTGTTCGGCGCCCTGATCCGGCAATGGAGCCACGTCCTCTCGATCGCGGCGGGGATCGGCATCATCGCGATGGGGCTGCATTTCCTCGGCGCGCTGCGGATCGGCGCGATGGTCCGCGAGAAGCGGCTCGAGCTGGCGCGCCCGCCCGGCCTCTGGAGCGCCTATCTGATGGGCCTCGCTTTCGCTTTCGGCTGGACGCCCTGCATCGGCCCGATCCTGGCGACGATCCTCGCGGTCGCCGGCTCGCAGGAGACGGCCGCGCGCGGCGCGGCCCTGCTCGGGGCCTATTCGACCGGCCTCGGCGCCCCGTTCGTGCTCGCCGCCCTCGCCATGGGTCCGTTCGTCGCGGCGGCGCGGCGCTTTCGCAGCCAGTTCGGCCGGCTCGAGAAGGTTGTCGGCGGACTTCTCGTCCTGACCGGGATCGCCTTTCTCGGCGGCGGCCTGCAGGCGGCCTCGGGCTGGCTCATCAACGTCTTTCCCGCCCTGGGGCAGCTCGGCTGACGCGTCGCCGCCGCAGGCTCGCAAAGGCCTGACAAAAGAAAGCCCGCCGTCGCCGGCGGGCTCTCGCTTCTCATGATCGCCGCGACAAAGGTCGCGGTCGACAGCCGATCAGCTACGCTGCTTGTAGGTGATCTTGCCGTCGTCGCCCTTCTTCCAGACGTACCAGACGAAGTCGACGCTCGTCCGGTCGCCCTTCGCGTCATAGGCGATCGGGCCGATGACGGTGTTGAAGGTCATGCCGGAATGCATGACTTCGGCGACCTTCTTGGGATCGAGCGAATTGGCCTTCTCGGCCGCCTGCTTGATGATCTGCACGCCGGCGTAGGAATAGAGCGTATAGGCCTCGGGCTCGAAGCCCTTGGCGCGGAACGCCGCGACAATGTCCTTGGCCGCGGCATTGTTGCGGGGATCGGGACCGAACGACATGAACGTGCCCTCGACGCCGGGGCCGCCGATCGAGGCGAACTCGTTGTCGGTGATGCCGTCGCCGGAGATGACGATCGTGTTCATCCCCTGGTCGCGCATCTGGCGGATGATGAGGCCGCCTTCGGTGTGCAGGCCGCCCCACATCAGATAGTCGGCGCCCGAAGCCTTGATCTTGGAGACGATCGCCGAATAGTCCTTCTCGCCGGTGTTGACGCCTTCGTAGAGCACTTCCTTCTTGCCGCCGGCGTTCATCGCCACGCGCGCCGCGTCGGCGAGGCCCTGGCCGTAGGTCGTCTTGTCGTGGACGATCGCGATCTTCTTGTCCTTGAGCTCGCCGAGCGCGAGTTCGGCCCACAGCTTGCCCTGCTGGTCGTCGCGGCCGCA